>JAHBXY010000073.1 GCA_019636275.1 Planctomycetota bacterium | reverse complement strand
CCCTCCGCCATGGGCGCGCACCAGCGCGACCGCGTCCTGCCCGCCTACGACGCGCTGAGCCCCGAGGACCAGCGGGCGTTCGACGCCCTGCTCGCGCGCCACGCCGGCGAGCCGGCCGTCCGCGACCAGCTCCTGCGGGCGCTGACGGCGGGCAGCTCGGTCGACGAGATCGCGTGGCTCGCGGGCGAGCTCGCGGGCAAGGACCCGGCGTGGATCGCGGCCAACACGCGCCTCACGGCGGCCGACGCCGGCCCGGGCGTCATGCAGCAGTTCCAGGACTCGTGCGCGGCGACGACCGTCCAGGCGCTGCGCGGCGAGTACGACCCGGTCTACGCCCTGCGCACGCGGCAGGGCAACGCCGACGTGACCGACGCTCCGGCCGACGGCAACGCGACCTTCGCCCACGAGCAGCGCGCGATCCTCGAGACCCACGGGGGCGTGGCCGTCCCGCGCGGCGAGCGCGGCGGCGGCGGGCTGGGCGACGGGCCGTGGCTCGACGCCCTGCACGGCATGAACCGGCACACCGGGCTGCGCTTCGAGCAGGTGGGCGGGTTCGACGACCCGATCGACCCCGAGCGCGCGATCTCCCTGCTCGAGGAGCACCTCGGCCAGGGTCGGGTCGTGCCGCTCGGGATCTCCGACCCGATCGCCTCGGGCGGGCATGCGATCATGGCCACGAGCGTGCGTCGCGACGCCAAGGGCCAGCCGGAGTTCCTCATCTTCGACCCCTGGGACGGGCGCTCGGAGTGGGTGGCGGCCGAGCGGATCAGGAGCCAGCAGCTGAACATCGCCGGCTGGAACCTCCTCGACACGGTGATGGTCCCGCGGGCCGGGGCGTGACGCGCCTCGGCCCCGCCCTCCTGGCGCTCGCCCTCCTCACCGGCTGCCCCGGCGAGGACCCGCCGCCGCCGCCCGTGTCGCGCGTCGCGACGACGCCCGCCGCCCCGCCGCCGCCCGCCCCTGGGAGCCCGCCCGTGACCTCCGAGCCGTCGTCGACCGACCGCGCCCGCCTCCTGGCCCTGACCCCCGCCGAGGCCCTCGCGGGCGGGGTGCGTGGCGCGGCCCCGGGCGGCCTCGCGCCGGCGCTGGCGGGCGAGGGGGCCCTGGCCATGGCCGAGCAGCTCCGCCAGGCCGGGGTGCCGCTCGAGGCGCTCGACCTGTGCATCGTGGCCTTCGACCGCGCGCGCGAGCGCACCAAGGCGGGCGTGATCGACGACGCCGCGCGCGCCGACCTCGCGCGCGCCCTGCGCGTGCAGGCGGGCGACCGACCGGCGCTCCTGGCCTGGGTCGAGGCCCTCGCCGACCGCGCCTACGTGCGCGAGGACCTGCCGGCGATCCTCTCCTTCCTCACCAAGGTGCGCGAGGTCCGCGCCCTGAGCGCGGCGGCCCGCCCGCGCTGACGTCCGGACCGGATCCGGGCGGACCGGTCCGCGGGCGGACGCCCCGCAGACGCGTGCGCCCGCCCGCGCGGGCGTTACGCCCTGGCCCGCGCGGTGCTGATCGCCGCGCGTGACCCGCCCGACCCTCGTCCTCCTGCTCGCCTGCCTGATCGCGTCCTCGTCGCCCGCGCGGGCCGACGACTCGCACGGCGCGACCGAGCTCCTGCGCCACCACCTGCTCGGCGAGCCGCTGCGCGCGCGGCAGCCGGCGCCGGGGGAGCGCCTGGCGGCGGCCGTGGCGGCGGCCGCCCCGGCGACGCTCGGCGCGCACCAGGCGTCGCGCGTGCTCCCCGCCTACGCGGCCCTGCCCCCGGCCGACCGGGCGGCGTTCGACGCCCTCCTGGCGCGCTTCGCCGGCCAGCCCGCCGTGCGCGACCAGCTCCTCAAGGCCCTGGCCGCCTCGAACGGCGTCGACGACGTGGCCTGGCTCGCGGGCGAGCTCGACGGGCGCGACCCGGCCTGGATCGCGGCGAGCACCCGCCTGACGCCGCCGGGCGAGGCCGGCCCGGCCCTGCGGCAGCAGTTCTCCGACTCCTGCGTGCCGACGACGGCGCAGGCGCTGCGCGCCGAGTACGACCCGGTCTACGCCCTGCGCACCCGGCAGGCCAACCCCGACGTCACCGGCGCCGACGACCACGACCCCATGGCCATGAACCCGGCCCTGGCCGAGGAGCAGCGCGACGTGCTCCTGCGCTACGCCGGCGGCCCCGCGCCGCGCGCCTCCCAGGACGGCTGGGGGATCGAGGTCACCCGGCCGCTCAACGACGTGGCCGCCTTCACGGGGCTCACCTACCGCACGCACCGCGGCGAGCCGCTCGAGGACGCCCTGGCGCTGATCGAGGCGAACCTCGCGCAGGGGCGGGCGGTGCCGCTCGTCGTCTCGCGCGTCTTCGCCCCCGGCGAGGGCGGCGGCGGCCACGCCGTCATGGCCACGGCCGTGCGCCACGACGAGGCCGGGGCGCCTTCGTTCCTCGTCTTCGACCCGCTCGCCGGCGAGGCGACCTGGTTCAGCGCCGAGCAGCTCCGGCGCCGCGAGATGCGCTTCGCCGGCTTCGACCGGATCGCGTACGTGCTCACGCCGGGCTGAACGGACCAGGGCCTTGGCGGGCGGCCGGCTTGCCTTACACTTGCGGGCCTATGGCCGAGTTCATCTGCACGCTGCGCAACCTGACCAAGGGCTACGACGGCAAGGTCGTGCTCGACAACATCACGCTCGCCTTCTACCACGGGGCGAAGATCGGCGTCGTCGGGCCCAACGGCTCGGGCAAGAGCACGCTCCTGCGGATCATGGCCCAGGCCGACAAGGAGTTCGACGGCCTGGCCAAGGTCGCCGACAACGTGAAGATCGGCTACGTGCCGCAGGAGCCGACGCTCGACGCGTCGCTCGACGTGCGCGGGAACATCGACAAGGCCGTCGCGCCGATCAAGGCCCTGCTGGAGCGGTTCGACAAGCTCAACGAGAAGCTGGCCGACCCCGAGCTCGACGCCGACGACATGCAGAAGGCGCTCGACGAGCTCGAGCGCGTGCAGAACGAGATCGAGACCAAGGGCGCCTGGGAGATCGACCGCAAGGTCGCGCAGGCCATGCACGCCCTGGGCACGCCGCCCGGCGACGCCGACGTGACCAAGCTCTCGGGCGGCGAGAAGCGGCGCGTGGCGCTCTGCCAGACGCTGCTCGCCCAGCCGCAGCTCCTGCTCCTCGACGAGCCGACGAACCACCTCGACGCCGACACGGTGCAGTGGCTGGAGAAGTACCTCGAGGACTACCCGGGCACGGTCGTGGCGATCACGCACGACCGCTACTTCCTCGACCACGTGGCCAAGTGGATCCTCGAGATGGACCGCGGCCGCGGCTACCCCTACGAGGGCAACTACTCGACCTACCTGGAGGCCAAGGCCTCGCGCCTGCGCGACGAGGAGAAGCAGGAGGCCGCCCGCAAGCGCATGCTCAAGCGCGAGCTGGAGTGGATCCGCCAGAGCCCGCGCGCGCGCATGGCCAAGAGCAAGGCGCGCGTGGCGAACTTCGACAAGCTCAAGGCGGAGCTCGACCGCGACGAGGCCGAGGGCGCGATCCAGCTCGTGATCCCGCCGGGCAACCGGCTGGGCCAGGACGTCCTGCGCGTCGACGGCGTGAAGAAGGGCTTCGAGGGCCGGACGCTGTTCTCGGACCTGTCGTTCGAGATCCCGCCCGGCGCCTTCGTGGGCGTGATCGGCCCCAACGGCGCCGGCAAGACGACCTTCTTCCGCCTCCTCGTGGGCCAGGAGCAGCCCGACGCGGGCAAGGTGCACATCGGCCCCACGGTCGAGACGTGCTACGTCGACCAGAGCCGCGAGGCGCTCGACCCGACCAAGTCGGTCTACGACGAGATCTCCGATGGCCAGGACGAGGTCCAGCTCGGGCAGCGGAAGATGAACGCGCGGGCCTACGTGAGCCTGTTCAACTTCCGCGGGCCGGACCAGCAGAAGCTCATGAGCCAGCTCTCGGGCGGGCAGCGCAACCGCGTGCAGCTGGCGAAGACCCTCAAGACCGGCGGCAACCTGCTGCTGCTCGACGAGCCGACCAACGACCTGGACCTCACGACCATGCAGGTGCTCGAGGAGGCGCTGGGCGCCTTCCCCGGCTGCGTGTTCGTGATCAGCCACGACCGCTTCTTCCTCGACCGCCTCGCCACGCACGTGCTGCACTTCGACGGCGAGGGCGGCGCGCGCTTCTTCGAGGGCGGCTACACCGCCTACCGCGAGAAGCTGCTCGAGGAGGGCGTGGACATCGAGCAGACGGGCGGCACGCACCGTCGTATGTCGTAACAGCGCTCCTCGAGCGCCCGGGAGAGCCAGCGATGCACCGCGCGCTCCTCCTGGCCCTGGCGGTCCTCCTCCTGGGCGGCTGTCAGGGAGCGGACGAGCGCGCGCCGGAGGCCGCCGCGGCGCCGGTGCTCTGCTGCCCGAATGTCGGCTCGTTCGGGGTCACGTGCCTCTGCGCCGGGCAGGGGCTGACGCCCGACCGCTGCGCCGAGGGCGACGCGTGCGCGTGCCGCGACGGGTGCTGCCGCCGGCGCTGATCGCGCTCACCGCTCGATCTGCGAGCGAAGCGAGCAGGTCGAGCGGTGGCGCGCATCCCCGAGCGGAGGCCGCGCAAGCGGCCGGAGCGAGGGCGACAGGTGCCTCACTGCGGATCGGAGCATCGAGCCGCGCGCCCGGACGTGGACAGCAGAACAAGCGACGGCCGCTGTGAGCTACCGGAGCTCCGGCTCCAGCACGAAGCCGAACCGCCCCTGCCCCTGCACCTCGACCTGGTGCGCGAAGGCCGTCCCGCGCGGGCCCTTGCCGCCGAACGCGGCGAAGGCGTTGATCTGCGCGCCTGCCCGCGGCGCGAGCGCCACCTTCACGCGGCCCGACTCGGCCACGACGGCGCCGTCGGCGCGGGTCGTCGTCGTCAGCGCCTGGCCCATGAACAGGTCGAGGGTCGCCGGCGCCAGGCCCGTGCGCACGCTGAGCGTGCCGGCGGCCGGCGCGACGTCGTACTCGACCGTGAGGCGGCCCTGCGACAGCCGCACGGTCTTGCGCACGAGGCCGTCGGGCGAGGTGAAGCGCCAGCCGTCCGCGAGCGCCTCGGCGCGGTAGGTCTCGTTGACGTAGCGCGAGCCGCGGCCGGTGGCCCACCAGTCGACCAGCCCGTGGGGCCGGACCGGGCCGTCCTCGCGCTCCGTCTCGCGGTCGCGGCGCGCCTCGTCGCCGGGGCAGGGCAGGAGGCCGGCGACGAACGTGTCGGCGCGGCCGTCGGGCGCGCGCACGGCGGCGAGCATGAGCCGCGCGCCGTCGTCCTCGAACACGTAGAAGGCGCGCCCGTCGGCGACGACGTACTCGTCCTCGCCGTCCTCGTCGGCGTCGACCTTCCACACGCGCACGCCCGACGGAGGGCTCGCCGCCCAGCGCGCGGCGTGGGCCGCGATCGAGGCGTCGCCGACGCGGCTGTGCATGGCGCGGGCCCAGCCGGCGATCGGGTCCCAGGTCGTGTCGGGGAAGCGGTAGTCGCCCGACGCCGTCTTGGGCAGGTAGTCGTTCATGTCCTCGTCGTGCCAGGCCGTCTCGTACATGGTCACGAGGAACACGGCCTCGGCGAGGTCGCGCACCCGGTTGGCCGGGGCGCGGGCGACGTTGGCCCAGATGTCGCCCAGGAGCGTGCCGGGGCGGTGGACCTCGCCGTAGGCCTTGGGCACCTGCACGCCAGGGACGCGCTCGGGCCGCGTGTTCACGAACGACTCCTCCTGCGGCGAGCCGTAGTACCAGTGGTGGTAGCTCTCCTCGGTCGCGTGGCGCAGCCAGTCGTAGGTCTCGATCGCCAGGTCGGGGCGGTGGCCGCGGTCGACCTCGCGCCAGCCCCAGGTGGTGATCTCCTCGAGCGTGACCACCTGCACCCAGGGGTGGTTGGCCAGCCAGCGCAGGCCGCGCTCGTAGTTGTCCGGGTTGTCGTTGCCGACGCCGAACGAGGTGAACGAGCGCCCGCTGAAGGCCTCCCAGTCGTCGAAGACGAGCGTGAGCTGCTCCTGGTCGGGGTCGAGCGCCTTCTTCACCAGGTCACGGCGCGTCCACACCCACAGGCCGCCGTCGGTGTTGGCGAACTTCCACTGGTCGGCATCGTCGTTGATGATGAAGCAGGAGACGCCGTTGATGCGGTTGATCTTGAAGCCGTTCTTCCCGTGCGCGTCGGCGTGGCCGTACCAGCGCGTCAGGTGCGTCGTCTGGTCGACGACCGTGTAGCGGTAGCCGGTCGGGCGGCCGCGCGCGTCGGTGAGCACGTCCTGGAAGGTGCTCCCGCGCACGACGCGCTCGGGGATCCAGAAGACGCTCCGCGGCGGCCCGCCGTAGATCCGATCGAGCGCCTCGTCCTTGAGGCGCACGGCGGCCGCGTTGGCGCCGGCGCCGCCGTGCGGGGCGAGGGCGTTCTCGAAGTAGGGCATGATGTGCTCGGCGATCACGCCGCCGAGGAGCGCCCCCTGGCCGGTCTCGGGCTTGCCGTCGAGGAAGCGGCGGATCCGGTCGTTGAACGCCCGCGCGCCCCACTCGGCCGAGGCGGCCAGCGTGGCGCTGATGTTGATGTTCGCCGGCATGCGCAGGAGCTCGTGCGCGTCGAGCGCGCGCAGGTAGCCCGTCGGGTTGCCGCCGGGCGTGAGCGTGCTGCGCGACTCGACGAGGTCGTGGACCCACGACATGGGCTGCACGGCCTGGTTGCCGTGGAGGATCACCGAGTACTTGGCCGTGCCGCCGAGGTGGTCCTCGAAGGTGAGCGTGTCGAGGCGGCCGTCGTCGAGCGACGCCTCGCGGAAGGCGTCGGCGATCCTGGGGTCGCCCTTCTTCAGCGTGTAGACGGCGAAGCCGAGGCGGCGCTGGCCGTCCCAGCCGGCCTTGCGCAGGGCCTCGAGCGAGACGCCGAGCTCGACGGCGTCGAGGTCGCTCCTGAAGTAGGCGCCGAGGAACCCGCCCACGTCGCGCCACTGCGCGTCGCGCACGCGCGCGGCCGCCGCATGGTCGACCGTGATCGCCAGGTCCCAGCCGAAGGCGGTCCGGCCGTGGACGAAGTCGGGGAGCGCCGTCTGCCCGCCCGGGGCGCAGTCGACGAGGACGACGAGGTCGAGGGCGTGGCGCTCGTCGCCGAGACCCAGGTCGAGGAGGTCGGCCCGCAGGTAGAGGGCGTCGCCCTCGCGGCGGCTGTAGAAGGCGATCAGGTCGCGGCTGGCGTCCTTGCCGTCGCCGAAGGAGCGCGCGTCGTCGGCCGGGTCGACGCCGCGGCAGTCGGCGTGCTCCCAGTCCTGGAACTCCTCGTAGAGGTCGAGCCGCCCCGACTTCCCCAGCCAGGGGCCGCGGCCGATCGTGATCGGGCGCCGCCGGTTCGGGGCGCCTGCCCGCACGGCCACCCGCGCGTCGCGGCCCTGGAGCGAGCCCCACGACCCGTCGTCGTGGCGCAGGACCATCTCCAGCGAGCTCACCCCCTGGCGGAAGGGGCCGAGGTGCGCGCGGTAGCGGCCGTCGATCGTCGGGCCCGTGAGCCGCGTCTCGACCGCGCCTGCGTCGACCTGCCGCGTGTCCGCCGGCCAGGGCTGCGCCGGCACCCGCCAGCCGTTCGTGCCCCAGCGCACGGCGCCGGGCTTGTCGCTCACGACGACCAGCACCGCGTCGGTGCCGATCTCCGGCGGCAACTCCTGGAGGGTCCGCTCGACGAACGGCGCGGCCAGGGCCGGGCTGGCGAGGGCGAGCAGGAGGACGGCGAGTTTCAGGCGCATGGGCTTGTGACTCCCGACTGCAGGAGAGGCCCAAGCTTCCCGGATCCGGACGGCGGGGTTGTCGTGGTTCGGGAAAATGCGTCAGGCGCGTCGTCGTGCGCGCCGTAACGCGTGGGCGGGGAAAGACATGGATCACAACAGAGGAGCAGAGGAAGCAGAGGGCCCCAGGATCTTCTCCGTGTCCTCCGTACCTCCGTGGTAAGTCCCTGGCTCGGTTAGCTCAGGGTCCCGGGCTGGGCCCTCCGCGCGGCGCCCTCAGGAAGATCATGGGGAGGGAATTCAGGAGGAGGACGTCGTGCTCCCCGGAAAGAGCTCGGGAAAGGAAACCCTTCTCCTGCCCTCCGTGCCCTCCGTGGTCGATCACTGCCTGGGCTGAGCGAGGTCTCGCCTGAGGCTTCTCGGAGACGGATACGAAGGGCCGGAGGGTGAGCAACGCAGAAGGTGCGCGCCCTGCCGCGGGAGGGCGCCCTCTGCTCCCTCTGCTCCTCTGTTGTGAGCTCTCTTCGAGGCTCAGGGCGTCAGCCCCAGGAACCCCAGCCCCGCGCCCTCCTCGAGCCCGAGCGCCAGGTTCATGGCCTGCACGCCCTGGCCGGCGGCGCCCTTCATCAGGTTGTCGATCGCGCAGGTGACGACCACGTGCCGGCCGCGCGCGGCGACGTGCAGGTCGGCGAAGTTGGTCCCGGCGAGCCCCTTGAGCTCGGGCGGCTCGTCGAGCAGGCGCACGAAGCGCGCGCCTTCGTACGCGCGGCGCACCTCGTCGAGCACCGCCGGGCCGTCGTCGGCCGAGGCGAGCTCCGCCGCGGCCGTCATGTAGATCCCGCGCGTGATCGGCGCCGAGTGCGTGGTGAGGAGCACCGGGTGGAGCGGCGCCGCGCTGACCTCGCCCGGCCGCGCCCGCGCGCACGAGCCCGTCGCCGCGTAGCGGTCGACCGTCTGCTGCACCTCGGGCTCGTGCTGGTGCGACAGCACGCGGTAGGCCTTGAGGTTCCCGTCGCGCATGGGGAAGTGCGTCGTGTCCTTGGGCTGCGCGCCGCTGCCCGAGGCGCCGGTCACCCCGTTGAGGACGATCGTCCCGCGGACCCGGCCCGAGCGGGCCAGCGGCGCGGCGGCCAGGGCGGCGGCCGTGGCGAAGCAGCCGGGCGACGAGATCAGCCGCGCCCCGCGCAGGTCGCCCGCCAGCTCGGGCAAGGCGTAGACGAAGCGCGGCAGGAGGTCGGGCGCCGAGTGCTCGTGCGCGTAGGCCTCGCCGTAGCGGGCCGGGTCGCCCAGGCGGAAGCTGCCGGCCATGTCGATCACGAGCGGGGCGCCCGGCGCGTCGAGGCGCGCGCGCAGGCCCTCGACGGCCGCCAGGCTCTCCTTGTGGGTGAGCGCGAGGAAGACGACGTCCGCGTCGTCCGCGGCCTCGGCCGGACCGTCGGCCGTGAACGTCAGGTCGGTGGCCCCGCGCAGGTGGCGGTGCACCCGGTCGAGCCGCTGCCCGGCGTGGCTGCGCGATGCGGCGCGCACGACCCGGACCTGCGGGTGACCCAGGAGCAGGCGCAGGAGCTCGCCGCCGACGTAGCCGGCCGAGCCGACGACGGCGACCCGGACGGGTGGGGTGGAAGGCGTCATGCCTCGACCTGATACCACACCGCCGCGCGGCCTTTATTCTCCGGGCGCCGCCGGCTTCGTATGCTCCTGGCCGGGAGAGATCGTGACCCGCCTCGAGGACCCCGGCCACTTCCTGAACCGGGACCTGAGCCTGCTCGAGTTCAACCGCCGGGTGCTGGAGCAGGCGCGCGACCCGGGCCTGCCCCTGCTCGAGCGGCTGCGCGCGCTCGTCGCCCTCGCGGCGAACCTCGACGAGCTGTTCGAGATCCGCATCGCGGGTCTGCGCCAGCGCGCCGCCCGCGGGCTGGGCAAGGACGGGCCCGACGCCCTCGAGCCCGCCCAGGCGCTCGAGGAGGTCGCGCGCCGCGCCCAGGCCCTGGTCGAGGCGCAGTACGCCCTGCTCTCCGGCTCGCTCCTGCCGGCGCTGGCCGCCGAGGGGATCCGCCTGCGCGGCCCGGGCGACCTCGCCCCGGCCGAGCGCGAGTGGGCGCGCCACACCTTCGTGCACGAGGTCGCGCCGCTCCTCACGCCGATCCGCCTCGACCCGACGCACCCCTTCCCGCGCGTGCAGAACCGGCGCCTCTCCTACCTGCTCACGCTGCGCGGGCAGGACTGGCTCGGGCGCCACCACGACCGCGCCGTGGCGCTCGTGCAGGTGCCGCGCGCCCTGCCGACCGTCCTCCACGTGCCGCCCCACCTGAGCGGCCGGCCGTGGGACTTCGTCCTCCTGGCCACGCTGGTGGCCGGCTTCGGCCACGAGCTGTTCGAGGGGATGGAGCTGACCGGGACCTGGCCCTTCCGCGTGACCAGGAACAGCGAGCTGCAGCTCGACGAGGCGGGGCCGGAGAACCTGCGCCAGGCCGTCGAGGACGAGCTGCCGCAGCGCGAGACCGGCGAGCCGGTGCGCCTCGAGCTGGCCGCCGGCTGCCCCGAGGACCTCCAGCGCCTGCTCCTCGACGAGGTCGGCCTCGACGCGCGCGACCTCTACCGCGTGGACGGCCCGATCGACCTGCGGCGGCTGGAGGCGATCTACCAGCGCGTCGACCGGGCCGACCTCAAGCACCCGCCCCTCGAGGCGCGCGTCCCGCCCGCCGTGGCGCGGGGGGCCGACCTGCTCGGCGCGATCCGCGCGCAGGGGGCGCTGCTCCTGCACCACCCGTTCGAGGCCTTCGCGCCCGTGGTCGGTCTGGTGCAGCAGGCGGCGGCCGACCCCGACGTCACGGTCATCCGGCAGACGCTCTACCGCGCCACCCCCGACTCGCCGATCGTCGAGGCGCTCGCCCAGGCCGCGCAGGCGGGCAAGGAGGTCCTGGCGGTCGTCGAGCTTCGCGCCCGCTTCTCGGAGAGCCACAACCTGCAGGCGGCGCGGCGGCTCGAGCGCGCCGGGGCGCGCGTGGTCCACGGCCAGCCGGGCCGAAAGGCCCACGGCAAGCTCCTCCTCGTCGAGCGGCGCGAGGGGGCCGAGACCCGCCGCTACGTGCACCTGGGCACGGGGAACTACCACCAGGACCCGCTCGCGCCGACGACCGACTGGAGCCTGCTCACCTGCGACCCGCGCGTGGGTCACGACGTCGCGCTGCTGTTCGCCGCCCTGGGCGGCGACGCGGCGGTCGAGCCGCCGACGGCGCTCTGGGCCGGTCCGTTCGACCTGCGCGAGCGGCTGGTCGCCCTGCTCGACCGCGCGGCCGCGGCGGCGCGCCGGGGCGCGCCGGCGCGGGTGTGCGCCAAGCTCAACGCGCTCACCGACGAGGTCGTGATCGCCGCCCTCTACCGCGCCAGCCAGGCCGGCGCGACGGTCGACCTCGTGGTGCGCGGCATGTGCAGCCTGCGCCCCGGGGTGCCCGGCCTCTCGGAGACGATCCGCGTCCGCTCGGTGCTCGGGCGCTTCCTCGAGCACGGCCGGTGCGTCGTCGTGCGCGCTGGCGACGAGGAGGTCGCCCTCGTCGGCTCGGCCGACTGGACGCCCCGCAACCTCCTGCGGCGGGTCGAGGCCTGCGCCGCCCTCGACGACCCGGCGCTGCGCCGGCGCCTCCTCGACGAGGGCATCGAGCCCTACCTGGCCGCGACGCACCTCGCCTGGGAGCTCCTGCCCGACGGGGCCTACCGCCCCTGCCCGCCCGCGGACGGCCGCCCCCCTCTCGACGCGCAGGACGAGCTCGCCGCCGCGCCGCGCGGGGGGCGCTCGCCGGCGTCCGCCGCCTGAGGGAACGCTCCGCCTCCTCGCCGCGGCGGACCGCGATAGACTCGCGGCCGCGGAGTGTGCCCGGCGGTGAGCGACGAGCGCCCGGACGATCAGCCCATGTCGATCGGCGAGCACCTCGAGGAGCTCCGCCGCCACGTCCTCAAGGCGGTCCTGTGGGTGGTCCTGGCGCTGGCGTTCTGCCTGGCCTTCCAGGACCGGCTCATGTGGCTGGCCAAGCTCCCGCACGAGCGCATGGTCCGCTCGCTGGCCGAGGAGGCGAGGGGCCGCGACGCTCGGTCCCGCCTCGAGGCCGACCGCGTCCAGGCGGCGACGGACGCCGTCGCGCGCGACGACGTCCTGGCCCGCAAGGTCGAGGAGGTCGAGCGCGCCCGGCTGATCGCCCGCGAGCGGGCGCGGCCCACCTCGGCCGAGGCGCTCGAGGCGCTCGAGCGCCGGCAGGCGGCGGCGCTCCTGCGGCTCGAGGCCCTGCAGCGGGCGTTCGACGCCCTGCCGGCGGGGGCGGCCGCGGACGACCTCGAGGCCGACCTCGCCGCCGCCCGCGCCGAGGCCGAGGCGGTGCGGGCCGAGGTCGCGCGCGACGTGCGCCCGCTCCTCGACCAGCACGCGCAGGTGCCCAAGGCCGAGCTGCAGAGCCTCAACCCGACGGACGTGTTCCTCACCTACATCAAGCTGGCGGTCGTCGCCGCGCTGTTCGTGGCCGCGCCGCTCATCGTCTGGGAGCTGTGGAAGTTCGTCTCGCGCGCCCTCTACCCGCACGAGCGCAAGTGGGTGCGGCTGTTCGGGCCGCTCAGCTACGGCGCCTTCCTCACCGGCTTCCTCTTCGGCTACCTGCTGCTCATCCCCATCGGCCTGCGCTTCCTCGCCTCGTACGCCCCGGCCGACGTGGCGGTCGCGCAGTACTCGATCCAGGGCTACATGTCGCTCCTGATCACGCTGAGCCTCGTGTGCGGCGTGATCTTCGAGCTGCCCCTGTTCATGACCTTCCTGGCCCTGATCGGCCTCGTCTCGGCCCAGAACTTCCGCGACTACCGCCGCTACTGCATCCTGCTGGCGTTCATCGTCGCGGGCATCCTCACCCCGCCCGACCCGGTCACGCAGTCGCTCCTGGCGATCCCGCTCCTGGGCCTGTACGAGCTGGGGATCTTCCTCGCCGCCCTCGTCGGCCGCCGCGAGGAGGCCCCGCCGCCGCCGCCGCCCGACGACGCCCCGGCGCTCGAGGACCGCTACCCCGAGACGCCGCTGGCCGACGACCCGCCCGAGGTGCTCGCCGACGACCCGCCCGAGGTGCTCGCCGACGACCCGCCCGAGGCGCTCGCCGGCGACCCCGACCCCGACCCGCCCCCGCCCGCGCCGGCGCTCGGCCTCGGCCCGCGCCCGGCGCCCGAGGGGACGGTCCCGATCGGCGCGCCCCCCCCGGACGCCCCGCCAGACTCCGCCTCCGAACCCGAAGGGAAGCTCCCCGCGTGAAGCTCGCGATCATCGGCCCGGCCTTCTCGGGCAAGACCACCGTGTTCAACGCGCTCACCGGCGCGGCCGAGCCGCTCTCCGACTTCTCGGGCGGCGGCCCGGAGCACCGGCGCGAGGTGGCCGTGCCCGACCCCCGGCTCGAGCGCCTGACGAAGGACTACGACCCGAAGAAGGTCACGCCGGCGCGCATGGAGTTCGTCGACCTCGCCGCCTACGGCGGCGACAAGTACTTCGGCGAGGTGCGCCAGCAGGAGGCGCTCGTGCGCGTCGTCCGCGCCTTCAAGGGCGAGGCCGTGCCGCACCCCAAGGAGCGGGCGATCACCGCCGAGAGCTGGAAGAAGGACGTCGAGGACCTCGACACCGACTTCGTGGTCCAGGACCTGACCATGGTCGAGCGCCGGATCGACAAGCTGGAGAAGTCGTCCAAGAAGCCCTCGAAGACGCAGAAGGAGGAGCTGGAGGAGCTGGCGCTCTTCCAGCGCATCCGCCCCGGCCTCGAGGAGGGGGTGCCGCTGAAGAAGGGGCTGCCGGCCGACGACCAGAAGAAGCTCCAGGTCTACGGGTTCCTCACGCTCAAGCCGATCCTCACCCTCGTGAACATGGACGACGACGCCGACCCGGCGGCGCTCGGGCTGCCGCCCGTGCCGGCCGACGTCGGATCGGGGCCCGTCGACGAGGTGACGATCCCGATCAAGGCGCGCCTCGAGGCCGAGGTCGCGCAGCTCGACGAGGCCGACAAGCGCTCGTTCCTGGCCGACTTCGGCCTCGACGAGCCGATCCGCGACCGCGTGATCCGCCTCTCCTACGCGCTCCTCGGCCTGCAGTCGTTCCTCACCGCCGGCCCCAAGGAGGTCCGCGCCTGGACGATCCCCAAGGGCGCCACCGCCGTCGAGGCCGCCAAGGTGATCCACAGCGACATCGCGCGCGGGTTCATCCGCGCCGAGGTCGTCTCCTGGAGCGACTACGAGGCCTGCGGCGGCTGGAAGGCCGCCAAGGACCAGAACAAGCTCCGCCTCGAGGGCAAGGCGTACGTCATGCAGGACGGCGAGGTCGTCGAGTTCCGGCACGGCGGCTGACAGCGCTCACCGCTTGATCTGCGAGCAGATCGAGCGGTGGCGCCATCCCCGAGCGGAGGCCGCGTAGCGGCCGGAGCGAGGGCGACAGGTGCCTCACTGCGGATCGGAGCATCGAGCCGCGCGCCCGGACGTGGACATCAGAACAGCCGACGGCCGCTGTGAGCTCGGGCCACCGCTTCCCGTCGGCGCCTGCGGCATCGAGTCGCACTCCCAGGGACGCGCGCGCGCCGGCGAGGACTTGCGTCGGCACCCGCCTCGCGTAGCGCCTGGCGGAGGCCTCCATGCCCAGGACCCGCGCCTGGCTCGCCCTCGCCCTCGTCCCCTCCCTCGCCGCCTGCGGCGGCGGCGGCGGTTCGCCGGCCCAGGTCGCGCCGGGGTCCGCCGCGGCGGCGCCGGTGATCACGGGGCGCCTCGCCGGCGCCCCGGCCGGCGCCGTGGTGCACCTCGTCGCGCCGGAGGCCGTCGTGCCCGGCGGGGGCCTCCTGGGCCACGCCGCCGCGATCGTGGGCACAGTCGACCTCGAGCCCGACGGGTCGTTCGTCTGGGTCGTCGAGCCGGACCTGCCGCGCCCGACGGAGCTGATCGTCTCCGCCCCCGGCCACGCCCTCGCCCGGGCCGCGCTGGGCGTCGAGGCGCTCGACCTCGCGCCGGAGGCGGTCGTCGAGGTCCGGGCCCTCGCCCCGGGCGGCGGCCCCGAGGTCGACGCCGTCGCGCTCGTCCTCGATGCCGGTGGCGCGCCGGTCCCCGTGCCGCCCGACGGGCTCGGCGCCGGTTCTGACGGCCTCCTCCGCGCCGCGCGGCTGCCCGCCGGCGCGCACACCCTGCTGATCGAGTCCGCCGACGGCCGGCGGCACGCGGCGGTCGACGTGCGCCTCGTCGCCGGCGAGCGGGTCGCGCTCGAGGTGCGGCTGGGCGAGGACCCGGACGCCGAGCAGCGCTTCCGCGAGGCGCTCCTGGGCGTCGATGACGAGGAGCTCGACCGATGACCAGGTCCGTGACCAGGTTCGTGCTGGCCGCGCTGGCCCTCTCCGCCGCCCCGGCCCTGGCGCAGGGCCACGCGGGCGTCTTCCGCGTCGTCGGCGACGAGCCCGGGCGCGGCCCCTACGAGGGCCACGTGGAGCTGCGCTGGGACGGGGCCGGCTACGCGTTCACGCGCGAGGTGGAGCTCACGGCCTGGACGCATCAGGGCCGCCCCGTGTCGACCGCCTGGAGCGGCCGCGCCCGCGACGTCGGCGCGGGGGTCGAGGTCGAGGTCCTCCTCGACCGCATGGGCTGGATCGCCGAGGCGCCCGGCCTGCCGCCGCGCACGGCGGCCGACGGCGTGCCGATGGCGGTGCGCGGGACCTTCGCCCCGGCCGCCGGCGGCCTGACCGGCCGCTTCTTCGGTCAGGCGCCGTTCGTCGACCCGGCGGAGACCTGGACGCGGGTCGGGGCGCCCGGCCCGGCGCCCCGCTGGCGCCTCGAGCGCGAGGCGCGCCCGGTGCACCGCGCCCCCTCGAGCCTCGAGCGCCGCGCCTTGTTCGCCCTCTACGCCTCGTTCCATCGCACGCCCTGGGTGGCCCCGTTCACCGGCCGGCCCGAGTTCCAGCGCGCCGTGCACTCGGCCGTGTTCGACGCCACCGACCAGGACCTCCTGCGCCGCCGCCCCGACCTCCTGCGCGTCGTGCAGCGCGTCGTCGACCCGATCGCGCTCGTCGAGGCGAAGGTCAAGGCCGACGCCTTCGGCCGGCGGCTCGCGACCAAGGCCGAGGGGGCCGACCAGGAGCTGCCGCTGCGCTTCACCGACGCCAGCGGCGCCCTGCTCCTCCGCGTCGGGGCGGCGCCGGTCGACGACAACGACGGCTGCCTGTGGACCGGCGTCTACGCCCTCACGCAGGCCGTGCGCCACGGGCTGACGAACGACCCCGCCGCCCTGCAGAACGTCGAGCGCACCGTGCGCGGGCTCCACGCCCATATGGCGATCACCGGCAGCCCGACCGAGTTCGCCCGCACCCTCCGCGCCGCGCGCGGCCCCGAGCCGCGCTGGCACGCGGGCGCGGGGCCGTTCGCCGGCCTCGAGTGGAAGGACGGCGGCAACAACGACATGTTCAAGGGCCTGCTCCTCGGCGGCGTCGCCGCGCGCGAGGCCCTGGGCGGCCCCGCGCACGCGGCCCTGCGGGCCGACTACGCCCGGGCCCTCGAGGCGCTCGCCGACCACCACCCCGTCGCCCGCGGCAACCTGCTCAAGGCGGGCAACCCGCTCATGGCCCGCGGCGTCGTGGCCCTGCTCACCGGCTCGTCGTCGGCCGCCCGCGCCTACCGCAGCCGCGCCCGCAACCCGCTCCACCTGCTCTACGTCGCCGCGGCCGGCGGCGGGCTCATGCACCTCGGCCAGGCTGACTGGAGCGGCACGCACCTCGAGCTCACGTCGATGATCGTGCAGCAGCGCCTCGCGGTCCACCTGCGCGAGCCGCTGCACCGCTGGGCGGTCGACGCCGGCCTGCGCCGCTCGGCGACGCGCCTGGCGCCCGCGCGCCGCTCGCTCCACGCGCTCGTGGCGGCCGCCTACGCCGGGCTCCCGCGGGCCGAGGCCGCGGACGCCGTCCAGGCCCTGCGCGAGCTCCCCTTCCCGCGCGCCGAGGGCTACGCCGTGCGCCCGACCCTCCGGGCCGACTTCTGCCCCTCGCCGCTTCCGACCCTGCCCTGGAAGCGCGACTGGACGACGAACCAGGGCCGCTCGAACGGCCTCGTCATGCCCCCGTTCCACGAGCAGGACGTGGGCAACTACGTGTGGAAGGAGGTCCCCTACCTCCCCAACCGCGACCAGGGCGCCTCGCCGGTGAGCCACCACTCGGCCGACTACCTGGTGGCCTACTGGATGGCCCGGCTGGCGCAGGTCGTCGGCCCGGCGGACTGACCGCGCTCGCTGCTTGATCCGAGCGCAAGCGAGCAGATCGAGCGGTGGCGCGCCTCCCGCGGGGCGCCGAACTGCACGACCTGCGCACGGGCAAGGTGACCAGGACGCAGCGGCTCCGGCGCCTGGTCATGGAGCGCGACGGCGGCGTCTGCAACGTCCCGGTCTGCGGCGAGCGAGGCCGGCTCCACGTGGACCTCAGAGCGATGAAGCCGACGCTCGCCGACGAGTCCTGGTGCCCAGCCTTCGATCGGAGCAGCACGTGAGGCGAGGGCGACGAGGCTGAGCCGCGGCGGCGAGACGCGCGGGCGACGACGTAGCGACCTACTTCGCCCGCGCGCGCGCCGCCGTGGTCAGCATCGTCGCCCGCAGCCGTCGATCGCACCCCTCAGGCGTGGTCCCAGTGGCACCCGACGCACTCGGGCCGGCGCGGCGCAGAGCCGGTGAGGCCGCCGCGCAGCGCCGAGAGGTGCGCCCCGTGCCAGAGCGCCTCGGGCGGGTCGCGGAACACGTTGCCCTGCCCGGGCGCCGGCGGGATCCGGCCGGCGAGGCAGCCCGAGACGTCGCCCTGCGCGTCGAGGCGCAGCCCGCGGAAGGGGCTGTCGCAGCGGCCCGGGCGAGGGGCGCGCGAGAGCGGGTCGGGGAGGTGCAGGGCCTCGAAGCGGGCCTTGAGCTCGCCGAGCGCAGCCGGCGCGTCGTCGGTCAAGGCGTCGCGCCAGAAGGCGTCGTCGGCGACGGGCGTGGGCAGGCGGTGCGCCAGCTCGACCTCGGCGCCCGCCGCCGTCAGCGCCTCGAGCAGGCGCTCGAGGCGGGCGCGGCGCGCCGGGTCGTCGAGGTCGGGGCGGGCCACGTGCACGCGGGCGCGCGCGCCGGCGGGGACGGGGCCCGGGTCGCATGCGCTGGGGTCGGCCACGACCAGCTCCAGCGCCGCGCCCGGGAGGTCGGGAGGGGGCCGTCGCCGAGCGCCGCCCCCGACCGTCACGGTTAGCCGCGGGCGCGGGCCGCGTCGGCCGCGCGCCGGAGCGTCGCCGTCGCCGCTGGCCACGAGGCGCACGGCGCGGACGGTGCCCAGCTCGCGCGCGGCCCAGGCGAGGACCTCGGCGGCCCCGGGCGTGGCCACCAGGGCCAGCGTCTCGGGGCCGCCCGTGATCATCGCCCGCAGCTCGCGCAGCCCGGGCAGGGCGCGGTAGGCGCGGTAGGAGCGGTCGGTCCGCTGGGCGCCAGAGAGGCCGGCGACCGCCCCGAGCAAGGCCCACAGGTCGGGGTCGTCCGTGCGCGCGGCGAGCCCGAGGCGCTCGAGGACGAGCACGAGGTCGCGCCAGGCGTAGCTCATCTCGGGGTGGTCGCGGTGGTAGGCGAACACGGCCCGGTAGCGCTCGAAGAGCGCCGCGGCGCCCTCGACGACGTGCTCGCCCATGACCTCCGGCCGGTGCGGGTCGTCATCGACGACGCGGCCCAGGAAGTCGGTCGGCTGCACGACCAGGATCGGGTGGCCGGCCGCGCGCAGCCGGGCGTCGAGGTCGAAGCCGGTCCCGGCCACCTCGCGGTAGGCGTGGCGCGCGAGCACGTCGCGGCGCAGGACCTTCACGCCCATGACCGTGCGCCCGAGGTGCGTGTCCCACAGCGGCAGGCACACGCCGGCGACCTCCGGCGGGGCGGCGAGCAGGCGCGCGTGCAGGGCGCGCACGGCGTGCGGCCGCAGGACCATGTCCTCGCCCACCTGCACGTAGACCGGCGTCGGGCAGCGCTCGTTGAGCAGCCGGAACGCGCGCGCCGAGGGCGCGACGTTGCGCACGACGACGGGCCCGGCGAAGCGGCAGTCCTGCCGCTCCAGCGCCGCCATCGCGCGGCCGAACGTCGGCCCGCCGACGGTCGCCACGCACACCGCCACCTCGCGCGACAGGTCGACGCGCCCGGCCGGCGGCGGCGCCAACCGGGCGCGGGCGGCGTTCGTCCAGCGCGCCGCGACCACGGGCGCGCGCAGCGCAGCCGCCGCCGCGCGCTGGAGCAGGCGGTGCGGGCGCGAGCGCACCAGCCACGGCGGCCGGGGCAGGGCCGCCAGGCGGGCCAGCAGGTCGGCGGCGGAGGTCGGGGGCTCGGGCGCGCTCACGGGCCGGCAGTGTACCGCGCGCCGCGCGGCGAGTAGGATCGGCGCCCATGTCCGCCAAGCGCCTCGACGACTCGCGCCCGTGCCGCCTGCGCGGGGTGGCCTTCGTCGTCCCGGGCTTCGACGCGCCGGGCGGCATGGAGGGGCAGGCGCGCCGCCTGGCCCGGGCCCTGGCCGGGCACGGGGTGCCGGTCACCTACGTGACGACCGCGCCGCAGGGCGCGCCCCTGCCCGCGCGCGAGGTCCTGGGGCTGGTCGAGGTCTTCCGCGTGCCGGTGCTCACGGCGGTCGACTGGACGACCTCGCTCGACCTGCTCGAGCTGACCTGCCTCGGGCTCCTGGCGGCGCGGCGCGAGCGGGTGGACGTCGTCTACTCGGTCCACCACACGATCGGCGCCGTCGCCGCGCGCGTCGGGCGCGCGCTCGGCGCGCCGGTCGTCGTGAAGCTCGCCGGCGGCGGGGCCTCGGGCGACGCGCGGACGCTCATCGCCAGCCCGCGCCGGGCGCGCTACGCGGCCGCCCTGCGCGGGGTCACGCGCCTCGTGGCCATCTCCGACGCGATCGCCGCCGAGGCGCGCGACCTCCTCGGCGTGCCGGCCGAGCGGCTCGTGCGCATCCCCAACGGCGTCGACCTCGAGGCGTTCAAGCCCGACCCCGCCCCGGCGCGCGGCGAGCGCGTGGTGTTCCTCGGCCGCCTGGCGCGCGAGAAGCGCGTCGACGTGCTCCTCGACGCCTTCGCGCAGGTGGCCCGCGCCCGCCCGGCGGCCACGCTCGACCTCGGCGGCGACGGCCCCGAGCGGGCCGCGCTCGAGGCGCGGGCGGCCCGCCTGGGCCTGGGCGGGCGGGCCCGCTTCCTCGGCCTCGTCGACGACCCGGCCGCGCTCCTGCGCGGGGCGGCGGCGCTGGCCCTGCCGTCGGCGTCCGAGGGGCTGAGCAACGCCCTGCTCGAGGCGATGTCCTCGGGCGTGGCGGTCGTGGCGACGAGGATCCCCGGCACCGACGAGGTCGTCCGCGACGGGGAGGAGGGGCTCCTGGTCGCCCCCGACGACGCGGGGGCGCTGGCCGCAGCGCTCGAGCGCCTGCTCGGCGACCCGACGCTGGCGCGCCGCCTGGGAGAGGGCGGCCGCCGCCGCGCCGAGGCGGCCTTCGACCTCGCGGCCGTCGCCGAGCGCCACGCGCTGCTCTTCGAGGCGCTCAAGGACGAGCGCCGCGCGCCCGCGCGCGTGTCGCCGCCGGCGCTCGCGCGCGCGGCGCTCGACGCGCTGGCCCGGACCGGCCGCGACGCGACCCTATCGACGGCGCGGATCGTGCGCGGGCGGGTGGCGCGGCTGGCGCGGGGCGTCGTCGGAGGCGCGTAGCCGCGCGCGGCTCACGGCGGCGACCGCTCGGTCCGACCGATGACTTCCGCGGCTTGGCGGCTCATGGGGCACGAAGGCGACGGAGGACGACGAAGGTCACGAAGGAGATGGAAGGACGAGACCTCCATGACCGAAGGGCAGGGAGGGTCATGGCCTCACGTCCTTCGTGCCCTCCGTCGTCTTCGTTGCCTCGTGTCCCATGGGCGGCCAGAGCGCTGACTGTCGCCGTGTCTGCGGTCAGCCCCCGCGCGCCGTCACGGCCGAGAAGGCCCCCCAGTGGTAAGGGCAGGCGAGCGCGCCGCCCGACCGCGCGAGCGCGAGCTGCGCCTGGCGCAGGGCCTGCGCCGGGCCGAGGCCGGCGAGGAGGCCCTCGTACAAGGCCGGCAGGAGGGCCTGCGAGGCGCAGGGCTCGAAGGGCCAGTGCGTGCCGATCACGGCGCGCGCGCCGGCGACGAGGAAGGCCTGCGCCAGCCCGAGCAGCTCCTCGCCCTTGCCGGCGCTGGCCCGCACGGTCTGGCAGCCGCTGAGGATCACGAGCGAGGGCCGCAGCCGGAGCTGGAGGATGTCGCGCACCGTGAGCCGCTCCCAGGCGGGGTCGTGGCGGCCCGCGCCGAGGGCGAGATGGCTCAGCGTCGGGAGGTCCTCCTCGAAGGCCGCGTGGCCGGCGAAGTGGATCAGGTCGTACTCGCCCACCTCGCGCTCGAGCCGCCGGCGGGTCGCCTCGCCCCCCGTGACCAGGCACACGTTGCGGAAGCGGCGCAGGGCGCCGGCGACCTCGTCGAGCGCCAGCCGCGCGCGCGCCTCGTCGCTGCCGGTGACGAGGAACAGCACGCGGCTGGCCCGCGAGAGGGCCGGCGCCTCGCGGCCGCCCTCGAGCGCGGCGAGCGTCGGGAGGACCGCGACGGGCAGCCGCTCGAGCAGGTAGCGGCCGTCACGGCGCAGGAGGTGCCATGGGACCCCGAAGAGCTGCCGGTGCGGCACGACGACCAGCTCCTCGCCCCCCTCGAGCGCGGCCTCGACCTCCGGCGCGCCGAGCAGCAGGTCGTGCAGCTCCTCGAGCAGCCCGGTCGCCTCGTAGAGGCGCGTGGCGCCCGCCACGTCGCCCATGGCGAGCGACGCCCGCGCCCGCTGCGTCACGGCCTCGAGGCGCCCGCCCACCTCGTCGAGGGCCCGCTGCACCCCGCGCCGCTCCGCGCCGAAGCCGCCCAGGGGCACGAGCGCCCGCCCGGCCCGCGTGACGACGACGACGCCCACCCCGTCGCGGTGCACCACGTAGTCGAGCAGCACCCCGCCCGGCGGGAGCGCCGCCTGCAGCCGCTCGAGCGGCAGCGGCGCGGGCCCGGCCAGGGCGACGTCGCGCGTATCGAGCGAGGTCTCGAGCCGCGCCAGCGCCCCCAGGACCTCGGCGCGCCGCGCCGCCAGGCCGGGGTCGCCGCCGGCGGCCAGGCGGACGTCGAGCTCGGCCAGGCGCTCGCGCGCCGCCCGGTAGGCGCGCGCGGCGTCGTCGTCGCCACCGTCAGCGGCTCCGGCGCCGACGGCGTCGCGGCTCGAGAGCAGCTCGACGAAGCCGCTCGTCTTGATCCGCTGCATGGCCTCGTGCGCGCGCTCGGCCAGCCCGCGGGACCACAGGCGGGCCAGGAACGTCGCCGGGATGCTGTCCTTGCTCTCGAGCCAGCTCGCGCGGGCCCCCGGCGCGGTCACGAAGCGCGACGCCGCCACGAGCTCGTCGAACGCGCGCTCGAGCTCGGCGAAGGCCTCGTCGGCGCGCCCGAGGCGCTCGAGGTTCATCGCCCGGTGGTAGCGCATCCAGTAGGCCGCGTGGCCGCGGGCGACGAGCGTGCCCAGCGCCTCGTCGAGCACGGCCACGGCCTCGTCGAACTGCCCCTGATCGTGGAACAGCTTGTTGCTCTGCGCGCGCGTCCGGGCCACCCCCACCGGGTCGCCGGCCCGCTGGTAGCAGGCCTCCGCCCGCTGGAACGCGAGCGAGGCCTGCGTCGGGTCGCCCGCGCGCACGCGCGTGATCCCCAGCATGCGGTGCGCGTCGCCCGCCTCGCCCTCGCAGCCGAGCGCCTCGAACCCCTCGACCGCCGCCTGCAGCCGGTCGGCCGACTCGGGCCAGCGCTCCTCGAGCGAGGCGACGTAGCCCACGTCGAGCTGCACCGCCGCCGCCAGCCAGCGGCCGAACGCGCCCCGCCGCGAGGCGTCGAGCGGCGCGTCGTCGTCGAGCACCCAGGCCGCCCGCGGCCGCTCGCCCAGCGCTGGCTCGTCGCCCAGGCGCCCGGCCTCGGCCAGCACGCGGGCGAGGTGCGCCCGCGCGTCGTCGAGCAGGCCCAGCCGGAGCTCGGCCGAGGCCTGGCGCAGGAGCGCGTAGGCCGCCCGCGCCGGGTCGCCCGCCTGCTCCGCCGCCGCGCGCGCCCGCTCGAAGGCGCGCCGCGCCTGCGCGTCGCGGTCCTGGCCGCGCAGGCGCTCTCCCAGCCGCAGGAGCTCCCCTGCGCCCGGCGCCAGGCTCACGCGCCCTCCCCGGCCCCGAGCGTCGGGCGCAGGCCCGCGAGCGCGTCGTCGGCGCCGGGCCCCAGCGCCCGCCCGAGCCCCTCGAGCTCCGCCGGCGTCGCCCAGCGGCGCCCGAGCTCGAGGTCCACGAGGTCCATGACCCCCAGCCCGGCCTCGGCGGCCAGCCGGCGCCGCGCGACCACGTCGCGCCCGACGAGCAGCCGCCCGAGGCCGCCGCCGTCCGGCGCGCCCAGGAGGAGGAGGGCCAGCGCGGCCAGCTCGAGGTCCTCCGCCGTCGTCCGGGCCGCCGCCGTCCAAGGCGCCGCGTCGCCGCGGGCGAGGTCGTGCGCGCGGCGGTGCTCGACGAGCCGCTCGAGGAAGGGGAGCAGCGTGCGCTCGACCAGCTCCAGCTCGGTCTGGCCGAGCTCGCGGGCGGCCGCGGCCAGCGCGCCCTCGCGCCAGAAGTCGCCCCGGCCGTCCAGCTCCTCGTGGACGAAGAGCGCCCCGAGGACCACGCGCGCCGCCTCGTCGTCGACGAGCGCGTCGATCTCCTCCTCGCGCGGCAGGAGCCCCGCGCGCAGGACGGGGAACACGCGGCCCAGGCAGCCGACGAACCCGCGCAGCGCCTCCGGCACGAGCCCGCGCACGAACACCGGCGGCCGCGTGCTCCCGGTGCCCGAGCGCGGGAACCACCCGCGCAGCGTGTTGTAGTTCACGCCCGTGACCTCGGCGATCCGCGGGCGGTCGAGCAGCGTGAGGAAGTCGAGCAGGACCGCGCGGTATTGCGGGCCCTCCAGCGGCCCGAGCCCGCGCAGGAACGCGGCCCGGATCGCCTGGAGCAGCGCCCGCGCGCGCGCCTCGCGGGCGGCGCGGTCCTCGTGCGGCGCCTGGTCGAAGACGAGCTGCCGCAGCTCCCGGAACCCCAGCTCCCGCGGGCCGGCCGCGGCGCGGGCGCTGTCGACCGGCCGCGCCGCGCCGGGCCCGTCGTCGACCTCGGGGTCGAAGCTCCCCAGCCGCACCGCCGGGCGCGCCCGGTCGCGGCGCAGGGCGTCGCAGCAGCCGTAGAGCGCGCGGTGGAGCTCTTGCGACGGCGGGCGCGCGAGGTCGACGCCGCCCGGCGCCGCCAGCAGGTCCGCCAGCGCGGCGACCGTCGGCGGCCGGTCGGGCGTGGGCGCGACGAGGAGCGCGAGCAGCAGGTCGAACACCTCGTCGGGCGCCGCCTCGGGGTCGGCCCACGGGCGCTCCGGGTCGGCGAAGCGCGCCAGCCGCGCCGCGACGCCCGGGCGGAACGTCGCCCACAGCCGCGGGCGCAGCACGTCGAGGCGGTGCGTCGCCACCGGGTCGCGCGCCGGCGTGGCCTCGAGCCGCACCACCTCGCGCAGGGCCCACAGGAGCGCGGCCTCCTCCTCGGCGGTGTGCTCCGCGCCCGGCGCCACCAGCCCCGGCTCCCCTCCGTCGTCGCGCTCCGCCCGCCGCGGACGCTCGACGACGCGCTCGACGAGCCAGCTCACCCCGGGCAGGCGCACCCGGACACCGTCGGCGTCGACCCGCAGCCGCTCGTCGCGTCCGCCGGCGGCGTGCAGCGCGTCGAGCGCGTCGTCGACGTCCCGCGCGGGGCGCCCGCTCGTCGCCTGGAGCTCGCGCGCGAGCTCGTCGCGCTTCACCGGCGCGGACAGCCCCGCTGGCAGCCAGGCGGGGCGCCGGGCCGGGCCCGTGCGCAGGGCCCGGCAGGCGGCGAGCGCCTGCTCGAGCGGCGGCAGGGCGGCGAAGCGCGCGCGGCGCGCCGAGAGCGCCGGGACCTCGTAGGCGAGCACGAGGCCGTGCGGCCGCTCGAGCCGCTCGAGGCCCAGCCGGTAGAGGCCGTCCGCCGTCCAGGCCAGCCCGGCGCGCTCGTCGACCAGGTCGACGCCCGCCTCCCCGACGCGCACCACGCGCGCCAGGCGCCGCGCGAGGTGGTCGTAGACCACCTCGCCCGCGGCCAGCGCGCCAGCCTCCGCCTCGCCCATGGTCGGCTGCCCCCGGGCAGCCCGACCATCCTGACTCGCGCGCCGCCGCCGCGCCCGGGGGCGCCGCGCCGCGCCGCCGACCTCCCCGCGCCGCATGAACCCTCCCTGGAGCCAGGCAGGGTCTGATGGCATCACCCCCGCGGGAGCCGGCGCGCGAGGGCCTGCTCCGCCAGCCCGCGAGCGACGCGGGCCGCGCCGTCGTCGCCACCGACCATCCGGTTCGTCGTCGCGCCCTGCATGAGCAGCACCCACTCGCGCGCGAGCGCCGCCGGGTCGTCGACGCCGGCGGCCGCGGCCATGCGCGCGAACTCCTCCTCGGCGAAGCCGTGGAAGCGCGCGGCCACGCGGTGGATCGGGTCGTCGGGCGAGGGGAACTCGGCGCAGGCGAGGATGAACAGGCAGCCGCGGTACTCGGTCGACGTGAACCACTCGTCGAGCACGTCGAACGCGGCCAGGAGCATCGCCTTCGGGTCGTAGGCCGCCCGCGCCTGCACCGCCCGCCGGAACGCGTCCGACTCCCACGCGTCCTGCAGGCGGAGCGCCTCGAGGACGAGCTCGTCCTTGCTCTCGAAGTGGTTGTAGAAGGTCGTCTTGGTCACGCCGACCTCGCCCAGGACCCGGTCGAGGCCCACGGCGTGGAACCCGTGCGTCTTGAACAGCTCGAGCGCGGTGAACAGCAGCCGCTCGCGCGTGTCCCTCGGCGTCGCGCCCCCGCCGAACAGCCGGGCCACGTCGTTCATCTCGCCCTCCGTGCTCGACCTCGAGCGCCTTGACCCCGAGTCAACCAGGCCCGCACCAGGAGTCAACGCCTCCTGCACCTGGAGTCGATTCTGCCTCGCGCCTCGCCGCACTACCTTCCGGAAGCACGGAGGAACCACCATGATCGCGACGAACGAGCGCCAGACCCGCACCGCCGAGGCCCTCACCGAGCGCCTGCTCGAGGCGGCGGCCAGCACCTTCGGGCTCTTCGCCGTCTACCTCGGCGACCGGCTCGGCTACTACCGCCACCTCGCCGACGCCGGCCCGCTCGACCCGGGCGAGCTCGCCCGCCGCAGCGGCACCCACGAGCGCTACGCGCGCGAGTGGCTCGAGCAGCAGGCCGTCCTGGGCCTGGTCGAGGTCGAGCACGAGGACGCACCCGCGCAGGAGCGCCGCTTCTCCCTCCCGCCGGCCCACGCGGCGGTCCTCGCCGACGAGGACAGCCTCGACTTCCTCGCGCCCCTGGCCCAGCTCGTGGTCGGCGCGGTCAGCCCCATGCCGCTGGTCGTGCGCGCCTACCGCGCCGGCACCGGCGTGCCGTTCTCCGAGTACGGGCGCGACCTGCGCGAGGGCCAGGGCCGCATGAACCGGGGCATGCTGCTGCAGCAGCTCGGCCACGAGTGGCTCCCGGCGGTCCCGGCCCTGCACGGCCGCCTGGCCGCCGCGGGCGCGCGGGCCGCCGACTTCGGCTGCGGGCAGGGCTACGCCAGCATCGGCCTGGCGCGCGCCTACCCGGCCCTGCGCGTCGACGGCTTCGACCTCGACGGCCCGTCGATCGACGACGCGCGCGCCAACGCCGCGCGCCACGGCGTCGCCGACCGCGTGCGCTTCGAGCGGCGCGACGTCTCGGACCCGGCGCTCGCCGGCCGCTACGACCTCGTCTTCGCCTGCGAGGTGCTCCACGACCTGGGCGACCCCGTCGGCGCCCTGCGCGTCGCCCGCGGCCTCCTGCGCGAGGGCGGCGAGGTGCTGATCATGGACGAGCGGGCCGGCGAGCGCTTCGCCGCGGGCTGCGGCGTGTGGGAGCGCGTGCTCTACGGCTTCTCCGTCCACCACTGCCTGCCGTCGTGCCTGGCCGACGGCGACGCCGGCACGGGCACGGTCATGCGCCCGGAGACGGTGCGCCGCTACGCGCAGGCGGCGGGCTTCCGGCAGGTGGTCCTGGCGCCGATCGACCACCCGTTCTTCGCCTTCTATCGGCTGATCCCCTGAAGCCACCCGATCGACTGGCCACCCGGAGGGCGGGCGGGGCTGGCCCTTTCTTGTGCTCTCCCCGCGCCGTGCGAGGCTCGCGCCCCGATTCGACCAGGAGGTCCTCGTGCGCGCCGTCTTCGCCCCCATGCTCGTCGCGGTCGTCGCCGCCGCCGCCACCCCGGCGGCGGCGCAGCAGGCCCGGCCGAAGTTCAACGTCGGCCAGCAGGTCGAGATGCAGAGCACCGACGGCCGCTGGTACAGCGGCAAGGTGCAGCGCTTCGACCGCCGCAACGCCACCTACCTGATCCTCGTCGACGGGCTGCGCATGGAGGAGACGGTCGACGAGTCGAAGCTCCGCGCGGCTGGCTCCGGCGAGGTCGTGCCGGTCGAGTTCCTCGTCGCGCAGCTCGGCGTCCGCCAGCGGGCCGGGGCGCTCGACCAGCGCCTGCAGCAGGGCGGCTGGGGGCAGGCCGACTTCGAGGCCGAGGTGACCGCGAAGCTGGAGGAGATCGCCGCCGCCGTCGCCCAGCTCGAGGCCCGCTGGCCGCAGGAGGACCTGGCGCCCTTCCGCGAGTACGTCGCCAGCCGCCGCAAGCACGTCGCCGACAACCGCAAGGGGGCGGCGGCGCCGGCCGCCGGCCCGGGCGCGTCCGCCGACGAGGCCGCCGCCCTGGCCGCGAGCTACCGCCCCATCTTCGAGCGCCTGCAGAACTTCCCGCGCGAGGTCTCGGCCGAGGGCCTGCTCGGCTGCGTCGCGGAGCTCGAGGCCCTGGACCAGGCGAACCTCGACCGACGCATCGCCGCCGACGCCGCCCGCTTCCCCGCCGTCTTCAAGTACTACGGCGCCGAGGAGAAGGGCGGCCGCTACGCCGACCTGCCCTGGGGCGGCAACGCGCGGCCGCGCTTCGAGCACAAGGCGCTCGAGCAGCTCAACGAGTACTACCTGCCGCGCATCTACGAGATCAAGGGCCGCCTCAGGGGCAAGGAGGCGGAGCTGGCCCGCGGCGTGGTCCTCGCCGCGGAGGCGGCCACGACCGTCGACGAGGCCAACGAGGCCATGCGCCTGGCCCGCGCCGTGGCCGCCTGCCAGCCCGGCAACCCCGGCCTGGCGGCCGCGAACCAGGCCGCGCGCGCGGCGGTGGACAAGCACCTGACCTCGATCAAGCACCTCATCACCGGCGACTTCCACCGGGCCAACATGCGCCGCGTGGTCGCCTTCTCCCGCCCGCAGACCCTCGGCCGCGAGGTCGCCGACCAGGTCACGACGACGATCGTCCCCGGCCGCCCCCTGCACCTCGTCGCCTACCTGTCCTGCTCGGTCCGCTCGCTCGGGGCCGCGCGGCCCGACGCGGACGTGGGCCAGATGGTGTCGGTGTGCCCCGACTTCAGCTTCCGCATCGGCGGGCGGCAGGCCCCGATCAACCGCCTCCCCGTCTACACGACGGTCCGCGGGCTGGAGCTGGACAAGGTCGGCGCCGTCCACCTCGATCTCCTTCCTGACCCCGAGACGGTGGCCTTCGCCACCCACCTGCAGTACCTCCCCGCCCTCCACTTCGCGCAGTGGCTGCTCACGCTCCCCGTCGGGACCCACGAGCTCGAGGTCGGCGTCACCGAGTACGACGTCGACGAGCGCTCCCCGGCCTTCGGCCGGCTGACGCTCGAGGTCGGCCCCGGCACCAAGGCCGCGCTCGAGACCTACCTCGAGCGCCTCTGGGCCAAGAAGCTCGCGGCGGTCGTCTTCCCCGACACGTACGGGGCCGCGGACAACCGCGAGCGCTGCGTGAACCTGGGCGACCTCGCCAAGTACGGGACCCTGCGCCGCCTGTCGTTCTCGCAGACGGGCCAGGTCATGAAGCCGTTCCCCCGCCAGAACGAGGTCAACAACTTCGTCGCCACCGGCTGGGCCGTCTTCGAGCGCGAGGGGCGCTGCGAGGTCGTCGAGCTGTCCTTCTCCCGCCTGCCCAGCGAGGAGCGCTGGCGCTGGACCGGGCTCGGCGTGACGCCGACGCACTACTCGCTCAGCCGGCCCCCGGCCGACCCGATCCGGCCGCGCCTGCTCCAGCACGGCTACGAGATCCTGCCGGCCAACGTCGACCGGACGGGGCGCTGGTAGCGAGCTACCCCGGGCCCCGGGGGCCCGGCGACCGCGCGCTGAGCGCGATCCGTCGCCGGGCCAGGTCCACCGAGAGGACGCGGACCTGCAGCCGCTGGCCGACGTGGACGACCTCGGCCGGGTCGCGCACGAAGCGGTCGGCGAGCTCGGAGACGTGGACGAGGCCGTCCTGGTGGACGCCCACGTCCACGAAGGCGCCGAAGGCGACGACGTTGGTGACGACGCCCTCGAGCGCCATCCCGGGCCGCAGGTCCTCGGGGGCGCGCACGTCGTCGCGGAAGCGGGGCGGCTCGAAGCGGTCGCGCGGGTCGCGCCCGGGCTTCTCCAGCTCGGCGAGGATGTCGCGCAGCGTGGGCTCGCCCACCTCGGCCGAGGCGTAGCGGGCGAGCGGGATCGCCCGCGCCCGCGCGGCGTCGCCGACGAGCGCGGCGAGCTCGACGCCCTGGTCCCGCGCCATGCGCTCGACGAGCGCGTAGCGCTCCGGGTGGACCGCCGACGCGTCGAGCGGGTGGCGGCCGCCGCGCACGCGGAGGAAGCCGGCGCACTGCTCGAACGTCCGCGGCCCGAGGCCCGCGACCAGGAGCAGGTCGGCGCGCGCGCGGAACGGGCCCGCGCGCTCGCGGTGGGCCACGACCCGCTCGGCCAGCTTCGGGCCGATCCCCGCCACGTGGCCGAGGAGCGCCGCGCTGGCGGTGTTCAGCTCGACGCCCACCTGGTTCACGCAGCTCTCGACGACGTCGGCCAGCGCCTGCTCGAGCAGCCGCGGGTCGACGTCGTGCTGGTACTGGCCGACGCCGATCGAGCGCGGGTCGAGCTTGACCAGCTCGGCCAGCGGGTCCTGCAGGCGGCGGGCGATCGACACCGCCCCGCGCACGGTCACGTCGAGGTCGGGCAGCTCGCGCCGCGCCAGGTCCGACGCGCTGTAGACGCTCGCCCCCGCCTCGTCGACCGAGACGACCGGGACCCGCGACAGCCCGGCCCGCGCCAGCGCCTCGCGCGCGAACGCCTCGGCCTCGCGCCCGGCCGTGCCGTTGCCCACGGCGACGGCCGCCGGCACCGGCGCCGGGTCGTCGAGCGCCGCGCCCAGGTGGCGGCGGACGAAGGCCACGAGGTCGCGCCCCGCCTGCTCGAGCGCCGGGCCGCCGCGGGCGAGGTGGACCACGGCCTCGCCGCGGAAGGCGCCGCTCGCGTCCACGGCGGCCAGCTTGCAGCCGGTGCGCAGGCCCGGGTCGACCCCGACGACCGGCCGCGGGCCGAGCGGCGCGGCGAGCAGCTTGTGGCGCAGGTTCTGGCCGAACACGGCCACGGCGTCGCGGTCGGCGCGCTCCTTCAGCGCGGCGCGCACGTCGGTCTCGACGCCCGGCAGGAGCAGCCGGCCGAGGCCGTCCTCGACCGCCGCCGCCAGCTCGCTTCCGAACGGCGAGCGCGGGCGGTGCCCGGCGCGCGCGAGGAGCCCGGGCAGGAGCCGCTCCTCGTCGACCGTCACCTTCACCGTGAGCGCCTCCTCGCGCTCGCCGCGGAGCACGGCCAGGACGCGGTGCGACGGCGCCCGGGCCACGAGCTCGCGGTAGGCCTCGTAGTCGGCGAACTTGCCGCGCGCGGCGTCGTCGGTCGCGCCGCCGGCCGTCTTCTTGCGTCGGCGCGGCGCGGCCACGAGGAGCCCCTCGCGCGCCATGACGTCGCGGACGAGCGCGCGGCAGGCGGGGTCCTCGGCGACCTCCTCGGCCACGATGTCCCGCGCCCCGGCGAGGGCGTCGGCAGGCGTCGGCACGCCGCGGGCGGCGTCGACGAAGGCCGCGGCCTCGCGCGCCGGGTCGCCCCCGTCGGGCTGCGCGCGGAGGCGCCGGGCCAGCGGCTCGAGGCCGCGCTCGCGGGCCTGGCTGGCGCGCGTGCGGCGCTTCTTCTTGAAGGGCAGGTACAGGTCCTCGAGCTCGGCGCGCGTGGCGCAGCCCGCGAGCCGGGCGCGCAGGTCCGGCGTGAGCTGCCCCTGCTCCTCGATCGCCGCCAGGACCGCGGCCCGCCGCCGCTCGAGCTCGACCAGGGCGGCGTGGCGCTCCTGCAGGCTCCGGAGCTGCACCTCGTCGAGCCCGCCCGTGGCCTCCTTGCGGTAGCGGGCCACGAACGGGACGGTGGCCCCGTCGGCGAACAGCGCCAGGGCCGCCGCGACCCCGCGCGGGGGCAGGGCGAGCTCGCGCGCGACGGCAGGGGCGAGGGCGGCGGCTTCGCTCACGCGCGGATCGTAGCCCGGCCGGCGGGCCGCGGTCAGGCCTCCGGCGTCCGCTCCGCCGACCGGCGCGCCAGCCCGGCCGCCGTGCCCGCGAGCGCAGCGCCGAGGCCGATCAGCGGCGCGCGCCACAGCGGGTCGCCGTCGTCCCAGCCGAGCGGGACGAGCATGGCCGCGAGGCCCGCGGCCGTGAGCGTGGCGTAGCGGGCGTAGCCGTCGGTGGCCAGGAACGCCTGCAGGAGCGTCCGCGGGCCCAGGTCGCTCAGCGGCTCCTCGCCCGCGAGCGCCGCGAGGAGCAGCGGGCCCAGGAGCGCGAAGACCGCCGCCACGGGGATCGCCGCCCAGTGGAGGGTCAGGATCCCGACCAGCGCCGGCAGGAGGTAGAGCGCCCGCAGGAGCACGCCGCCGAGCGCCACCATGTCGAGGTCGGAGCCCTGCGTGCGCGCCGAGCGGGCGCGCTCGAGCAGCCACGCGCAGGCGATGAACCCGGCCACGATCTTCGGCGGCCAGTCGAGGTCGCCGAAGGGCAGGAGGGTCTGCGCGGCGAGCACGCCGCCGACGAGCGTCGCGCACACGAGGGCCCCGGGCGCGGCGCGCAGGACCTCGCGGCCGAGGCGCAGGGTGAACTCGCCCCGCGTCGGCCCCAGCGCCACGCCGCCCGGCGGCGCCGCGGTCGCGGCGTCCTCGTCCTCGTCGTCGAGCAGCAGGTCCGCGCCGCACACCGGGCACGGCGTCTCGACGCGCCAGCTGGCGCAGTCGGCGCAGTAGCGCGCCTTCGCCAGCCCGCCGGCCCGCGGCCCCTCGTCGCGCTCCCGCGCCACGGCGCTACGGCAGCCGCAGCCGCACGACGAGCGGGTCGTGGTCGCTGACCCTGCTCCGCTCGGGGTACTCGGCGCACACGTGCACGTACTCCACCTCGACGCCCTCCGTCGCCCCGCGCAGCGGGCCGCCCAGGAGCGCGTGGTCGAGGGCCTGCGACGTGCCCTGGTAGATGTAGCTGTAGCGCTCGCCGGGCGGCAGGCGCAGGGCCAGGACCTCGAGCACGTCGCCGGCGAGCGCCTTCAGGGCCGGCCGGAACTCGAAGTCGTTGCAGTCGCCGAGGTGCAGGATCGTCGCCTGCGGGTCGGCCTCGGCCAGCGCGCGCACGAAGCGGTGGACCGCCCGCGCCTGCCCCAGCCGCGCCGGCTCGCTGTGGAGCACGGGCGGCTGGCGCGGGCCGAAGGCCGGGTCGTCGGCGCGCCGCGAGGTGAAGTGGCTGTTGAGGACCACGACCGTGCGCCCGCGGAAGCCGAACTCGGCGGCCAGCGTGCGGCGCGTGGCCTCGAAGGCCGGGTCCTGCGGCTCGACGCGCCCCGGGTTCAGGGCCAGGCGCGCGCGGCCGTCGTGCAGTTCGACGCGGTTGGCGTCGAGGGGGCCCGCCTGGCCGCGCGGCTCGAACGTCACGCGCGCCGGGTCCCACAGGAAGCCGACGCGGATGTTCCCGCCGGGCTGGCCGCCCTCGCCGTGCGGGAGCGGCGCCACGTCGGTCCAGCGGTAGCTCGGGCCGCCCTGGGCCGCGATCGCCTTGCACAGGACCTCGTAGGTCGCCGCGGCGCTGACGACGTCGCTGTGGCCGGGCTTGCCGGGCGCGCCCGGGCCGTCCTCGTCCATGACCTCCTGCAGGGCCACGATCGCGGGGCTGCGCATCCAGCGCACGACGCCGCGCGCGAGGTCGTCGGCGCGCGCCGGGCTCGCGGCGGAGAAGTTCTCCACGTTGAAGCTGCCGAGGGTCAGGTGCTCGTCGTCGCTCACGAGGCGGGTCGGCGTGCGCGGCAGGTCGCCGCGCGCAAGCCCCTCGAGCGAGAGCGCGAGCACGCGCGCCGGGCGCGTGGCGTCGGGCACGAGGACGCCCTCGAGCCGGGCCACGCGGTCGCCGACGGTGACCGTCGGCAGGCGCGTCCCCGGCGGGTTGTCGACGACGATCAGGCCCGCGCAGGGCTGGCCGTGCTCGTTGGCCAGGAGCACGCCGCCGCGCGCCGTGCGGCCGGGGTAGCCCTCGCCGCCCTCGGGGACCACGAAGAACTCGGCGTGCGCGGTGGGCCCGACGACGAAGGCGTCCTGCACGACGACGCGCATGTGCTCGAGCGACTCCCAGAAGTCGAGCGGGTGCTCGAGCGGGTCCCAGGCCTCGAGGTCGGCCGGGGCCACCGCGCGCGTGGGCGGCATGCGGCCGCTGGCCCCGACCACGATCGCCGGCGGCAGCGGCGCGCCCGAGGCCAGCACGCGCACCTGCAGCGGCCGCTCGAGCTGCGTCTGCGTGAGGGCGCCCTCGGGCACGGCGCCGGCGACGCGCGGGGCGTACTCGAGCACCTTCCCCGACACGGCGACCTCGTCGCCGACCGCCGGCAGGGCGGCGAAGCCGCGCCCGACGTGCACGTAGAGCGCGTCGGACGTGCCCGGGTCGTCGTCGGGGAGCGCCTGGAAGACGAAGGCCGTCGACGTGACCGCGGTCACGACGCCCACGACGTCCACCACCGCCGTCCCGACGAGCGGCGAGCGGTGGCCCGCCCCCTGGATCTCCTGGATCGTGTGGGTCGTCGTGGGCAGCCGCTCGCCCAGGGCGCGCGGCGCCGCCTCCTGGGCGCGGGCCCCGGCGACGACGACCAGGGCCAGGGCCAGGGCGAGGAGGCGGGGGGACCTGGGGAGGGGGCGCATGGCGGGCTCCTGCGCGACCGGGGCGCGCGGGGGGCGAGCCTACGGCGCCAGGCCGCCGCGCACCAGCCGCAACACGCTCGGGCGCGACCCGGGTCAGCCGTCGAACGTGGCCACGACCGGCTCGTGGTCCGACACGCCGGCGCAGGGGACGACCTCGGCCGCGACCAGCCGGGCGGCCAGGTCGGGCGACGTCAGCACGTAGTCGGTGCGCGCGTCGAAGCGCACACCGCGCCGCTCGCGCGGGGCCGTGACCCAGCGCGCGTCGGCCGGGCGCAGGCGCAGGGCGTCGACCCAGCCCTGCGCCAGGAGCTCGTCCATGACGTCGAAGCGCGGCGGCAGGCCGTACTTCGTCACCTCCGCCCGGCGCAGGAGGTCCTCGAGGTCGGGGGGGTAGGGGTCGCGCCGCGAGAGCGAGTTGAGGTCGCCCACGAGCAGCGCCAGCCCCGGGCCGGCCGCGCGCACGAGGCCGCCCACGTAGCGCGCCTCGACCAGGCGCAGGTCCTCGTCGTGGGCGTCGAAGTGCGTGCCGAGGAGGACCAGCGGCCGGCCCCAGGCCTCGAGGTGGGCCTCGACCACGACGTGCCCGAGGCGCGCCGGGTCGGCGTGGTCGACCACGCGCCGGAGCGGCAGGCGGCTGTAGACGGCGACGTGGTAGCAGGCGCCGCTGCCGCGCGGGCGGCCGCGGCCGAGGTGGGCGTGCGGCGGGGTGGGCGGCAGGTCGAGCGCGGTGGCCACGCGCGCGAAGCGGTCGCCCTCCTCCCAGCCCAGGCACTCCTGGAGCACGAGCACGTCCGGGCGGCGCGCGGCGACCAGGTCGACGATGGCCTGGAAGCGCTCCTGCCCGCCGAAGAGCACGTTCCAGGTCATCACCGTGAGCCGGCTCATGGGGCCATCGTACCCGCCAGCCGCGCGAGCAGCGCCCGGGCGAGCTCCCCCGGTCCGCCGCCGGTGACGAGGAGCCGGGCCGGCGCCCCGGCGACGACGCGCGACGCGCGCCGCAGGTCGCGCGCCGGGTCGTCGCGCTGCAGCGCGTGGGCCACGAGGCGGGCCGTGGCCTCGGCCGCCGACAGGTCGCGGCACGCCAGCGCCGCGCCGGCGCGCTCGAGGAACGCGAGCACGCGCACGGGCGTGGGGGCGTCGGCGGTGGCCAGGGGCACGAGGTACTCGATTGGCGGGTGGTCGTCGAGGTCGTAGCCCACGCGCTCGAAGCGGTCGGGCGGCGCCTCGACCAGGGCGAGCGTTCCGGGCCGGAGGCCGATCCGGCGCGGGAAGGGGAGCACGCGGCCCTCGTCGTCGACGAGGGCCGTGTCGTCGGTGAGGTAGGCCAGGCCCCGCGCGACGAGCGCCGTGGCCAGGGTCGACTTGCCGGCCCACGAGGCCCCGGCGACGAGCACCGCCCCCTCGGGCCCGGCGGCGGCCGCCGCGTGGAAGGCGCAGCGGCCGGCGAGGAGGCGCGGCGCCTCGGCGTCGAGGGCGACCTCGAGGTTGGCCAGGAGCCGCCCCGGGTCGGGGCCCGCGTGGAGGCGCGCGCCGCCGCGCGTGAGCACGAGGTCGCCCGCCGCGTCGCGGTCGACGACGAAGGGCGGCGCGCCGGGGGCCATCACGTGGTCGAAGCCGAGCGCGAGCCCGCGGACCGTCGCGCGCAGCTCGGGGACGCGGCACTCGACCAGCGTCACGCCTGCAGGAGGCCGCGCGCGGCGAGGTCGACCACGGCCGCCTCGACGTCGGCGCGCACGCGCTCGGGCGGCGCGCCCGTGACGTCGGCGATGATCCCGGCCACGGCGGTCACGTCGCGCCGGCCGTCGAGCAGCTCCCACACCGCGGCGGCCGTGGCGTTGAGCGCGTGGGCCTCGCCCCGGGCCTCGTCGAGGGCCACGAGCCCGTCCTCGACCTCCTCGACGATCAGGTCCTCGCGCCGGCGCGGCGCTCCCGGCGGCATGCCTGGATCCTCCTCGTAGCGCCCCCGGTAGGGGTCGTAGGTGCAGCCGGGCGGCTTGGCGTACAGGTCGCCCGTCGCGCGGTAGGTGGAGAAGCGGCAGTCGAAGCAGGCGTAGCGGAACTCGCAGTCGCGGCAGACGTGGCACTCCTCGAGCGTGATCGACCACACGGCCCGGGCTCGGTCGCCCGTGGCCAGCGCGCTCAGGCCGGCGCCGTCGGCGTCGACGTGCCCCACGGCCAGCTTGCGCTCGAAGATGCAGGGGACCACCTCGCCGCGCGCCGTGACGTTGAGCTCGCCCCCCCAGCAGTTGTTCCCGCGCACGAGGCCGTCGCGGACGTCGAGCCAGCGGGTGTAGGCGCGCTGCGGCGCGTGCGAGCAGGAGTCCTGGCCCCCCGACGGCGGCCCCGGAGGGACGGCGTCGGTCACGCCGCGGCCCTCCGGGCGCACCTCGTCGAACCGCACGGCGTCCGGGTCGACGCCCAGGCCGACCAGGAAGGCGAGGGTCTCGTCGCGGCGCTCGTAGCCGCCGCCCTGGAGGATCACGCCCACGCGCAGCGGGATCCCGCGGGCGAGCGCGCGGCGGATCCCGTCGACGGTGGCCTGGAAGCTGCCGGCGACGCGCGTCACCGCCTCGTGGTCCGCGGCGCGGTCGGAGTAGAACGACGTGGCGATCGACACGCCGCGCGCGGCCAGGGCCTGGGCGAGGTCGTCCGTGAGCAGGGCCAGGTTCGTGTAGAGCTCGACGTCGAGCCCCAGCCCGCGCGCGCGGTCGACGAGCGGCAGGAGGTCGGGGTGCAGGAGCGGCTCGCCGCCGGTGAGCTGGACCATCTCGCAGCCGACCGCCGCGGCGTCGTCGAGCAGCCGCGCGTAGCCCTCGGTCGTCAGCGCCGAGCGGTGCTCGCCGCCCGAGCTGGCGTAGCAGTGCGTGCAGGCGAGGTTGCAGCCGGCGCTCAGCTCGATCCACAGGAAGCGCAGGCGCCGGCTGCGGCCGACCGGCAGCGCCTCCGGCCGGCGCGCGCCCCGGCCGAGCAGGGCCGCGCGGGTGGCCTCGGGCAGGTGGCCCGCGCCGACGCGCCCCCGGCCGAGCAGGTCGACGAGCAGCGCGTCGCCGCGCTCGGCCGCGGCCAGGGCGCCCGCCTCGACCCAGTGGACGGCGCCGCGCTCGACGTCGTAGAGCGCCGCGTGGCGCGCGCCGTGGACGAGGAACAGGCCGTCGGCCAGCCGCTCGGTCGGGGCCGGCGCCGGCGTGTCGCGCGTCGGCGGCGGCGGGATCACCTGGAGGTCCCGGCGGGGCGGCGCGAGCGCGAGGGGACGCGCCGTCACCTAGCCGCCCGCATAGGGTGGACAGCCGGGGTTCTGCTTCGGCGCGCAGGGGGGCGCCGGGTTGCAGTTCGGCCCGCAGGGCTGGCAGTTCGACGCGGGCTGCGCCCCGGCGGTCTGGACGAAAACGCCGAACGTGGCCACGAACGGCGCCGCGTAGAGCCCGGCCCGCAGGAGGCGCCGGCGGGCGCGGTCGACGTCGGGGTCCGGGGCGCAAGCGTCGGCCATGGACCTCGTTATGGCCCGCAGACCGGGTCCTGTCAAATGACGCGGGTCGTTCGTCAGCCTCCGCCGCTGTAGGGATTGCAGCCCGGGTTGCTCTTGGGCGCGCACGGAGGCGGCGGGACGCAGTTGGGCCCGCAAGGCTGGCACGGCGAGGCCTGCGCGTGGGCGTTCGGGACGAACACCCCGAAGGTGGCGACAAAAGGTGCCATGTAGGCACCGGCTTTGAGCAGTCGTCTCCGCGCGCGGTCGACCGCCGGGTCCGACTCCGTATCGGTGGCGGCCGGATGGGGCGTATCAGGCTTCCCTGCAGGGGCATCGGGTCGCGGCTGATCCCCGGCCCCGGGCAGGGCCCGAGGGTGCATCTCGGGGGCGTCGCCGGCCTCGCGCGTCATTCCCTGGATATAACGTGGTGAGCGTCGCGATTCAACCGAGCAGCCGGCGGGCGATGCTCCACCAGCGCGCCAGGTGGCCGCCGCGCGCGCGCGCGTAGTCGTCGGGCGGGACGGCGAGGCGCGCGGCGAGGAGCGCCGCCTCGTGCGGGCGGTCGAGGAGCAGCCAGCTCCCGACGAGGGCGCCCAGGGCCTCACGCGTCGTCGCGGGCGTCCGGCCGGCGCCGGCGTGGGCCTCGAGCGGGCGGCGCGCGAGGCGGCGCAGGGCCGGGTCGAGGTAGGGCGGCGGCGCGGCGGCGGGCGTGCCGCCGAGCCGGGCCGCCAGACCTGCAGGGCCCGCGCGCAGCCGAGGCGGCGGGCGACCTCGGCCGCCCGGGCCGCGTCGTCGGGCGTCGAGCGGCCGAGGATCGCCGCCAGGTCGACGACGCGGCGGAGCGCCAGGTGGTCCTGGACGAGCTGCAGGGCGGCCAGGGCGATCGTCCAGGGGCGGTCGAAGGTGGCCAGGCCGGCCACGCGCTCGGGCGCGCCGGCGGGCGCGGGCGAGCGCCGGCCGAGGAGCGGCTTGACCAGGCGCACGTGCAGGTCGAGCTGCGGGTCGGCGAGCGACCCCGGCACGACGAGCTCGACGCCGCCCGCCAGCGCCAGGGCGCCCGGGGTGACCGGCTCGACGGGCCCGTAGCCGAGCGGCGCGAGCGCGCGCAGGGCCGCCGGGAGGTCGTCGGGCGCGACGAAGAGGTCGAGGTCGCTCGACACGCGCGACGACGGGTCCTCGTAGGCCAGCTCGGCGAAGACCGGGCCCTTGAAGGCGCGGGCGACGACGCCGGCCGCCTCGAGCGCCGCGAGCGCGGCCGCGAGCCGCGCCCGGGCGGCGCGGTGTCGGACGCGGGCCGCGGCGTGCGACTGGAAGGCCCGGGTCCGCGTCGCCGGGTCGAGGTCGCCGCGCGCGAGCAGGCGCCGGGCGACCAGGGGCAGGACGCCGGCCCGCGCGGCGGCCTCGAGCGCCTGCGGCGCCGGGGTCTCGATCGGGCCGGCGATCGGGGCGGAAGACCACGGCCGCTGCAGGAGCGCCACGAGCGAGCTCACCGCCCGAGCGTACGCCCGGCGAGCGCGGCGCGCGACGCTCAGCCGCGGCCGCGGCCCTGCTCGAGGTCCAGGAGCGCGCGCTTGCGCCACACCTGCCCGCCGTAGCCGCAGGGCGCGCCGTCGGCGCCGACGACGCGGTGGCAGGGGATCACGATCGCCAGGCGGTTGTCGCCGTTGGCCCGGCCCACCGCCCGCACGGCGCTCGGGCGGCCGAGCGCCCGCGCCTGCTCGGCGTAGGAGCGCGTGGCCCCGTAGGGGATCCGGCGCAGCTCGGCCCACACCGCGCGCTGGAAGGGCGTCCCGGGCGTGACCAGCGGCACGTCGAAGGTCCGGCGCTCGCCGGCGAAGTACTCCGCCAGCTCGCGCTCGACCTGCGCCAGGGGCGGGGCGTCGCCCTGGACGAAGCGCGCGTCGAGCGCCCGGCGCAGGCGCGACACCTGCGTCTCGAGCATGCGGCGGTCGGCGAACTCGAGCAGGCAGAGCCCCTCGTCGGTGGCGCCGGCCAGCATGACCCCCAGCGGCGTGAGCAGGCGGCGCACGACGACGCGGGTCACGCCGCGCAGGCGCCCCGGCGCGTCGCCGAACAGCCGCCCGAACGCCTCGCGGAACCCGCTCGGCGACTCCCAGCCGGCGTCGTAGCCGGCGCGCGTCAGGTCCTCGCCGGCGCCGATCCGCGAGAGCGCGGCGCCCAGCCGCCGCGCGCGGCAGAAGGCGTGGAACGTCATGCCGTGCGCGCGTAGGAACCAGCGCCGCACGCGCGCCGGCTCGAGGCCCAGCGCGCGCACGTCGTCGTCGCGCCAGCGGCGGGACGGGTCGGCCTCGACCTCGCGCAGGAGGTCGCGCAGCCAGGCGGGCGCCGCGCCCAGGGGCTCGAGCGGGCGGCAGCGCAGGCACGGGCGGAAGCCCGCGAGCAGCGCGTCGCGCGCGCCGGCGAAGAAGCGCACGTGCTCGGGGCGGGGCTTCCGGGCCGGGCAGGTCGGCCGGCAGAAGATCCCGGTCGTGTCGACCCCCGCCACGAACACGCCCTCGTACTCGCCGTCGCGGCGGACCAGGGCGCGGAACATCTCGTCGGTCGGGGGGAGCGTCGCGAGCGTCGTCATGCCGACGAGGATCGCCCGGACGCGCGGCGCGCTCTACCGGGGAGTGGACGCCGAATTCCTGCGGTGAGTGATGCGCTCGGGCGGGGCGGGCGACGCAGGCTTACAACGAAGACCCGGCCAACGGCGTGCCTGCCTTCAAAGAGTCGAACTCGCGCTCGACACGCCGAGCGACGGGTGGAATGGAGCAGCGAGCGAGGCGAGGGCGCGGAGGCCGAGGCGAGGGGGGTGCGCGCGCGGGTCGTATCGATCGCCGGATCCCCGGTGGGCCGCCGGAGCATGCGGGAGGCCCGCGGCCGCGGACGGCTGCGAGCGATAGGGTTCGCCTCGATGCGGCACCGCGGCCGCGAGCCGGAGCCTGCGAAGGCGGGCCACACCGACGACCCGCGCGCGCCCCCCCTCGCCCGGCATCCGCGGCCGCAGCCGTCGATCACACATCGTCGAGTGAGAGGACGTCGCCGTCGAGGTCGTCCCAGGCGGCGCGCAGGGCGTCGCTGACGCGCTCGGGGTCGCCGGCCTCGAGGTCGAGGTCCTCGTCGTCCATGACCTTCGAGCCTAGGCCCCGCGCGCCGCGCGTCAAGCGCGGGCTGGCGGCGGCGAGGACCTCCGGCGTAACCATCACGCGGGCTTGTACCTGCGGCGGATGTTCGGCACGAGGTACTCGTGGAAGGTCAGCTCGAGGTCGTACGCCGGGGCGAAGCCCCAGTCGCGGCGGGCCGCGGCGTCGTCGACGTCGGCCGGCCACGAGTCGACGATCCCCTGCCGCTTGAGGTCGGGCTCGAACGTGATCCGGGCCCCGGGGAAGGCCTCGCGCGTGAGGGCGGCCAGCTCGCCGGCGCTGGGGGCGAACGCCCCGCAGTTGTAGACGACGCGCGTGAGCGCCTCGGCCGGCGCGTCCATGAGCTTGAGCAGGGCGTCGATCCCGTCGGGCATGGCCATGAACGGGATGCGCGTGTCCTCGCGCACGAAGCAGGCGTAGGGCTGGTCCTGCGCCGCGGCGTGGATCATCTCGGGCGCGTAGTCGCTCGTGCCGCCGCTGGGCACGGTGAACGCTGAGATCAGCCCCGGGAAGCGCAGGGCGCGGAAGTCGACGCCGGCGCGCTCCTTCTCGACGGCGAGCTGGCGGTAGTGGCGCGAGAAGTAGCGGCCGAGCGACTCGCAGTAGAGCTTGTTGCAGCCGTACATGGTCGACGGCGTGAGGAACGCGTCCTCGCGCACGCGGCCGGCCGCCTCCTTGGTGGCGCGGTCGGGGATCCCGTAGATCGCGATCGTGCTCGGGAACATGAACTTGACCCGCTGGCCGTGCCAGCGGGACTGCTCGATCGCCAGCTTGAGCAGGTTGAGCGTGCCGCCCACGTTGACCTGGTGCGCCGTCTCGGGCGTGAACTCCGAGCGCGTCGAGAGCAGCGCCGCGAGGTGGAACACGGCGTGGATCTCGAACTCGCTCACCAGGCGACCGAGGAGGAACTGGTCGAGGATGTCGCCCGTGATCGTGTGGGCGCAGCGCGCCTTCACCTCGGGCGGCAGCTCGCGGATGTCGAGGGCGAGGATGTCGAGGCCCCCGCGCTCGCCCAGGCGCTCGATGAGCCCGTGGCCCATCTCTCCCGAGGCCCCCGTGACCAGGACGACCGGCTTCCTGCGCATGGCGCCGGACTCTACGCCGGGCCGGGCGGGCGGGCAACCTGCGACGGGTGATGCGCTCGCGAGGGGCGGGCGACGGGCGCAAGTGCCCGGACAGGCACGAACTGGCCCGCTCCGCCCGTCCCCATCGCTCGCTCTGGCGGGTCGAGCAGGACCGGCGCAAGGGGGGGGCGTCAGGCTCTCTGCTGAACCCTGCGAGCGAGCGAGCGGGGCCTGCGATCAGGGCGGGCCGAGGCGGACGCGCGCGGCGCGGGCGCGGTCGGCGTGCTGGCCCCTGGGCTCGAGGCGCAGGGCGGCCTCGAGGTCGGCGAGGGCGCCCGCGCGGTCGTCGAGCCGCTCCTTGACCAGGGCGCGGTTGACCAGCGCCCCGGCGGCCTCCCGCGGGGCGAGGGCGATGGCGCGGTCGAGGTCGGCGAGGGCCCCGGCGAGGTCGCCGAGCGCCTCTCTCGCGGCGGCGCGGTTGTAGTGGCTCTCGGCGTCGTTCGGCGCGAGCGCCACCGCCCGGTCGAGGTCCTCGAGGGCGCGTCGGGGCTCGCGACGGGCGAGCCAGGCGATCCCGCGCCACAGGCGCGCCGACGCGTCGTCCGGGTCGAGCGCGAGCGCGCGCGTGCCGTCGTCGAGCCCGCCGTCGAGGTC
>JAHBXY010000072.1 GCA_019636275.1 Planctomycetota bacterium | reverse complement strand
GGCGACCGGGGCGGGCTCGCCCAGGAGCACGGGGAGCGCCTCGCCGGCGTCGTCGAGCGCGCACAGCGCCTGGTCGAGCGAGCCGATCACGGTGCGCCGCTCGACGTCGCCGCCGAGCGCCCGGTCGACGGCGTCGAGGTCGGCCGCCCACTCGCTCGGCGGCGCCGCGCCGTCGGCCCCCGACGACCACGTGAGCGCGAACAGCCGGGGGCGCAGCGGCGCGGGCAGGCGCGCCAGGTGGGCCTCGAGCCACGCGGCGCGGCCCGCCCCGACGGGCCCCGTGGCCACGACGGTCACCCAGGCCAGCCGCGCGGGGAGGCCGCCCGGCGGCCCCTCGCGCGGCTGCCGGGTGAGCAGCTCAAGCACCCTGGCCGACCCCCGCCGGCTCCGGCGCCGCCGCCTCGTTGACCTTGCGGCGCGAGCCCGACTCCCACATGTCCTCGACGTGCTCGACGTGGACCGTGGCGCCGGTCCGCTCCTGGTTCTCCTTCCAGCTCTCGATCGCCTCCCAGCCGGCGTGGTCGAGGTTGCTGACGGCCAGGTCGAGGTCGACGCTCACGCCCGGGGGCACCTTGGCCAGCGCCTCGACGACGCGGGGGACGCCGAGGAAGGTCAGCGCGCCGCGCACGTGGACCTTCCACAGCTCGGGACCCTCCTCGACCTCGACCTGCACGCGCGCCAGGCGCCAGATCAGGCGCAGCACGGCCACGCCGAAGCCGATCGCCACGCCCGACAGCAGGTCGATGCCGACGATGCCCGCGATCGTGATCAGGTAGATCGAGAGCTCGTTGTGGTGGCGGAGCTGGCGCGCGTGGTTGAGGTTGACCAGCTTCACGCCGACGACCACCAGCAGGCCGGCCAGCACGCTCTTCGGGATCGACTCGATCACGAACGGCAGGGCGAGCACGAACACGAGCACCCACACGCCGTGCAGGATGCCCGAGGCGCGCGTGCGGCCGCCGGCCGTGATGTTGGCCGAGCTGCGCACGATCACGCCCGTGATCGGCAGGCCGCCCATGAGGCCGGCGAGGGTGTTGCCCGCGCCCTGCGCCAGGAGCTCGCGGTCGAGGTTCGCCCGCGGGCCCGTGTGCAGCTTGTCGGTGGCCACGGCGCACAGGAGCGACTCGACGCTGGCGACCAGCGCCAGGGCCAGCACGGCCGCGGCCAGGACGCCGGCGGGGAGGTCGGGCCAGGTGGGGAGCTGCACCGCGGCCAGGACGCTGCCCTGGTCGCCGATCGCCGCGACCGCGGCCGGGTCCTCGTGGGCCACGTGCCCCTCGACGATCGCGTGGGCGTGGTCGTCGACGCGCAGGTTGATGCGGTCGATCGGGCCGCTCACGGCCAGCGAGGCGAGCGTGGCCACCGCCACGGCGACGAGCGGCGCGGGGACGCGGCGCAGGCGGGCGGAGGGGACGTAGGCCCACCCGACGAGCAGGACGATCGTCAGGAGCCCCAGCAGGGTCGCCGCGACGTGCAGGTTGCCGAGCTGCGCGGGGAGGTCCCGGATGTTGATGAACGCCGAGGCGCCGGGCGAGCCGCCCAGGACGACGTGGACCTGGCCGAGGACGATGAGGATGCCGATCCCGGCGAGCATGCCGTGGACGACGGCGGGCGAGATCGCCAGCGCCGTCCGCGCCACGCCGAACACGGCGAACACGAGCTGTGTGACGCCCGCCAGGGCCGTGATCGCGCACACCATGCGCCAGTCGCCGCCGACCTTCTCGACGAGGTCGAAGACCATGACGATCAGGCCGGCCGCCGGGCCGCTCACCTGCAGCGGGGCGCCGGCGAGCGCGCCGACCACGATCCCGCCGATCGCGGCGGAGATGATGCCGGCCATGATCGGGGCGTTCGAGGCCAGCGCGATCCCCAGGCTCAGCGGGACGGCGACCAGGAACACGACGAACGAGGCCGGCAAGTCGTGCGACAGGATCGTCGAGAGAAGGGAACGCGGCGTCGACTCGCCCTTGGCCTGCATAGAGAGGACCTCCGCCCTGCATCTCAAGGGGCGTGCCGCGCGCGAGTTGCGCTCTTTCGGCGCCTTCGTGAGGCAGGCCGCCACACGGCCCCGGTCCGGGCGGGGGTCCCGTGTGGCGCGCGTGTCGAATCGCCTCGTCGCGGCGGCCCCGAGGGCACCGCCAGTCTAAGGCGCGCTGGCGGAGGCGGTTGGCTCAGGTCCGGAGGTGCTGCTGGAAGTGCGCCAGGGTGCGGGCCCAGGCGTCCTCGGCGGCGTCCTTCCGGTAGACCTCGGGGCGGGTGTCGTTGAAGAAGGCGTGGCCGGCGCCGGGGTAGGTGACGACCTCGGCCGGGACGCCGCGCGCGCGCTGCCCGTCGGCCCAGGCCTGGGCGTCGGGGACGGAGAAGTACTCCTCCTTCTCGCCGAAGAAGATGACCGTGGGCGCCGCCTTCGCATCGACGGCGCCCTTGTCGGGCGGGAAGCCGTAGAACGACGCCGCGGCGTCCACCCCGGCGTGGGCCGAGGCGATCACGGTGAGCGCGCCGCCCATGCAGAAGCCGACGACGCCCACCTTCTCGCACCCCTGCGCGCGGAGGTGCTTCACGGCGCCCTGGATCTCCTTCGTGGCCCGGGCCCAGTCGAGGCCCTCCATGAGGTGCTGCGCCTCCGCGGCGTCGAGCGTCTTCTTGCCGTGGTAGAGGTCGGGCGCGAGGGCGATGTAGCCCTGGCGGGCGAGGCGGCGGCACACGTCTTCGATGTGCGGCACGATCCCCCACCACTCCTGCAGGACGATCACGCCCGCGGGCTGGGCGACGTGACCCGTCGCGTCGGGCTCGAACTTCACGGTCGGCATGGGCTCCTCCTCCTGGGTTCGGGCGGGCCAGGCTACCGGACACGAGGCCGCTGCGCAGGGTGCTCGAACGGCCCGGCCGGCTCGCCTCGTGCCGAGGCGACGAGGATCACCCGTCCGCGCGGTCCGTTCACGCTCGCGCTCGCCCGCGCCGGAGCCCCGCGACCTCACCTCGTGACCTCGTTAGAATCCGCCGCAGCCAGGCCGGGAGACGACGGGCGGCGCCACATGTCGGACGAACGACGATCGCCCTCGACGGGCCGCCTCGCGGCGCGGGTCGCCTGCTACGCCCTCGTGTGGGTGGCGCTGACGGCGGGCGACCCGGGGTCGTGGGTGATCGGCGCGCCGGCCGTCCTGCTGGCCGCGCTCGCCGGCGTGGGCCTCTCGGCGCGCGCGCCCGGCGTCGCGTTGCGCCCGCGGGGCCTCGTCAGGTTCGTCGCGCACTTCCTCTCCCGCTCGCTCTCGGGGGGGGTCGACGTCGCGCGGCGCGCGCTCGACCCGCGCCTGCCGCTCTCGCCGGGGCTGATCGAACACACGATGCGCCTGCGCCCGGGCGGACCGGCCGCGGTGTTCTTCGTCGACCTCGTGAGCCTCCTGCCCGGAACGCTCTGCGCCGGGGTCGAGGAGCGTCGCGTCACCGTCCACGTGATCGACGAGGCGCTCCCCAACGCGGACGAGCTGCGCCGCCTCGAGGAGCGCGTGGCCGCGCTGTTCGGCGAGGAGCTCGCGGCGTGACGCTCGACGCCGCCGCGCTGCTCCTCCTGGTCACGCTGCTCGTCGGCCTCGCGCGCGTCCACCGCGGGCCGACCGCGGCCGACCGCATGCTGGCGGCGCAGCTCTTCGGCACCACGGGCGTCGGCATGCTCGCCGTGCTCGCCGTGGCCGAGGGCCGCCCGGCCCTGCTCGACGTGGCGCTCGCCCTGGCCGTCCTGGCGGCGATCACCGTGGTCGCCTTCGCGCGCCGCGCCGCGCCAGGAGGCGGCGGTGCTTGAGCTCGCCTCGTCCCTCTTCGTCGCGGCCGGGCTCGTGTTCTTCGTCGCCGGGACCGCCGGGCTCCTGCGCTTCCCGGACGCCCTCACGCGCCTCCACGCCCTGACCAAGGCCGACAACCTGGGGCTCGGCCTCCTGTTCGTCGGGCTGGCCCTGCGCGCGGCCTCCTGGTCCGTGGCGGTGCGGCTCCTCGTCGTGTGGTTGCTCGTGCTCTTCGCGAGCACGACGGCCTGCCACCTGGTGGCGCGCGCGGCGCTCGAGGCGCGGAGGCCGCCCCGTGGGTGAGCTCGAGGCGCTCGACCTGCTCCTCGGCCTCGCCCTCGTGGCCCTCGCCTGGCGGCTGCTCGCGGCCCCGGACCTGTTCGAGGGGATCGTCCTCTTCGTCACCTTCGGGCTCCTCCTGTCGTTCGCCTGGGTGCGGCTCGGCGCCCCCGACGTCGCGCTCGCCGAGGCGGCGATCGGCGCCGGCCTGACCGGCGCCTTGCTCCTCGATGCGCGCGGCGCCATGCCCGGCGCGTCGGTCGAGGGGCCGGCCAGGCTGCGCTGGCCGGTGGCCGTCCTGGCGGCCGCGACGGGCGGCGTGCTCGTCGCCGCCGTGCTGACGCTGCCGGCCGCGCCGGCGGGGCTCGAGGGCGCGGTCGCGGCGCGCCTCGAGGAGAGCGGCGTCGCGCACCCGGTGACCGCGGTCCTCTTGAACTTCCGCGGCTACGACACGCTCCTCGAGCTGGGGGTGCTGTGGCTGGCGTGGCTGGCCGTGGCGGCTGCGGGGCCCCGACCCGACCCGCGGCCCGAGCTGCGGCCCGATCTGCGGGCCGAGGCGCCCACGGGCCCGGTGCTCGCCGCGCTCGTGTCGCAGCTCGTGCCGCTGCTGATCCTCGTGGGCGCCTACCTCCTGTGGGCGGGCGCGCACGCGCCTGGCGGCGCCTTCCAGGCCGGGGCGATCCTCGCCGGCGGGGGCGTGCTCCTGCGCCTGTCGGGCGTCCCCCTGCCCGAGGCCGCGCGCGCCGCGCCGGTCGTCGGCCTGGGCTTCGCCTTGTTCCTCGGCGTCGGCCTGGCCCAGGCGGCGGCCGGCCGCCGCTTCCTCGAGCTGCTGCCCGCGCAGGCGCACGACCTGCTCGTGCTCGTCGAGGTCGCCGCGACCGTGTCGATCGCCGCGGTCCTGGCGGCGCTGTTCGCCGGGCGCAGGAGCGTGTCGTGACGCTGGCCACCTGGTACGCGCTCGTCGGCGCCCTGCTCGCGGCGCTGGGCCTCCACGGCGCCGTCGTGCGGCGCCACCTCCTGCGCAAGGTGCTGGCCCTGAACCTGGCGGCGAGCGGGGTGTTCCTGCTCCTCGTGGCCCCAGGCGCGCGCGGCCCGACGACCGACCCCGTGCCGCAGGCCATGGTGATCACCGGGATCGTCGTGGCGGTCAGCGCCTCGGCCCTGGCGATCTGGCTGGCGCGACGCCTGCACGCCGAGACCGGTCGGGCGGCCCTGCCCGACGCGGAGGACGACCGTGCCTGAGCCGGTCGTCGTCGCCGTGACCGCCCCGCTCGCCCTGGCGCTGGCGGCCTCGCTCCTGGGCGGCCGCCGGGGCCGCTGGCCGGGGCTCCTCGCGGCCGCGGCGGTCGTCGCCGCGGTCGCGCTGCTCACCCGCGACGTCGTCGCCCACGGGCCCGTTCGCCACCAGGTCGGCGGCTGGGGGGCGCCGCTCGGGATCGACCTCTTCGTCGACGGCCTCGCGCTCCTGTTCCTGTGGCTCTCGGCCGGCGTCGGCGCCGCCGCCACCGTCTACGCGACCGCCTACTTCCATGACGACGAGGCGGCCGGCGCCTTCTGGCCGGCGTGGCTCACGCTGTGGGGCGGGCTCCAGGCGGTGTTCGTCACGGCCGACCTGTTCAACGCCTACGTCGGGCTCGAGCTGCTCGGCCTGGCGGCCGTGGCCCTCGTGGCCCTCGGCGGCGGGCGGGCGATCGGCGCGGCGACGCGCTACCTGCTCGTGAGCATGCTGGGCTCGCTCCTGTACCTCCTCGGCGTGGCGCTCCTCTACGCCGCGCACGGCACGCTCGACCTCTCACGCCTCGCCGCGGCGGCGGGCGAGGACGGCCTCGAGCGCGCGGCGCTGGCCGCCATGCTCGCCGGGCTCCTGTTCAAGACGGCGATCGTCCCGCTCCACGCGTGGCTCCCGCCGGCGCACGCGGACGCCCCCGGGCCGGCGAGCGCGGTCCTCTCGGCCCTCGTCGTCAAGGCGACGCTCTACCTGGCCCTGCGCCTGTGGACCGCCCTCCCTGGCCTGGCGACCGCCGGCTGGCTGGTGGGCGCGCTCGGCGCGGCGGCGGTCCTGTGGGGCGGGCTGCACGCCCTGCGCGCGCCGCGGCTCAAGCTGCTCGTGGCCTACTCGACCGTGGGCCAGCTCGGCTACGTGCTGCTGGCCTTCCCGCTCCTGCCCTCGAGCGCCGCGGTCGCCGGCGCCGCCTACCAGGCGCTGGCGCACGGGGTCGCCAAGGCCGCCCTGTTCCTGGCCGCGAGCACCGTCCTGCGCGCGGCGGGCGGCGACCGCCTCGACGACCTCCGCGGCCTCGGGCACCGGCTGCCGGTGACCGCCGTGGCCTTCGGGCTGGCCGGCGCGAGCATCGTCGGGCTGCCCCCCTCGGGCGGGTTCGTCGCCAAGTGGCTCCTGCTCACGGCGGCGGTGCGGGCCGGCGCCTGGTGGGTCGTCCTGGTGATCGCCCTCGGCGGCCTCCTCGCGGCGGCCTACGTGCTGCGCGTCGTCGGACGCTCGCTCGCGCCCGCCCACGCCGGCGCGCCGCCCTTGAAGGCGCCCCGCCGCCTCGAGTGGACGGCGCTCGCCCTGGCGCTCGCCAGCGTGGCCCTGGGCCTGGTGGCCGCCTGGCCGCTGGCCCTCCTCGAGGGGCTGGCCCCGTGACGGACCTCGACCCGAGCTTCTGGCTGCCGGCGCTGACCGTCCTCAGCTCGCTCCTGCCTGGCGTGGCGATCAGCGCCCTGCCCGAGGAGCGGCACCGGACGCGCACGGCGCTGAACCTCGCGGGCGCGCTGGCCAAGCTGGTCCTCGTCGGCGTCATGCTCCTCGGGATCGAGCGCGGCGCCTCCTACGAGACGCGCCTGCCGCTCGTGGCCGGGCTCGACCTCGTGCTCCACGCGCGCGCCCTGCCCATGCTCTTCGTCACGCTCTCGGCGCTCCTGTGGCTGCTCACGACGGTCTACGCGATCGGCTACCTGGAGGGGTCGCCGAACCGGGCCCGCTTCTTCGGCGCGTTCAGCGTGTGCGTGAGCGCGACCACCGGCGTGGCGCTGGCCGGCTCGCTCCTCACGTTCGTGGTCTTCTACGAGCTCTTGACGCTGGCCACCTACCCGCTCGTCGTCCACCGCGGCACGCCCGAGGCCCTGCGCGCGGGGCGCGTCTACCTGGCCTACACGCTCGGCGGCGGCGCGCTCGTGCTGGTCGCGTCGGTGTGGCTGCACGCCCTCGCCGGGCCGTTCGACTTCGTCGAGGGCGGCGCGGCCGACCTGCGCATGATCGACCGGGGCGCGCTGACGGCGATCTTCGCCCTGCTGATCGCCGGGCTGGGCGTGAAGACCGCGCTCGTGCCGCTGCACGGCTGGCTGCCGGTGGCGATGGTCGCGCCGGCGCCCGTGAGCGCGCTCCTGCACGCCGTCGCCGTGGTGAAGGCGGGCGCCTTCGGCGTCGTGCGCGTCGTCTACGACGTGTTCGGGATCGGGCTGTGCGCGGACCTGGGCGTCACGCGGCCGCTGGCCCTGCTCGCCGCGGCGACGATCCTCTGGGGGTCGGTGCGGGCGCTGCACCAGGACGAGCTCAAGCGGCGGCTGGCCTACTCGACCGTGAGCCAGGTCTCCTACGTCGTGCTCGGCGTGGCCGTGGCCGGGCCCATGGCCACGATCGGCGGGCTCGTGCACCTCGTGCACCAGGGCCTCATGAAGATCACCCTGTTCTTCTGCGCCGGGAACCTGGCCGAGACGCTCGAGGTGCACCGGGTGAGCCAGCTCCGGGGCGTCGGGCGGCGCATGCCGCTGACGATGGCCGCGTTCACGGTCGCGGCGCTCGGCATGATCGGCGTGCCGCCGCTGGCCGGGTTCGTGTCGAAGTGGTTCCTCGGGCTCGGCGCGATCGACGTGGGCGAGGTGTGGGTCGTGCCGGTGCTCGTCGGGAGCAGCCTCCTCAACGCCGCCTACTTCCTGCCGATCGTCCGCGCGGCGTGGTTCGAGGAGCCGGCCGGCCCCTGGCCCGCCGACCACGCGCCCGGGCGGCTCGACGCGCCCTGGCTGCTGCTCGGACCGCCGCTGGTCACGGCGGCGCTCACGCTGCTCGTGGGCCTCTTCGCGGCGTCGCCGCTCAGCCCGCTCGACTGGTGCCGGCTGATCGTCCTGCGGGAGTACGGGCCGTGACCCTCCTGCGCGAGGTCCCGGCCCTGTGGCTCGTGGCCCCCCTCCTGCCGCTCCTGCTGGCCGCGGGGCTCATCGTGCCCGCCTGGCGCGCGGCGCTCCTGCGCGTGGCGCCCTGGGCGGCGCTGCCGGCGCTGCTCCTGGCCCTGGTCGCTCCGGTCGGGACCTCGGGCGCGTTGCCCTGGCTGTTCTTCGGCGCGCGCGTGGGGCTCGACGACGTCGGGCGGCCGTTCCTGCTCCTGACCGGGCTCGGCTGGCTCGCGGCCGGAGTGCACGCGTCGGGCTACCTGGCGACCGACGCGCGGCGCGACGTCTTCACGCGCTGGTTCCTCGTGGCGATGGCCGGCAACGTGGGCCTGGTCCTGGCGCGCGACGCGTTGACGTTCGTCCTCTTCTTCTCGCTCATGAGCCTCGGCGCCTACGGCCTCGTCGTCCACGACCGGCGGCCGTCGTCGGTCCACGCGGGTCGCGTCTACGTGACGCTCGTGGTCCTGGGCGAGATGGCGCTCTACGCCGGGGTCCTCCTGTGGGTCGCGGACGGCGGCGACCTGGCCTTCGGCGCCCGGCCGCCGCACGCGCGGTTCACCGAGCTCTCGGCCGGGCTGCTCCTCGTAGGGTTCGGGATCAAGGCGGGCGCCGCCCCGCTGCACCTGTGGCTGCCGCTGGCGCACCCGGCCGCGCCGACGCCGGCGAGCGCGGTCCTCAGCGGGGCCATGATCAAGGCGGGCCTCCTCGGCTGGCTGCGCTTCCTCCCCCTGGGCGAGGTCGCCGCGCCGGGGCTCGCCGTCTTCTGCATGGTCCAGGGCTTCGCCTCGGCGTTCCTGGGCGTGATCGTCGGCGTGACGCAGCGGGACCCCAAGACGCTGCTGGCCTACTCGAGCATCAGCCAGATGGGCCTCATGAACGTCGGCGTCGGCGCGGCCCTCCTCGACCCCCGGCACGCCGCGACCGCCGTCGCCGCCGTCTCGCTCTTCGCCGTGCACCACGCGCTCGCCAAGGCGGCGCTGTTCCTCGGCGCCGGCGCCGTCGGGTCCTGGCCCGCCGGCCGCGCCGGCCGGGCGCTCTTCGCCGTGGCCCTGACCCTGCCCGCCCTGGCCCTCGCGGGCGTCCCGCCGACGAGCGGCGCCGTGGCCAAGGCGGGCCTCAAGGAGGCGCTCCTGGCCGCCGGCGTCGACGGCGCGCCGATCACGCTCCTCGCGCTCTCGACCGTGGGCACGACCGTGCTGATGGCGAGGTTGCTGCTCCTCCTCCGCGCGCGGGCGGCGGCAGGCGGGCGCTTGCCGGCGAGCGTCGTCGCCGGCTGGGGGGCCATGGTCCTGGCCTCGGGCGTGGGCCTGTGGCTCCTGCCCTGGCCCGACCTGCGCCAGGCGGTCCTCGCGCGGACGCACCTCGTGCCGGGCTGGTACACGATCTGGCCCGTGGCGGCGGGGCTGGGGCTCGTGGGGCTGTGGGGGTGGCTCGTACGGGCGGGCCGCGCGCCGGCCGTGCCCGAGGTGCCGGCGGGGGACCTGGTGGTGCCGATCGAGCGCGCCCTCGGGCGGTCCGCGGAGACGTGGGCGGCGGTCACGGCGGGGGCGGAGCGCCTGGTCGGCCTGGGCCGCTCGCTGGCCGCGGCGCTCGGCGCGCGCGGCGCGGCGGCGCTCGGGCGGCTAGGGCGCGTCGAGGCGGCGCTGCTCGGGTGGGAGGTGTCTGGGGGGGCGCTGCTGCTCGTGCTGGTGGCGCTGTTCGTGGCGCTGACGTGGGGGTAGCTACCTCTGGCCGCCCGCCGCCGGCAGGCGCAGCGTCGCCTGCACGCCACCCGGGACCGGCGCGACGTCGAGCGTGCCGCCCCAGCGCGTGGCGATCCGCCGGGCGATGCTCAGCCCGAGGCCCTGGTGGCCCGGCTTGGTGGTGAAGAAGGGCTCCTGGAGCTTGCCGGCGGCGCCGTCCGGGAGTCCGCCGCCCTCGTCGGTGACGGCGATCGCCACGTGGCCGTCGGCCTCGGGCCGGGCCTCGACCCGGACCTCGCCGCCGCCGCGCGCGTCGACCGCCTGGACCGCGTTCTCGAGCAGGCACTCGAGCGCCAGGGCCAGGTCGTCGGCGTCGGTGGCGACCGCCGGCACGCCGTCCGCCGGCGGCAGCGCCACCGACACGGCGGGCGGCGCGTCGAGCCGCCGCAGCGCGGCGCGGGCGGCCGCGGCCGGATCGACGGCACCGGCCGGCCGCGCGTCTTCCAGCTCCGCCGTGCCGAGGAGCTCGCAGGCCGCCGTGACCTCGCGGTCGATCAGCTCGAAGAACCTGGGGACGTTGGGGTCCTCGGCCGCCAGCGGGGTCGCCGAGACCTTGCGCCGCAGGTAGTAGGCGGCGGAGCGCAGGACCGACAGGCGGTTACGCAGGGCGTGCCGGAGCGACGACCGCACCTCCTCGACGAGGTACGCCCGGGCGAGCTCCTCCTGGCGGCGATCGGCGTGGGCCACGCCCCTATCGTACCCCTCCGTTGCGAAGGCGCATCCGTCCGGGGGCCGAGCTCACAGCGGCCGTCGCTCGTGATGATGTCCACGTCATGGAGCGGGACCCTTGCTCCGATCCGCAGTGACGCACCCGTCGCCCTCGCTCCGGCCGCTTCGCGGCCTTCGCGCGGGGATGCGCGCCACCGCTCGATCTGCTCGCTTCGCTCTCAGATCACGCGGTGAGCGCGGTCAGATGATCATGGTCTCGGGGTCCGGTCGCGCCTCGCCCGCGAGCAGCGGGCCGAGCGCGAAGGCCTCGCGGCCGCCCTCGAGCCGCGCCGGGCGGTCGAGCAGCAGATCGGCCGTGAGCATGCCGTAGGCCGGCGCATGCATGATCCCGTGGCCGCTGGCGCCGGCGGCGAGGACCAGGCCGCCGATCCCCGGGTCGCGGTCGATGATCACGCGGTGGTCGGGCGTGACCTCGTAGTAGCCGCACGAGGCGTCGGCGATCCCGATCTCCTCCTCGAGGAAGAAGCCGATCGCCTCGGAGAGCCGCAAGAGGATCTCGAAGCCGTACTCGTCGTGGTCGCGCCCGTAGCCGGGCTCGATCGCGTAGTCGGGCTCGGGCGGGAGCGGGGCGGCGCGCGGGATCTCGCCCGGGGCCAGCTCCGTGGGCCGCTCGTCGAAGCCCCAGGCGAGCGACTCGCGCGCCTCGCTGCGCACGTAGGGGCCCAGGTCGAGCACGGTCATGGGGAAGCCGGAGACGTCGCGCTCCTTGATCCGCGGCGAGATGTAGACGTAGCGCTTCACCGGCGCGATCGGCACGTGCGGCGCGAGCGCGCGCATCCAGGCGCCGGTCGCCAGCACGACCTGCTCGGCGCGCACGAGGTCCTGGCCCAGCCGGACGCCCTGCACCCGGCCGCCCGCGACCTCGACCGCGTCGACGCGCGTGCCCTGGACGATCGCGACGCCCAGGCGGCGGGCGGCCTCGGCGTAGCCGGCGGCGACGGCCAGCGGGTCGAGGTAGCCGTCGGACGGGCACCAGGTGGCGCCGGCGACGGGCGAGTCGACGAAGGGGAAGCGGCCGCGGACGTCGTCGCCGCGCAGGACGACCACGTCGTCGACCCCGCACTCGCGCTGGAGCGCCACGGCGCCGGCCGCGCGCTCGAGGGCCTCCGGGTCGCGGTAGAGGAACAGGTAGCCGATCTGCCGCAGGCCCACGTCGTGGCCGGCGATCTCCTCGAAGCGCTCGAACTCGCGCTGCGAGACGGCGCTCGCGAGCACGTGGATCCGCGAGCGGAACTGCTTCCTGTAGGCGGCGAACGAGCGCGCCGTCGACCCCGAGCCGACGTGGTCCTGCTCGAGGAGCGCGATCCGGAGGTGGGGCGCGGCCTGCGCCAGGTAGTAGGCGGTCGCGGCGCCGATCACGCCGGCGCCGACGATCGCGACGTCCACGGGCTCGCGCGGGTCGAGGGTCATGGGCGGGAGTCTACATCAGCCCGTAGGTGGCCATCTTGCGCCGCAGCGTGGCCCGGTTCATGTCGAGGAGGCGCGCCGTCTGGACCTGGTTGCCGCCGGTCGCCTCGAGGGCGGCGGCGATCAGCGCCCGCTCGACCTCGGCCCGCACGCGGTCGAAGAGGCCGGGCTCGAGCTCGCCCCCCTGGGCCAGCGCCTCGCGCACGAGCGCCCGGAGCGCCTGCGCCAGGTCGGGGGCCGCCCCCGGTCGGGCGTCGCCGGGGCGGCCCTCGTCCTGGCGCGTCGGCGCAGGCGACGGGAGGTGCTCGGCGCGCAGGAGCCGGCCCGGGCCGACGGCCACGAGGGCCGCCTCGAGCGTGTTCTTCAGCTCGCGCACGTTGCCGGGCCACGGGCGCTCGGCCAGCGCCGCGAGCGCCGCCTCGTCGACGGCGACGTCCGGCCGGCCGGCGCGCGCCAGGAGGTGCTCGACGAGCAGCGGCACGTCCTCGAGGCGCGCGCGCAGGGGCGGCAGCTCGATCGAGGCCACGTCGAGCCGGTAGAACAGGTCCTCGCGGAAGGCGCCCTCCTCGACGCGCCGCTCGAGCGGGGCGTTCGTCGCCGCGAGCACGCGCAGGTCGACCCGGCGGAGCTCGGCCCCGCCGACGCGCTCGAAGGCGCGCTCCTCGAGGAAGCGCAGGAGCTTGGCCTGCGCGCGCGGCGGGAGCTCGGCCACCTCGTCGAGGAACAGCGTGCCGCCGCCGGCGCGCTCGATCTTGCCCGGTCGCGCCCGGTCGGCGCCGGTGAACGCGCCCTTCTCGTGGCCGAACAGCTCGGCCTCGAACAGCGGCTCCGGGAGCACGGCGCAGGAGACGGCCACGAAGGGGCCGGCGCGCCGGGCGCTCCGCTCGTGGATCGCGCGAGCGACCAGCTCCTTGCCCGTGCCGCTCTCGCCTCGAATCAAGACGCTGACGTCGCTGCGGGCCAGCGCGCCCACGCGCCGGGCGAGGTCGAGGAGCGGGCGCGAACGGCCCACGAGGCGCGGGGCCTCGTCGCCCGGCCGCGCGGCCGGGCGGCCGGCCGCGGCCGACGTCAGCACGCGCGAGATCACCGCCTGCAGCTCGTCGGGCTCGACCGGCTTCTCGAGGTGCGCCGCCGCGCCGCGCGCCATGGCGTCGATCGCGTTGTCGGCCGTCGGGTGGGCCGTGAGGACGATCACCGCCGGGCGCGGCTCGAGCGCGAGCAGGTCGGGGAGGACGTCGATCCCGCCGCGGCCCGGGAGGTGCACGTCGAGGAGCACGAGGTCCGGGCGCCAGGCCTTCGCGCGGTCGAGCGCCAGCTCGGCCGTGGGCACGGCCTCGACCTCGTGGCCCAGCTCGGACACGGCGGCCGAGACGACGAGCGACATGGCCGGGTCGTCCTCGACGACGAGCACGCGCACGTCGCTCACGCGCCCTCCGCCGCGGCCGGCTGCGCGGCGCGCTCGGCCGGGAGCCACAGCGCGAAGCGCGCGCCGGCCGCTCCGCCTGCAGACGGTTCGAGCGCCAGGTCGCCGCCGTGCGCGCGGCACAGGCCCCGCGACAGCGCCAGCCCGACGCCCAGCCCGCGCTCCTTGGTGGTGAAGAACGGCTGGAACAGCCGCGCCCGGACGGCCTCCGGGACGCCCGGCCCCTCGTCCTCGACCGTCAGCGTCCAGCGCCCGCCCTCGAGGCGCGAGGCCAGGCGCACGCGCCCGCCGCGCGGCATGGCGTCGGCGGCGTTCTGCAGGAGGTTGAGCACGACCTGCTGCATCTGCGACGCGTCCGCGAGCACGGTCGCCTCGCCGGCGCGCAGGTCGGCCTCGACCGTCACGCGGCGGTGGCCGAGGAGCGGCTCCAGCAAGGACAGCGTGCGGGCCGTCGTCGCGTCGGGGTCGACGGGCTTGCGCGCGGTCACGGCCGGCTGGCCGACGGAGCGCAGCCCGTCGACGAGCAGGGCCAGCCGCTCGCTCTCGGCGGCGATCAGCTCGAGCGGCGCCGGCTCGACCGTGCCCTCGCGGGCCCGCTTCGCCTGCGCGCGGGCGATCGCCTTGATCGCGCCGAGCGGGTTCTTCACCTCGTGGGCGACCGACACGAGCAGGCGCAGGAGCGCCTGCGTGCGCGCGGCGACGACGCGCCGCTCGCCGGCCCGGCCGAGGAGCGCCGCGCCGAGCGTCGCCAGGGCGGCCACCAGCGTGACCGGCGCCCAGGCGCGCTGCCGCTGCGAGGCGAGCAGGTCGACCGGGTAGAGCACGTAGACCGAGCCGACCCGCGGCGGCGGGAGGGCCACGACGCCCACCGTGAAGCGCTCGGGCCCGAGCGTCGCCTCGGCCACGCGCGCCCGGTCGCCGGCGGCGGGCAGGGCGTCGGCCGCGAAGGCCCGGCGGCGCTCCGGCGCGAGGCTCGTCGCCACCGGCCGGCCGGCCGCGTCGGTGACGACGACGTCGGCGCCGATGAACTCGGCCACGCGCCGGAGCGACTCGTCGCCGAGCGGGAACCCGGGGTGGCCGAGGAGGCGCGCCGCCTGGGCGATCTCGAGCCGCAGGCGCTCCTCGAGGGCCGAGTCGACGAGGTGGAAGGTGAGCGCGGCCGTGGCCGCGACCAGCACGACGGTCGAGGCCAGGAACAGCCCCGCGATCCGGGGGCTCCGCGCGCCCTGCGGGCCGTCGAACGTCAGCGGGCTCTCCTGCGCCGCGCGCCCGGCGCGCGCGACCTCGGCCCTACGACTCTACTCGTGCCCGCGGGGCGCCGGAAGCGCGCGCGGCCAGGGCGGGCCGCGACACACACCAGGGCCTGTCTCGAACGGGCAAGTCTTGGGATCGATCGCTCAAGACCCACGGGGGGAATGGAACCGCAAGCGAGGCGAGGGCGCGGAGGCCGAGGCGAGGGGGGAGCGCGCGCGGGTCGTGTCAGACGCCCTGATCCCCGGTGGGCCGCCGGAGCGAGAGGCCGGCGGCTGCGGACGGCCGCGAGCGGTAGGGTCCGCCTGGGATGCAGCACCGCAGCCGCGGGACGGAGCTCGCGGCGGCGGGCCACACCGACGACCCGCGCGCGCCCCCCTCGCCCGGCATCCGCGGCCGCAGCCGTCGATCACACGACTAGTCGCGCCAGATCCCGTCGAGCGTGCTCAGCGTCTCGGCGACCGCCTCCCGGCGCAGCTCCGTGAGCCACTGCTCCCAGCCCTCGCCGCTCCGGGCCAGCGCGGGGTCGAACCGCTTCGTCTGCTCGTCGTCCATCGTCCGCATCGTCGTCGCCCTCCGCAGGGGCGTTGCGCACGTGGTGGGCCGACGTAAGCCCAGGCGGGGCAGTGGTCTCACGTGCCGTCCCGGCCGTCGCCCGGGCAGTTCCTGCCCGGCGCGCCGTCCCGGTTTGACCTGCTCACCATGAACCCGAGTGGACTGGAACCAGAAGCGAGGCGAGGGCGCGGAGGCCCGAGGCGAGGGATCTCCGGATCCCCGGTGGGCCGCCGGAGCGAGCGGGGGGCGGCCGCGGACGGCCGCGGAGCGGTAGGGTCCGTCTGGGCTGCAGCACCGCAGCCGCGGGACTGAGCGCGCTCACCGCTTGATCTGCGAGCGAAGCGAGCAGATCGAGCGGTGGCGCCATCCCCGAGCGGAGGCCGCGTAGCGGCCGGAGCGAGGGCGACAGGTGCCTCACTGCGGATCGGAGCATCGAGCCGCGCGCCCGGACGTGGACATGAGAACAAGCGACGGCCGCTGTGAGCTCGCGGAGGCGGGCCACACCGACGACCCGCGCGCGCCCCCCCGCCCGGCATCCAGAGCGACGCAGCGTCGTCGCAGCGGCGAAGGCCCCGAGAAGGATTCCCCCTCGCCCGGGGAGCTTTCCCCCGGTCCGCCGTCCACATGTTCTCCCCGTGCGCTCGCCGACACGCGGGAGCCGCGGCGGCGGCGGGGTGGCCCGCGCACGCGTGGCGTCGCGGCGACGGCGGCGCTACCTCGCCGTGCACCTGGGGCTCCCGGCACGGCGCGTGGAAGGGCCGCGCGCCCGAGGGTGCCCCCGCCCGCAGCTCACCGCGGGCCGCGTCGGCCGGCGTCCTCGCCAACAGGTCAACGACGATGGAGTGCAGAGTGAAGGGACGGACGATCAGCCGGATCGGCGCCGGAGCGGCGTTGCTCCTGGGCCTCGGCCTGCCTGCGGCGGCGCAGGGCCAGGGCGGCGGCCAGGAGCGCCAGCAGCAGCGCGAGGGCGCGGGGCGCCAGGCCGAGCAGCCCGGGCAGGAGCGCCGGACGCAGCGCGACGCGCGCGTGGACATTGGCTTCTACTGCATGTGGAACCCCGAGACGAACCGCTGGCAGCGCGCGTTCGGCTACCACTCGGCCGCCTGGGTGGTCGAGGGGGCGGAGCTCCTCGGCCGCGCCACGCGGCGCGATCTGCAGGCCGTGCGGCAGCTCGGGCCGCAGCAGCTCGAAGGGCAGGTGAAGCGGACCGTCATCGTGGAGGTCGGCGCCGAGGGGCGGCACGTCCTGGCGCTCGTGCGCACGCGGGACGGCGGGACGATCGCCGTCGACCTGGGGCTCGAGGGCACGCTGCTGCAGCAGGGCCTCGATCGTCTGGACCGCGACGCCACGCTGACCGTGATCGGGCGCGAGTGGACGCTGATCGACGGGCGGCCGCTGCTCCTCGCCGACCGGGCGCGGACGGACGAGCGCACGATCACGATCGTGCGCCTCGAGTCGCCCATGGGCGCGCTGGCCACCGGCGGCTTCGGGCAGCCGGGCCACACCCTGCCGGGCAGCGGGCAGCCGGGGATCATCGGTCAGACGTTGCCGGGCGGCTTCGGCGCAGGCATGCAGCAGGGCGCCCTGGAGAGCGGCTTCGACCAGCAGTACCAGTATCAGCAGCAGCGCGGTCAGACCCGGTCGCCGCTCCAGGACCAGCGGCAGCAGCAGCGCGGGCGCCGCGGCCAGCAGCAGCAGTCCGGTGACTGGCAGCAGCAGGGCCAGCAGCCGTACGGTCAGCAGCAGTTCGGCCAGCAGCCGTACGGTCAGCAGCAGCAGTTCGGCCAGCAGCCGTACGGTCAGCAGCAGCAGCAGTTCGGCCAGCAGCCGTATGGCCAGCAGCCGTACGGTCAGCAGCAGTTCGGCCAGCAGCCGTTCGGTCAGCAGCAGTTCGGCCAGCAGCCGTTCGGCCAGCAGCAGTTCGGCCAGCAGCCGTTCGGCCAGCAGCAGTTCGGCCAGCAGCCGTACGGTCAGCAGTTCGGCCAGCAGCCGTACGGTCAGCAGTACGGTCAGCAGTACGGTCAGCAGCCGTACGGTCAGCAGTACGGTCAGCAGCCGTTCGGTCAGCAGCAGCAGTTCGGTCAGCAGCAGATGGGGCCGTTCGGCCAGCAGCAGCAGATGGGCGGCACGCTGCAGGGCACGATCCAGGGGATCGCGATCGCGCAGGGGATCGTGCGCCTCGGGACGCAGCAGGGGATCATCGAGCTGCGGGCGACGCCCGCCCAGCTCATCGGGCTGAACCCCGGCGACACGGTCACCGCGCGCTACCAGGTCATCGGCAACCAGCCGTGGGTGGTCCCGTTCGACGGGCAGACCGCGACCAGCCGGCTCGGTCCCCAGGCCGTCGCTCGCCAGGGCGCCGTGACCGGCGTGATCTCGAACATCGACCCCGCTCAGGGGATCGTGCTGATCCGCGGGCGGCCGTTCTTCACGCACCCGCAGGTGCTCATGAACCTCACGCCCGGGCAGCCGGTGAGCGTGCGCTTCGAGCAGCTGCAGAACGTGTCGTGGATCACCGGCATCTCGCCGGCCGACCCCGCGGAGATCGGCCGTGACGGCGGCCAGCGCGGCACGGTCCAGGGGGTCGTGGGCGGCGTCGACTACGGCCGCGGCCTGGCGCAGATCATCGGCGAGCAGGGGATCTTCGTCCTCCACGCGTCGCCCGACCAGCTCGCCGACCTCACGCCGGCGGACCAGGTCAGCCTCGACTTCGCCGACCACGCCGGGCACCTGTGGATCACCGACTACGACGTGGAGGGCGCGCGGGCCGTGTTCCGCACGACCGACCGGGTCACGGGGCAGGTGACCAACGTCGACCACCAGAGCGGGATCATCATCGTCCGCGGCCAGCCGCTGCGCGCGCACCCGGAGGTGCTGCAGCAGGTCACGCCGGGCCAGACGGTCGAGGTCAGCTACGGCCAGCTCCAGAACGTGCCCTGGGTCGTGACGCTCGAGCCGGTGCGTGACGGGCGGGGCGAGATCGGCCTCGATCAGCAGCAGCGCGGGCAGCGCGGGCAGTTGCAGACGATCCGCGGGACGATCGGCGAGACCCGCACCTTCCGCGGGCGCAACGTCGCCGAGCTCGAGACCGAGGAGGGCGAGGTGCTCCTGCTCGACCTCGGCCAGCAGGACCTCGGCGACCTCGGCCTGCGCGAGGGCGCGCGGGTCCAGATCCGCGGCCGGCTGGAGCAGGTCGGCGGCGAGACGCTCCTGCGGGCCGAGGGCCTCGATCCGGACCGCGGCCAGCAGCAGCAGCAGCAGCGCTAGGTCGTCCGGTCGATCGACTCGCGCGAGCCCCCGCCCTCGAAGCAGGCGGGGGCTCGCGCTGTTCCGGAGCGCGGCTCTACCGCGCGCCTCTCTCGTCACGTCTCACGCCGACCGGCCGCAGCGCCCTGCCCCGTGGCGCCGTCGCGGTCGCGGGACCTCGGGAGCCTCCCGACGACGCCCGTGCCCGACGAGGTCAGCGCCTCGCCGGGACCCGAAGGCCAGGCAGGAACGAGGCGACGGAGAGGCGCCTCACGACGCCGTCGGCCTGGTCGCCTTCGCTCCGAGCGGAGGCGCCTGGCCGCGAACGGAGGAGCTCCGAGGCGTCGGCGACAGCGGTGACCGCCGTGGTGAACCGGTCGGCAGGAGCTACTGCCCCGTCGGCGCCGGCTGCTCCGGCGCGGGGTCGGCCTTGGGCTGCATCTGCACGGGGATCCCGACGATCATCTCGAACGTCGGCTCGGGCAGGTCCAGCCGGTCCTGCTCGGCGGCGGCCCGCTCCTCGGGCGAGAGCGCGAGCTTCAGCTCGAGCTTCACGGCCAGCGGCAGCGCCTCGCCCTCCTCCCAGGAGTCCTTCCACTGGCGGTCCTCGGGGTCGAGGTAGGTGAGCTGGAACGACTCGATCCCGCTGAAGATCTCCACGTACTCGCCCGGGCCCTCGAGCGGGTCGCCCTCGAACGGGGCGGCGCGGCGGAAGAGGCTCAGCCCCTGCTCGCGCTGCTCGGCCTCGCGCAGGACGTAGCCGACCTCCACCAGCGTCGGCGGCGGGCGCCCCTCCTCGGCCGGGAGGACGCGCGCGGTCGTGACGAAGAACAGCCGGTCCGCCTCACGCCCGCCGACCGCCTTGTCGACGCCCTTGAACGCCGGGCCGCCCAGGGCGTAGGCGTAGACGCCGGTCAGGTCGCGCCGCAGCGTGGTGAGGATCCCGTAGCCCGCCTTCTCCGTGCGCAGCATCTTCTCGATGCGCTCGGCGCTGTTGATCACCGAGATGAGGATCCCGCCGATCATGGCGAACACGGCCGCCGTGATCGCCACGGTCAGCATGACCTCGATCAGCGTGAAGCCTCGGCCGCGCCGGCGCGCCCTCACCGCGGCCCTCCGGCCTGCTGGCCCTGCCCGGCGTCGTGGGGCATGACCGAGGCCATGGAGATCGTCTCCATGCCGGCGTCGGCGCTCAGCGACGACGACGCGCCGCCGCCCGCCGCCCCGCCGCCGGCCCCCTCGGAGAAGGCCGGGAACGTGACCTCGACGATCACGACCACGACGACCTCGGTGCCGCGCTCGGGCATGCCGACGGTCAGCTCCTCCGAGCGCGCCGACCAGCGGAACCCCGGCCGGTCCTCGAGGTCGCCGCCGCCGTCGGGCGACTCCGAGCCGGCGAGCACCTCCTCGAGCTTGGCCCGGCACACCTCGCGCGCCGCCCGGCGGTTCACCGACGTGCCGGCCGACTGGATCGATCCGGCCACCGTCGCCTGCAGGGCCACGAGCGCCGTGGCCACGATCGCCACGGCGAACACGACCTCCATGAGCGTGAAGCCACGCCGCGCGCTCACCGCAGGTCCCCCTGGCTCAGGGTGCGGATGGTCGGCCGCTCCTCGTGGTACTCGATCGTGCGCGTCAGCGCGTTGAACTTGACCCAGATCTGGTCGGCGTCGCCGCCGTTCTCCAGCCGCAGCCCGACGATGTGCGTGCCGCCGGCGCCGAGGTGCGAGAACGGCACCATGACCTCGCCGGTGCGCTTCTCCTCGTCGCCTATGATCACCGACACGAACACGACGTCCGTCGGCAGGCCCTTGGGCAGGAGCGCCTCGCGCTCGGCGTTGGTCCGGGCCGCGCGCGGGTCCTGCGCGGCGTCCGCGTCGACCGGCGGCGGGCCGTGCTCGACGTCGTCGATCGGCCGGCCCTCCTTGTTCGACTCGCCGGCGGGCGCGCCCAGGCCGCCCATGGGGTCCTGCTCCTGGTCCTCGGCGGGGTCGCGCGGCGGCAGGACCAGCCAGTAGGCGTTGCGGTCGACGCTGTAGGCGATCTGATACTCCTTGCGGGTCCCGACCGCCTCGCTCTGCGCCAGCTCCATGAGCGACGCGACCTCGCGCGCCGCGCCGCGCAGGCGGTAGATCGGCACCATGCTGTCGATCGCCGGGACGATCGACATGAGGATCACGCCCAGGATGAGCATGACCGCCATGATCTCGATCAGCGAGAAGCCGCCCCGGCGGCGGCGGCGCGGCAGGGCCGATCGGGCTGCTCTTGCAGGCATGGGGCACGTCCCTCGCCCGCCGGACGTGCGCCGGCGGGCCGGGTTCAGCCGGTCAGCGCAGGTCCTGGTTGCTGTTGATCGTGCGCGACGACAGGTCGGCGCCCTCGTCGGTGCCGCCCGGCGCGCCGTCGGCGCCGTAGCTGATGATCTCGTACTGGCCGCCGCCGCTGAACTGGTAGACGTACTCGTTGCCCCACGGGTCGACCGGGGGGTACTCCTTCAGGTAGGGGCCCGCCCACCTGCGCGCGGCGTTGCTCGACGGCCGCTCCCACAGGTCCTGGAGCTGCTGCGGGTAGGTGCCGCAGGCGATCTTGAACAGGTCCAGGGCGTCGCCGATGGCGCGCATGTCCGCCCGGACGCGCTCGATGCGCGCCGTGTGGCTCTGGCCCATGACGTTGACCGTGACCACGGCGGCGAGGAGGCCGATGATCGCGACGACGACCATGAGCTCGACCAGGGTGAAGCCGCGGCGGCGGCGGACGGACGGACGGATGCGCATGGGAGGTCCTCTCGAGGCTGGGTGGACGGCCCTGGATTCTACGTGAGCCGCGGCAGGAGGTTTAGTCCCAGGTCACGCCGCCGGAGATGAGGCCCGCTCGCAGCGACTCACCACAACCCTCCGTGCTCGCTCGAGCTAAGGCGCCCCGTCCGGCCCCGGGGACGACCCGCGACGGGCGCGCTCCGGCGCCCCGGTCCGCGGGGGGGGGGCCGCCAGGGCCCCGTCGTGTCGGCGTCCGGCGCCGCCGCTACACTGCGGCCGTGCCGTCCGCGCCGGAGCCGCCGCTCGCCTACCGCGTGATCCGCGGCGCGCTGCGCCTCGTGCTGCTCGTGTTCTTCCGGCGCATCGAGGTCACGGGCGTCGAGCACGTGCCGGCGTCAGGCGGCGGGATCCTCGTCTCGTGGCACCCCAACGGCCTCGTCGACCCCGCGCTGATCCTCGGCCGCTGCCCGCGCCAGGTCGTCTTCGGCGCCCGGCACGGCCTGTTCGCCTGGCCCGGCCTCGGCTGGCTCCTCAGGCGCGTGGGCACGGTGCCGATCTACCGGGCCGTCGACGCCGCGGCCGACGAGGCGGCGCGCCGCGAGGCGAACGCCCGCAGCCTCGACGCGCTGGCGAGCCGCGTGGCGCAGGGCAGCTTCTCGTCGTTGTTCCCCGAGGGCGAGAGCCACGACGCGCCGCACCCGGTCGAGCTCAAGACGGGCGCCGCGCGGCTGTTCTTCCGGGCCCTGGAGCTCCAGCCGCCGGGCGCGCCGCCGCCGGTGATCGTGCCCGTGGGGCTGCACTACGACGCCAAGGACGTGTTCCGCTCGAGCGCGCTGGTGGCCTTCCACCCGCCGCTCGAGCTCCCGCCGGCGCTCGTCGCGCGGCCGCCGTCGCCCGACCAGCCAGCCGACGAGCCGGCTGAAGCGGCGCGTGAGCGCGGCCGCGCGCTCACGGCGGAGGTCGAGCGCGTGCTGCACGAGGTCGTGCTGGCCACCGAGGACTGGCCGCTGCACCGCATGCTCCACCGGGGGCGGTCGCTCATGCGCGCCGAGCGGGCCGCCCGCGCCGGCCGCGCGCCCGGCCCCGCCGACATGCTGGAGCTGTCGCTCGGCTTCGCGCGCGCCCGCCAGGCCTACCTCGAGCGCCGCCGGACCGACCCCGAGCGCGTGGCCGAGCTGCGCCGCCGCGTCGAGTGGTACGACGAGGACCTGCGCTCGCTCGGCCTCGAGGACCCCGAGCTGGACCGCGCCCCGCGGCTCCTGTCGCGCTGGCTGGGCGCGATCATCCTCCTGCAGTTCCTGCTCGTGTTCCTGCTCCTTCCGCCGATCCTGGTCGTGGGCGTCGTCGTCAACCTGCCGGCGGCCGCGCTCCTGTGGGCGATCGCGCGCCTCGCCGCCAGGAAACGCAAGGACGAGGCCACGGTGAAGATCCTCGTCGGCGCGCTCCTGTTCCCGCTCACGTGGCTCGCTGCGGGCGTCCTCGCCGCCCTCGGCCACCAGGCCCTGCACGCGCGCTTCCCGAGCGTGCCCGACCAGCCGCTCCTGGCGGGGCTCCTCGTCGCCACGCTCGCCGCCGCCGGCGGCGCCGTGGCCGTGCGCTATCGGCGCGTCTCCCGCGAGACGCTCCGCGCCCTGCGCGTGCGGCTCACCCGGCGCTCGCGCGACGTGGCCGTCGAGCGCCTGCGCCGGGAGCGCGCGGTGTTGCACGACGCCATCGACGAGCTGGCGCAGGGGCTGGCCCTGCCCGGGGTGATCGCATCGGATGGACGCGTCAAGCCCGAGCCTTCACCGCCATCGCCATCGGGCTGAGCGCTCGGGGCACACTTCTCTGCACACTCCCCGCACACTCCGATGACCGACAGGGCCAGTTTCGGGAAATCCCCGCCAACGGGGGCGGCACCTCCTCACAGAACCGCTTGCGCTGCAGACGCTTACATGCCGGCGCCGGCTGGGCTGGCAGTTGCAGTAGGAGCCTGCGCTGGTGTTGGGCCTCGGTTCCGGACAGGGAAGGGTCCGGGAGCGAAGGCGAGCCGGCAGGGTGGGTGGGCAGTGTCCGTCGTGGAAGAAGACGACTTCCCGGTGTCGACGATCTCGGATCGGGCCGCGCTCCTCAGCGTGACCGGCAAGCTGCGAGGGAGCCGCGCGCGCGCGCTCGGCGAACGCCTCGCCTCGCTGGCCGACGAGGGCTACGCCCGGGTGGTGCTCGACCTCAGGACCCTGACGTCGATCGACAGCCTGGGGACCTTCGCGCTCGAGGAGGGCCTCGACCGGGGTGTGCGCATCCACCTCGTCGTCCGCCCGGCGTTCGAGTTCGACGAGTTCTTCTCCTCGCGCTCGCTCGGGCGGCGCGGCCTGCGCGTCCACCGCTCGCTCGACGCGGCGCTGACGCGGGTCCGCCAGATCATGGACAGCACCGTCCTGGTCTGATCGCCGGGGCGTCCTGCAACGGGATGGTTCCCCGTTTCCGAAGCTGGGAGGCCGCTGGGCCGCCGCACTCCGTCCGGTAAGGACTTGCGGCGGCCCGTGCTTTGCCCGCACGCCCCTCGAGAGGGTACGCGCGTGCAGCATCGGATCGCGGTCTGCCTCGTCACGTCGTCGCTGTTCCTGGGCGCCGCCGGCTGCGGCGGCGGCGGGGGTGGTGGCGGGAGCGCGTCCACGGCCGCCCCCGTGTCGTCGGCGACGCCTGGCCCCGGCGGGACGACCCTCCCCCCTGCGCCCCCCGGTCCGCCGGCGGGCCGCTGGTGGAAGGGCGACCTGCACAGCCACTCGGCGCCGTACTCGCAGGACGCCGACCGCCAGGGCGGGGACCCGCCGGGGATGTGCTTCCACCTGGCCGAGGTCGCCGGGCTGGACTACCTGGCGCTGACCGACCACCGCACGCTCGACCAGGTCAACGACCCGTCCTACCGGGCCAACACGCTCACGATCCTCGACGGCGAGGAGTGGGGCGGGAGCGTCCACATCGGCATGGTCGGCCTGACGCGGGTCGTGCCCGAGATCGACCGCTCGCGCGGCGCGTCGACGATCAACTCGCAGATGCAGGCCGCGTTCGACGAGGTCCACCGCCAGGGCGGGATCGCGATCCTCAACCATCCGTGCCAGCGGGGGAGCGAGAGCATCTACCTGTCGCGCTCCTTCGACGCGGTCGAGGTGTGGAACTCCTACTGGGGGCTGGCGCTGCCGCGCGGCTTCTTCGACACCGACGACCAGCACATCGACGACAAGCTGCGCTCCGAGGGCCTGGCGCAGCTCGGCGAGGACTGCACGCCGGAGCTGCGCGAGGCGGTGCGCCACCGCGGCGGCGGCGGCAACTACCAGGCGCTGAAGCTCTGGGAGGCGCACCTCAACCGCGGCCGCAAGAAGGCGGCCGTCGGCGGCGGCGACCGCCACATGCTCGTGTTCCCGGGCCTGCCGACGACGCGCGTGTTCGCCCCGACGCAGGCGCGGGGCGACCTCCTGCAGGGGATCCGCGAGGCGCGCACGTGGGTCGGGAGCTGGGGCGGCCCCGAGGTCGAGTTCACGGCCGACGCCGACGGCGACGGCGTGTTCGAGGCGATCATCGGCGACTCGGTGCCGCTCAACCGCCAGGTCCGCTACCGCGTCCGCGTGCAGAACGCGCAGGGCGGGCGCGTGGACGTGATCCGGAACGGGCAGACGCACCTGCAGTTCGCGCTGCTCTCGAACGACGACACGTTCGAGTGGACCGACACGGCGGCGGCGCGCACGTGGACGCGCCTCGACGTGTTCGAGCGCGTCGACATGAGCTTCCAGAGCACCGGCTGGGGGCTCCTGGCGCTCAGCGGGCAGGTGTTCGGCCAGACCGGCGTCCAGGCCCTGGCGACGCTGGGCCTGCCGGCCGGCTTCCAGGTGACGATCGGCACGCGGCTGCCGACGATCCGCCTGCCGCACGAGGTCGACACGATGCTCAACTTCGACCGGCTGAACTGGGGCTACGCCCGCGGGGCGATCACCTCGCCGATCTGGGCGGAGTGACGGGGCGAGGTCAGTAGCGCCGGGCCGCCTCCGCCACCCGGTAGATCACGCCCGCGTAGTCGACGACGTACACCTCGCCGGCCTCGTCCTCGCCGAACGAGCTCACCTGGAAGTCGTGGCGGGCGACCTCCTCGCGCCGCCAGGCGCCGCCCTCCTGTTCGGTCAGGGTCCAGAAGGCCGACGGGTAGAAGTCGGTGAACAGGTACTTGCCCACGAGCGACGGGCAGGCCTCGCCTCTGTAGACGAAGCCGCCGGTCACCGACTGGCCCTCGTGGCGCCCGTACTCGGCGATCGGCATGCGGAGCTTCGACGTGTCGTGGCCGCGCGGCAGCTTGAACGGCCGCGAGCCCTCGAGCAGCCGCCAGCCGCAGTTGTCGCCGCGCTCGACCAGGTAGACCGCCTCCCAGGCGTTCTGCCCCACGTCGGCCGCGAACAGCCGCTCCGGGCGCGCGCGGTCGAAGGAGAAGCGCCACGGGTTGCGCAGGCCCGAGGCCCACACCTCGGGCAGGTGCGGGCCCTTGACGAACGGGTTGTCGGGCGGGACCCCGTAGGGGCGGTCGCCCGCCGGCTCGACGTCGATGCGCAGGAGCTTGCCCAGGAGTGTGTCGGTCCGCTGCCCGGCGTCGAGCGGGTCGCCGCCCGAGCCGCCGTCGCCCATGCCGATGTAGAGGAACCCGTCGGCGCCGAAGGCGAGCTGGCCGCCGTTGTGGTTCTCCCACGGCTGGTCGATCGTCAGCAGCACGCGGCCCTCGCGGGCCGCGCTCGCGCCGTCGTCGGCGACCCGGTGCTCGGCCACGACGGTCTCGAGCCCGCGGCGCGCGCCCTCCTTGCGGCGGGTGTAGTTGACGTAGAGGCGCCGGTCGGTCGGGTAGCGCGGGTGGAAGGCGACGCTCAGGAGGCCCATCTCCCCGCCCGAGCGCACGCGGTCGGTGAGGTCGAGGAGCGGCTCGGGGCGCAGGGCGCCGCCCTCGACGACCCGGATGCGCCCCGCCTGCTCGACGACGTACAGCCGCCCGCTGCCGTCGCCGGCGTGGGTCAGGTGCACGGGGCTGCGCAGCCCGCCGACGACGCGCTCGAGGCGGATGCTCGCCGGCGGGGGCGCCGGGGGGCCGGCCGCGCAGCGGCGTGAGCTCAGGGCGAGGACCGCGGCGATCGAGCCGGCGGCGACGAGGGACCAGGCGTGGGCGCGGCGCATGGGGCGGACTGTCCCCGGCGGGGACGCGCGCCGCAAGGCCGCGGCGGGCGTGCGTGGACAGGCGCGCCCCGCCCGGCGAGCATCGCGCCCCGTCAGGAGCCGCGCCATGTACGCCCGCACCAAGATCGTCGCCACCATGGGCCCCGCCAGCGCGCCCGAGAAGCGCATGCGCGCGCTGTTCGAGGCCGGCGTGAACGTGTGCCGGCTGAACTTCTCCCACGGGACCCACGAGGATCACCTGCAGATGCTCGAGCGCATCCGCCGCGTCTCGGGCGACATGGGGCTGCCGGTGGCGGTGCTGCAGGACCTGTGCGGGCCGAAGATCCGCACCTCGCGCCTGCCCGGCCGGGAGGTGCGCCTGACGCCGGGGCAGGTCGTGACGCTGGTCGCCGGCCTGGAGGAGAGCGCCGACCCGTCGCGGATCGGGGTCTCGGTCGACCGCCTGGCCGACGAGGCGCGGCCCGAGCAGCGGATCCTCCTCGACGACGGCCTCCTGGAGATGGAGGTCCTGTCGACGAACCCGGCCGAGCGCACGCTCACTTGCAAGGTGATCTTCGGCGGGACGCTGAAGGAGCGGAAGGGCGTGAACCTGCCCGACACGCGCCTGTCGCTGCCGTCGTTCACCGAGAAGGACCGCCGGGACCTCGCCTGGGGCCTCGAGCACGAGGTCGACTACGTGGCCCTGTCGTTCGTGCGCCACGAGGACGACGTGCTGCCGCTGAAGGAGATGATGCAGGGGATCGCCGACCCGCCGCGCGTGATCGCCAAGATCGAGAAGCCCGAGGCGCTCCTGCGCCTGGAGCAGATCGTGCAGGCGTTCGACGGGATCATGGTGGCCCGCGGCGACCTGGCGATCGAGACGCCCCTGCACAAGGTGCCGGCGCTGCAGAAGCACATGATCCGCCTGGCGAACCTGGGCGACCGCCTGGTGATCACGGCCACGCAGATGCTCGACTCCATGCAGGAGCACCCGCGCCCGACGCGCGCCGAGGTCTCGGACGTGGCCAACGCGATCTACGACGGCACCGACGCGGTCATGCTCTCGGGCGAGACGGCGGCCGGGAAGTTCCCGGTCGAGACCGTGCGCACCATGCGCATGATCGCCGACCACGCCGACCAGGACGCCGAGGCGCTGGGCGGCAGCCAGCGCCACGAGAGCAAGATCGACATCACGTCGTTCAGCGACGCCATGTGCCACGGCGCCGTGCGCGTGGCCGACGACCTCAAGGCGCGGGTGCTGGTCACGTTCACGATGACCGGCCGCACGGCGCTGTTCATGACGAAGTACCACCCGACGGTGCCGATCATCGGCGTGACGACCGAGCCGAAGACGCTCCGGCGCATGGCCCTCTACCGCGGCGTCGTCCCCGTGCTGGTGAAGAAGACCGAGCGCTCCGAGGAGCTCGTCGCCGAGGCCGAGGCCGAGATCGCCCGGCGCGGCCTGGCCCACCCGGGCGACCTGGCCGTCTACGTCGGCGGCGGCAACCTGACGGCCAAGGGGAACATCAACTCGCTCAAGGTGCGCCGGATCGGCGACGCGGGCGGGGTGTGACCGTAGGCGCTCCGCGCGGAGCAGCTCTTCCGCCCGCTGCACGTGCTCGACCTGCCGAAGCGCAGCGTGCGGGAGGCGCGGAACGGGCCGTACACCATGGCCCGGGCACTCACGCCGATCGCGCCCCCCTCGCGAGCGCGTCACTCATCGCAGGTGTATCCTCTCGATCGATGGCCCACGTCGTCGACCCGCGGCTCCGACGATTCCTCGCGACTCACTCGGTGTCGGTCGAGGCCGAGGTGGAGGCCGACGTCGCCGAGGCCCGCGGGCTCAGCCCGGCCGAGCGCTGGCGCCAGCTCGAGCGGCTCTCGGGGGTGCTCGCCTGGGTGGGCGCGGGCGGCGCGGCCGACCGGGCGAAGGTCCTCGAGCATCGCGACCCGCCGCACCCGACCTACGCGGCGATCGTCGCCCGGCTACGCGCCGGGCGCGCCCGGCCGTGACCGAGGAGGGGGCGCTCGAGGACCTGCCGCGGCTCGCCCTCCGCGTGCTCGACGCGTACGCGGACGCCGGTCTCAAGGCGGCGCTCGGCGGCGGCCTGGCGTTCAACCTGTGGGTCGTCCCGCGCGTGACGAAGGACATCGACGTCAACGTGTTCGCGCCGGAGGAGGAGCACGGCCGCGTCCTCGCCGTCCTCGAGCGGCTCGGCTGCGCCGCCAGCCGGGAGGGCGGGCCGTGGGACGACGCCCGGCGCGCCGAGTTCCTGCGCCGGGCGCGGGACGGGGAGGTCGCCGTGGCGTGGCACGGGGACGTGCGGCTGGACGTCTTCGTGCCGTCGATCCCGTTCTACGACGAGGCCGAGCGGACCCTGAGAGAGGTCACGTTCCCGGACGGCCGCGCGCGGCTCGTCCTCTCGCCCGAGGCGCTGGCCGTGTTCAAGCTGCTCTTCTTCCGCGACAAGGACCTGGGCGACCTCCGGCGCCTCGTCGCCGTGCAGGCCGAGGCGCTGGACCGGGCGTGGGTCCGGGACCAGGTGGTGGGGATGGTCGGCGAGGACGACGAGCGGGTCGCCGCCTGGGACGAGATCGTCCGTCGGCACGGCCCTCCCGCGGCCTGACGCCGTCAGTCCGGGGGACGGGTGATCAGGCGGCGGGCGAACGGGCGCGCGGCGGCCCAGCCGCCGGCGAGGAGCAGGGCGGCGAGGACGAGCAGGGTCGGCGCGGCGAGGTAGACGTGGTCCACGTCGATCCTGCTGCCGAACACGAAGGCGACCACGATGTCGTCGCCGCGCATGCCCTCGTCGACCCGGTTCGGCCCCGCGGACCACGTCTCGCCGTCGAGGACGGGCGGCTCGCGGCCGCACCACGGGGTGCCCCAGGGATCACGGCTGGTGTCCCACGCCTCGAACGGGGCGTCGAGCATGTCCTGGTACGCCTGCACGGCGAGCATGCGCGGGCTGAGCGCGCGCCAGAGCGCCTTCACCAGTGGCGCCTGCACGAGCAGGACGAGCGCGCAGCCGAGGACGACGGCGTCCGCGCGCCGGACGACGTGCCGCGCCTGCGTCGGCTCGAACGCCTGGACCAGCCGCAGCCGGTAGGCCATCGCGGCGAGGAACGTCATGAACCCGAGCGAGCCGGCGAGCGTGACGAGCGGTGAGACGTCGAGGGGGCTCGATGCGGCCACGAGGTGGGTCGCGACCTCGAGCAGGCGGCTCGGCCACGTGAACCAGTTCGCGGCGACCACGACCCCCGCGCAGAGGACGCCCACCGGCGGTACGGCCAGGGCGAGCGCCCTCAGGACCTCGCGCGAGGTCCGCTCGGCGCGCGGCGCGACGAGGGCGGCGCGTCCGGAGCGCCAGCCGAGCAGGAGCAGCGCCAGGGCCACGAGCAGGTCGCGCCCCCACAGGTAGAGACCGGCCGCGACCGGGCTGAAGGCCACCCGGTCGTCGTAGACACCGATGTCGTCGCCCTCCCCGCCCTCGTCCAGGCCGTTCGGGCCGACGGAGTACCAACGCTGTGTCACTCCGCCGTAGGGGCCGACCCTCTCGATCAAGGCCCAGGGCCGGCCCCAAGGGTCGACCGGATCGGTCCACGGGCCGACCTCGTCCCTCAGGCGCCAGGACCAGCGGATCTGCTGGAAGAGCTCCCCGTGCCCGGCCGCCCGGACGGCGGCGCCCGGGTCCACCCACCTCACCGTCGGCCGCACGAGCGGCACGCCCAGGAGCAGCAGGGCGGCGGCGAGGAGCAGCCAGCCGGGCCGCCGTGCCGGGGGTGACGTCGCCGCTCCGCGGCTCAACCCCCGGCGCGCCCCAGCGCCGCGCCCCCCGCAGCGCCCCCTGCCGCGCCGACGACCACCACGAGCGGCAGGAGGCCGGGGCCCACGATCCACACCCCCAGGCCGAAGCCGGCCAGCGCGCCGACGACGGCGCCGAGGCCCGTCAGCCCCACGTCGCCCGCGGCCGGCGCGGGCCAGGCCTCGTCGTCGCCTTTCGCCGCGCTGGTCGCCTTGGCCTGGCCCAGGCCGGCCACGCGGGCGAGGTTCGAGCCGCAGGTCCGGCACTCGAGCGCGTCGGCCTTGACGGTCGCGGCGCAGAGCGGGCAGCGGCGCGGGGCGCCCTTCTTGGTGCTCACGTCGGGCCCCCTGCCAGGTAGCGGCGCAGGAGGAACAGCGCGTCCTCCCAGGCCTCCTCGATCTCCTCGAAGGCGCGGTTGAACTCGCAGCCGGTGCCCCAGCCCGAGTGCGCCAGGCGCAGCCTCGCGCCGCCGGGCGCCTGCTCGACGTGCAGGAGCAGCTCCGTCGGCGGGAGCTCGGGGTCCCAGTGCCAGCTCAAGGCGATCGCCTCGTGCGGGCTGAGCGCGCGCACGCGCCCGCGGCCGGCGGCGGCCCAGCCCGGGTCGGCGAGGCGGTAGGACGCGCCCGGGCGCGGCTCGAAGCGGGCCTCGCGCGACAGCCAGCGGCGCAGCTCGTCCTCGCGCGTCAGCGCGGCGTAGACGCGCGCGGCCGGCGCCGGCAGCACGGCCTCCTTGTCGATCCGTCGGCTGGGGCCGGCGCCGAGCAGGCGCACCAGGCGCGCCAGGGCCTCGTCCCAGCCCTCGCCCTCCTCCTCGATCGCGAGGTCCCACCAGGGCCCCTCCCCGAAGCCCGCCTCGACGAGCACGAGGCGCGTCCCGCCGCCCTCCGGCGCCAGGTAGCAGGCCACCTGCGTGCGCTCGGCCCCCCAGCCCGCCCAGCGGAAGACGAGGCGCTTGCCCGGGGCGCGCTCGACGACCTCGAGGTCGGTCGCGGCCACGCCGCCGGGGACGTCCCACTCGAGGCGCACGCCGCCGGGCGCCTCGACCGCGCGGTCGGCGAGCCACGCGGCCAGGCCCTCGGGCCGGCTCAGCGCGGCGAACACGTCGAGCGGGCCCGCCGCCAGGAGGAGGCTTCGCTCGAGGGCGCGCGTCATCGAGGTCCAGTCTATCAGCGCCCGCGCGCCGACGGCACGGGCGCTCGCCTGGTCGCTCGGAGCCACTGAAGAGATCGGCGCGACCACGTCTCGCGGGTGACCAGCCTTTCGTTCGAAGCAGCACGTGAGGCGAGGCCGACGAGGCTGACCGCGCTCACCGCTTGATCCGAGAGCGAAGCGAGCAGATCGAGCGGTGGCGCGCATCCCCGAGCGAAGGCCGCGAAGCGGCCGGAGCGAGGGCGACAGGTGCCTCACTGCGGATCGGAGCATGGGCCGCGCTCCATGACGTGGACATCATCACGAGCGACGGCCGCTGAGCCGCGGCGGCGAGGCGCGCGGGCGACGACGTAGCGACCTCCTTCGAGCCCGCGCGCGCGCCGCCGCGGCCAGCATCGTGGTCCGTCGAGCACACCTCAGCGTCTCCGCACGAGGACGTCGTAGCCCTGCCGCTCGACCACGACGACGTACGCCGGGGGCGCGAAGCGCGCGCGCAGCGGGTCGTCGTCGCGCCGGTCCTCGCCAGGAACGGGGTCGTGGCGGAGGACCACGTCGGGCGGGCCATGCTCGTCGAAGTAGCGGAGGTAGAAGCGGCGATCGACCCGGCTGTAGGCCGGGGCGCCGATCCACATGCCGGGGCCCCGGAAGGCGAGGTCGGTCAGCAGGTAGCCCGCAGGGAGGTCGTCGAAGACGAAGAGAGTGCGCCGGTCGACCGAGGCCGCCGCGAGGTCGCGCGCGACCTGCTCGAGGAGGTCGCGGCGGGCCGGGGTCGTGCGGAGCCCGCGGTAGGCCCCCGCGTCGACGGTGGCCGTCAGCTGCGAGACCGGCGCGTCTCGATACACGTAGGTGAACGGCGCGGCCCCGAGCGTCGCGACCACGAGGCAGCAGCCGACCGCGAGCGACGCCCGCGTCGCCGGGCTGCGCTCGCTCGGGCGCTCCTGGGCAGCGCGCGCTGCCCACGCCACGGCGCAGAGGAACGCGGGCAGGAGGCCGAGGCAGGCGTTCGTGAACCCGTTGGAGCTCGCGTGGGCCGTGCACGCCCCGGCGACGAAGGAGACGGCCCAGACGCCGCCGGCGTCCGCCTCGCGCCGGACCCGCAGGGCCGGGCCGAGCAGCGCCACGAAGGCGAGGAGGAGCTGACCCCGGGGGAGCGCGCCGTCGAGGCGGGCCGCGAAGGCCACGGCGAGGACCGGCAGGGCGACGGCCGCCGCGCGGGGCGAGGAGGCCGCCGCCAGGAGCAGGAGCAGGAGGCCGTACCGCGGCGGGCCCTCGACGGGAAGCGCCTCCCAGGCCCCGCGAACGATCTCGAGCGCCTTGGCGAGCCCCTCGGTCGTGCGGGAGGTGCTCAGGAACGCGGTCGCCTCGAGCACCCGGGACGGCGTGGCGTAGGCGACGAGCGCCAGGCCGAGGGCGACGGGGACGGCCAGCCCCGCGCCGAGGGCCGGGAGGGCGGACCGGTCGCGCCGCGCGACGACGGCGACGGCCATGACGATCGCCGGCGCGAGGGGGGGATACGCGAAGGCCGCGCCCCCCAGGGCCAGCCCGGCCCCGACCTGCTCGAGCCGCCACGGGAGGCGCCGCCGGGCGGTCGCCGCGAGCAGGCCGGCGGTGAGCAGCAGGGCGCCGGCGGTGTTGTAGCTGACGCTCGGGATGCTGAACGGCACGAACACGAACACGAGCCCCGCGCTCGCGGCGGCGATCGGGCGCGGGACCTCCTCGCGAAGGCGCGCGAAGACGACCAGCGCGGTGCCGGTCAGGAGCGCGAAGAACACGTGCCGGACGAAGAGCACCAGCCCCTCCGGAGAGCCGACCAGGCGCTCGTACGCCCACACCAGGGGCGTCAGGCCGAGCGCTGCCGTCTGGGTGACGGAGTACTCGTCGACGAACGGCCGGCTGCCCGAGGCGAAGCCATGGGCCATGGCGACGTAGAAGGCCTCGTCGGTCACGTCGACGCCGAACCACAGACGCGCGTAGGTCAGGGCCGGGAGCACGAGGCACAGCGGCACGAACAGCCGGCGGATCAGCGCGCTCGACGCCGCGTCCTGCCAGGGGCCCGGCGCCGGGGGCGCGGTCACGGACGCTCGGCGATCGTGGCCGAGGCGGCGGGGTTCCTCGAGCGGGCCGCGGAGAGGTCGAGCACGCCGGCGGGCACGGGGCGAGTATGCCACGCTCGGCGGGGCCGCAGCCGTCGGGCATGACGAGCACGACAGCCGTCGTGCCGCGCGAGGACGGTCACCGAGGTTGCGCCTCGGCTCGAGGGGTGCTCTCGGCGCTCGCCGGCTGTCGTGATCGACGACCGTCTGTGTGAGTCCACATGGCGCACGGAGGCCGGAGGTCAACGAAGGCCACGGGAGCCCTCCGTCGTCTTCGTCGCCTTCGCGCCCCATGGGCTGGTCAGACGCTGACCTCGCCTCGACGGTCCAGGTGTGACCGCGGTCAGGTCGAGGTCGTCCTCGGCGCCCTCGTGACCGCCTCCCGCTCGCCAGGTGGAGCGGTCGGCCCTCGACCCGGATGGAGCGGTCAGGTCGAGGTCGTCCTCGGCGCCCTCGGTGACCCTCTTCGGCTCGTCAGGTGGAGGGGTCGGGCCTCGACCCGGATCGAGCGGTCAGGATCGAGGTCGTCCTCGGCGCCCTCGGTGACCTTCTTCGGCTCGTCAGGTGGAGGGGTCGGCCCTCGAACCGGATCGAGCGGGCCTGCTCGAGCACTCCTCGTAGAGCGCCGTCCACCCGGCCACCATGCCGCCCACGGCGAACCGCGCCGCCCGGGCGCGGGCCAGGCGCCCGAGCGCCTCGCGGCGCGCCGGGTCGGCCACGAGCGGGGCGAGCGCGGCGGCCAGGGCGGCCGGGTCGTCGGGCGCGACGAGCACGCCGGCCTCGCCCAGCACCTCGGGCAGCGAGTCGACGTCGCTCACGACGACCGGCAGGCCGGCGGCCATGGCCTCGACGAGGGCCAGGCCGAACCCCTCCCAGCGCGACGGCATGCAGAAGACGTCGAGCGCCGCGAGCACCTCGGGCACGTCGGCGCGGTGGCCGAGGAGCCGCACGCGCTCGCCGAGGCCCAGGCGCGCCGCCTGCGCGCGCAGCGCGGCCTCCTCCGGGCCGGCGCCGGCGACGGCCAGGAGCGCCGGCGCGTCGAGGCGGGCGAACGCGTCCAGGCGGGCGAACGCGTCCAGGCGGGCGAACGCTTCGACGAGCACGTCGAAGCCCTTCTGCCGATCGAGGCGGCCGACGGCCCCGACGACGAGGCCGTCCGGCGGGAGGCCCAGCGCCGCCCGGGCGTCGGCGCGCGGCGGGAGGTCGGCGAAGCGGGCGAGGTCGACGCCGTTGGGCACGACGACCAGCCGCCCCGGCGCGGCGCCCAGCCGGGCCCGCGCGAAGCGCGCCACGGCCTCGGACACGCAGGCGGTGCGGTCGTCGAGCCGCGCCGTGAGCCGCTCGAGGGCGAAGCGCAGGGGCAGCCGGCGGCGCTCGACGACGTGCACCGTCGAGACGACGCGCCGCGCGCCGGCCATGCGGCCGAGGAGCCGGGCCGCGAGGTTGGCGTGGAACAGGTGCGCGTGGAGGACGTGCGGCCGGACGCGGGCGATCAGCCGCGCCAGGCGCCAGGCGCCCGTGACGTCCAGCTTGCCCCCGAGCCGCAGCGGGACCACGGGGACGCCCCGCGCGACGAGCGCGCGCGCCACGTCGCCGTCGTCGCCGCCCGGGCTGCGCAGGGAGGCGACGACCACCTGGTGGCGCGCCGGGTCGAGGCGCGTGGCGAGCTCGTAGATCACCCGCTCGGCGCCCGCCGGGCGCAGCTCCGTCGTGAGGAGCAGGAGCCGCAGGCGCCCGTCGTCGACGACGGGCGGCGCGAGCGGCGCTGACGGCGGCGGCGGGGCGTCGACGTAGACGCGCTCGAGCAGCCGCCGCAGCGCCGCCGGCATGCGCACCCCCGCCAGCGCCTCGCGCGTCTCGGCCGTGAGCAGCCCCAGGCGGCGCGCCGCGAGCCACGAGAGGGCCACGAGGAGCAGCCAGGCCGCGAGCCGCGCGGCGACGCCGTCGAGCCAGGGCGCGGCGGCGGCGAGCGCCGCCGCCGGCAGGACGCCGACGTACGGGCGCAGCGCGGGCACGTCGAAGCGGCGGCCGAGGTACCACGAGCGCGCGGCGCCGTGCAGGGCGAAGGCCGCGACGGTCGCCAGGGCCGGGCCGAGCACGCCGGCGCCGGCCTGGAGCAGGGCCACGTCCAGGCCGGCGTTCAGGGCCAGGGCGGCGACGAGGAGCGCCGTCGGCCAGGCGGACACCATGTGGGCGTCGAGCACGGGCTGCTCGAGCGTGGCCACCCCGCGGATGGCGATCGCCACGGCCAGGACCTCGAGCACGCGCGCCGAGAGGGCGGCCGCCGGGGCGCCGAGGAGCGTCATGATCGGCTCGCTGAAGACGACCAGCAGGGCGGCGCCGAGGCTCCACAGGAGGGCCAGCTGCGGGACGGCCAGGCGCACGAAGCGCTCGAGCGTGCGTCGCTCGCCGCGCGCGGCCGCCGTGGCCAGAACGGGACCGCTGACGAAGTCGAGCACGAAGCCGAACACGACCACCTGCTCGGCCACGCGGTAGGCCACGTCGTAGTGGCCGGCGGCCGCCGGGCCGAGCACCGCGTCGATCACGACGACGTCGACCACGATCAGCCCCGTCACGGCCAGGTTGCGCGCGACGAGCGGCGCCCCGAAGCGCGCCGCCCGGCGGACCAGGTCGCCGTCGATCCGCGGAAGGTCGAGCGCGCGCCCGACGAGCAGCAGGGGGACGACCACCCCCGGGAGGGTGGCCAGGACGACGAGCAGGAGGACGCGCTCGAGCGTCAGCGCGCCCTCGAGGAGCGGCAGGAGGAGCAGGAGCGCGTAGAGGCCGCGCGTCAGCGCCGGCACGAGCGTGCGCAGGCCCACCTTGCCGCCCGGCTGCAGCAGGGCGGCCGTCAGCATGGCCAGCGCGGAGGCCACGGCGTAGACGAGGACGTAGGCCCACGCGGGCTGCCGGCCCGCGGCCTCCCCCAGGATCCACCGGTCGAGCGGGCCGCGGGCGAGGACGACCGCGCAAGAGACCAGCGCGGCCGTGGCCACGACCAGCACGCCGACCGACCCGAGCGTGCGCCCGAGGCGTCCGCGCCGCTCGACCTCCTCCGCGCCGAGGCGCAGGACGGCCGGCACCGGCCACACGAGCACGACCGTGAGCAGGCCCGCCGCCGCCTGGAACAGGACGTAGCGGCCGTAGTCCTCCTCGCCCAGGCCCGTGAGGAGGAGCCGCAGGGAGACGAAGCCCAGGACCGCCGCCACCGTGGACCCGAGGACCAGGAGGGCCGAGTCCGTCAGCCCGCGCGCGAGCGGCGCGTCGCGGCTCACGGCCCGGCCCGTGTCGTGGTCGGCTCCGGCATCGCAGCCGGATTATGCACGAGTGGCCGCCCCGGACGGAGCGGTCCGAGCGCGAGGAAGGGCCACGCCAGAGGAGCGGCCGGCGGCCCTGCCGAGACGGCGGTGCCCGCGCTGCACGCGCGGGGCCTGCCTCGATCGGGGCCCGGGCGCGAGCGGTCGACTCGCCCCTCGCGGTCACGGCGGCTGCGCTCGCTCTCGAGAAACCAACGGCGCCTGACTCCACTCACGCGTCCCTGAGCGGCACGACCGCTCGGTCGAACGTGCGGGGAGGCGACCTGGGCGCTCGAATCGGGTGTCTCCGCGCGCGATGAAGCCTTCTCCGGCCTTGCCGTCCCTTCACGGCTGAAGGAGGGCAGGATCAAGGGCGAGTGCCCGCACGTCGAGGACGCCCGGCATGCGTCGGGGTCGTCTGCACCGTCTCGAACGGGTGGAGGCGCTGGCGACCGTGGCCGTCCGTCGCCCTGCCTCCCCCCCCACGCTCGTCGCTCGCGGTGCCGAGCTCATGGTGTCGAGCCGGCCCGAGGCCCGACGGCCTGTCGAGCGCTCCTCGTCGATGCCGGAGCGCGGGCCACGAGCCGAGGCCAGGGCAGCTCCTGCGAGGGCGCCCTCTGCGCCTCTGTCGTGAACTGCTCCTCGCTCGACGAGAACGCGAGCGAGCGCGAGCGCGGACGACCCGTGCGGAGGCGCTCGCCCGGCGCCGCGACCGGCCCGGCTTGCACGCCGGCGGTCCCGCGACCGATCATGGCCCCGTGCCGCCCGCGCCCCAGGACCCGCGCCTCGACCCGCGCTTCGCCGGGCCGCCGCCCGGGCCGCTCCCGCCGCCGCATCCCGGGCCGCCGCCGCCGCACCCGGTCCCGCCGCACCCCGGCTCCTCGCAGGACCACCGCCCGCGCTACGTCGACCCGCGCCTCGACCCGTCGCGCTCGGGGCGGCCGGAGCGGCCGGGGTCGAGCCCCGAGCAGCCCCGGGCCGGCCACCCCGACCCACGCCTCGAGGGCTCGCGCGCGGCGCGGTCGGAGCGACCCGGATCGAGCCCCGAGCAGCCCCGCGCCGGCGGGCCCCCGGACCTGCGCCCCCCGGACCCGCGGCTGATCCCGTCGGGCGTCGACCACGCGCGCCTGCTCACGGCGTCGAACCAGGACGCGCGCGAGCCGGTCACCACGGCCGGCCTCGTCGGCCGGCGCGTCGGCCCCTACCGGATCACGGCCCTGATCGCGCAGGGGGGCATGGGCGCCGTCTACGAGGCGATCCACGAGCGCCTGCAGCGCGCCGTCGCCCTCAAGACGCTCCTGCCGGGCGCCGACGCGACCGGGGAGGACGTGCAGCGCTTCCTCAACGAGGCGCGCGCGGCGGCGCGCCTGTCGCACAGGAACATCGTCCCGATCCACGACGTCGGCGAGGCCAACGGCGTGCGCTACCTGGCCATGGAGCTCGTCCGCGGCGAGACGCTGCACGCGCTGCTGCGGCGCGCGGGCCCCATGGACGAGCGGCGCGCCCTCGAGGTCCTGGCCGAGGCCGCCGACGGCCTCGAGCACGCGCACCGGAGCGGGATCCTGCACCGCGACCTCAAGCCGGCGAACATCCTGCTCGACGCCGACGGCGTGCCGCGGGTGACCGACTTCGGCGTCGCCAAGGCGCGCGGCAACCAGCGCCTCACGGCCACCGGGACGGCGCTGGGCACCCCCAGCTACATGTCGCCCGAGCAGGCCATGGGCCACAACCAGACGCTGGACGCGCGCACCGACGTCTACGGGCTGGGCGCGATCCTCTACGAGTGCCTCACCGGCCGCCCGCCGTTCGACCACGCCACGCACCTGCAGACCATGCAGGCGGTCGTGAGCGACCCGCCCACGCCGCCCTCGGCGCACCGCCCCGGCCTCTCCCCCGAGGTCGAGGCGATCTGCCTCAAGTGCCTGGAGAAGAAGCGCGAGGCGCGCTACCCCTCCTGCCGCGAGCTCGCCGACGACCTCCGCCGCGGCCTCGCTGGCCGCACCGTCGCCGCGCGCCCGCCCGGCCGCCTCGGGCTGGCCTGCGCCGCGCGCGGCGCCTCGCCGTCCGCGCTGGTGGCGCTCGCCGCAGCGCTCGCCGCAGGCCTCGCGCCGCGGGCGGCGTCGCCGCGACGGGCCGCCTGGCCGAGCGAGCGGCTGGCCGGGCTCGAGGGGCGGAACGGAGGCGGCGCAGGAGGGCGCGAGCGGCTCGACCGCGCCGCGGCGGCGCTCGCCGGCAGCGGCCCAGCTCGACGTGGAGGCGCTCGCGCGCGACCTCGTCGGGGCGCTCACGAAACGTCGTCGCCGCGCTCGTCCCCGAGGGCGAGGCGTCGCGAGGTCGCCGCCGCGGGCGCGGCTGGCAGAGTGGACCTCGAGCGCGCAGCCCGCTCAGGCCGAGCTCCTGCGGCGGCGCGCGCTCGCCGCCGCCGCGCGCGACGCCCTGCTCGTCGAGGCGGGCCTCGTCGACCCGGAGGGGCCGGCCGGGCGCGCGGCCCGCGCAGAGATCGCCCTGGCGCTCACGCGCCTCGCCGACCCGCCGGCCCGCGACGCGGCGCTCGAGGAGCTCACGGCGCTGGCCGGCACGCTCGATACCCCCGGCCGCCTGGCCGCGGCGGCGCTCGTCCAGGCCCTGGCCGACCGCGGCCGCTGGGCCGAGGCCCTGGCCCACGCGGGGCGTCTGGGGCCCGACGCGCCGCCGGAGGTCGAGCGCCTGGCCGCCCTGGGCGCGCTGCTCGCGCCCTCGATCCCGCTGCCGCCGGCCGACCACGTGGCCGTGGCGCGCGGCGCGGACGGGCCGCACCTGGTCCTCGCGCAAGGGCCCGCGCTGTGGACCCGGCGGCTGCGTCCGGGCGACGGCGCCGCGGCGTTCGCCCGGCCCGCCGACGGCGGCCGGCAAGTCGAGGGTGGCGCGGCGCTGCGCTTCGTCCTGCCGGCCGACCGCGACGGCGACGGGCACGAGGAGCTGTTCCTCGTCACGGCCCAGGGTCAGCTCGGCACGGCCCGGCTCGCGGAGGGCGGCGGCTCGCGCTGGGTGGAGTGGAACCTGCAGATCAGCGCCCAGCCGCACGCGGTCGCCGCCGGGGACGTCGACGGCGACGGTCAGGCCGACGCCGTCCTCGCCTTCTGGGAGAACGGTGGCAGCTCCTTGCTCTTCACCGGCGGCCGCCAGTTCACGCCGCTGTTCGCGGGCGGCGAGCGCGACCGGCGCTTCTCGATCTCCAGGGTCGCCGTCGCCGACCTCGACGGCGACGGCCGCGGCGAGGTGCTCATCGGCGGCTCGCAGTTCTCGCAGGAGCTCGAGGTGCTCGCGTGGGACCCGGAGCGCGCGGCGCTCGTCTCGCGGACGCGGCTGCCGGTCGGCGTCGTGCGCGACCTCGTCCCTTACGTGATCGAGGGGCGCCGGTCGGGCGTGCTCGTCGTGGTCGACGCCGCCCGCGACGACGCCGAGCGGCCGCTCGCCACGCCGACGGAGCCCTGGCGCGGCCGCGACGGCGTCTACCTGGTCGAGGCCGAGGCCGAGGGGCGGGGCGCGCCGGCGATCGTCGCCCGCTGGACCTACGGGCCCGACGAGCCGGCCAGCCCGGCCTCGCGCACGCTGGCCGAGGGCGTCCAGGCAGCGGTCCTCACCCTGCGCGGACGCCCGCACGTCCTGCGCGCGGCGTCGGTCGAGGGGCGCGGCTGGTGCCTCGAGGTGGCCGCGCGCGAGGACCTGGGGCTGGCGCGGGAGCCCGCGGGCGTGGTCGCCGTGTCGGCGGAGCAGGCGCCGGCCCCGCGCCGCCTGCTCGCCGCCGACCTCACGGGCGCCGGGCGCCCGGCCCTGATCCTCGGCGCAGCCATCCATGGTGTGGGGCACGGTGTGGGGCACGGTGTGGGACACGGGGTGGGCGCGGCCCCGACCGCGGCCCCGATCGAGCCGCCGCTTCCCCTCACCCCCGCGCTCCGCCTGCTGCGCGGCTGCCAGGCGCTCGTGGCGCTGGGGCGGCTCGAGGCGGCGCGCGACCTCGTGGCCCGGCTCCGGACCGAGCACCCGGGGTCGTGGGCGGCGTCGGCCGGGGCGCTGCTCCTCGTCGACGCGCTGACCTGGGAGGCGCGCCGGGCCGACGACGACGCGGCGCGCGCCTTCGCGCGGCTCGACGCGGACACGGCCGAGCGCCGCGCGGCCGGGGCGCGGGCGGTGTGGGCGCGCGCCGGCGAGTGCGCGAGCCTGGCCGCCTCAGGGGCGCTGGCGCCACGCGACGCGCTGGCGGCCTGGGAGCGCGCCGCCCACGCCCGCACGAAACAGGCGGGCGACGTGGCCGCGGCGGCGCGGGCTATCGGGCGGGCCCTGGCGGGTGGGAGGCGCTCCGAGTCGGACGTCGCGGCGCGCCTGCGCGCGCGGCGTGAGGGGCTCGAGCGCCGGGGCGCCCTCGGGGCGCTCGAGGTCGACCTCGCGCAGCCCGAGGTCCGGAGCGCGCTGCTCGTCAACGCCCCCCTGCGCGCGGGCGTGGCCGGCCGCGCGCTCACGCTGCGCTGCGCGCCCGACTCGGACCAGTGGGCGGTCGTGCCCGTCGAGGTCGGCGCAGGGGCGCCGCTGGTCGTCGAGGCGCAGGTGCGGCTGCACGGCCACGGGTGGGCGACCGCGGTCGACGTCGGCCTGTTCGAGCCGCGCGTGGGCGAGCTGGCGCCCGACCGGCTGACGGGGCTGCGCCTGTGGCTGTGGGACGTGTCCACGCGGCGTCCGAGCTGCCGGGCGCTTGTCGCGGGGGCGCCGGCGGGCGCGGTGGCGCGGCTGGCGCGCTTCGACGGGGTGGTCACGCTGCGCCTCGAGCTCACCCCGCTCGAGCGCGGCGGCGCGCGCGCCCGCGTGCGCATCGGCGCGGGCGACGGGCGCGTGCTCCTGGTCGAGGACGTCGTGGTCGACGCGCTCCCGGGGACGGTGCTCCTGGCGGGCGCGCGCTCGCCGGCGCACGCGGCCAGCGAGGGCGTGGTGGAGCAGGCGCTCTGGGCCATGGAGAGCCGCGTGACCCTGGAGCGCCTGCGGGTCGAGGCCGTCCGGCCCCGCGTGGCGCCGCTCGCCGACGCCCTGCCGGCCGCGCACGCCCTGCTCGCGCTCGACGACGCCGCGGGCGCTCGGCGCCTCTATGACCACCGCCTCGGCCGCGAGGTCACGGCCGAGGTCCTGCTCCACCGCGGCCTCGCCCGCGGGCGGCTGGGCGACCCGGGGGCCGTGAGCGACATCGTCGAGGCGGCGCGCCGGGCGCCCTACCGCACGATCGTCTGGCTCGAGGACGTGGCCGACCTCCTGGCGGACGCCCACCCGGGCTACACCGCGGCGGTCGGCGCCGCGCTGCGGACGCTCGCCGGCTCGAGCCGCCCGCTGCCGCAGGCGCTCGGGCGGCAGCTCCTGGGCGACCTCGACGTGGTCCTCGACCGCCTCGTCGACGAGCCGATCAGCAACGCCGAGGCCGGCGCAGAGGCCGAGGTGCAGGAGGCGGCGATCTACCTGAGCATGCGCAGCGTCCACCACCCGCAGCGCTGGCGGCACTTCCCCGCGTACCAGCGGCTGGTGCCCCACGGGCGATACCCGCGGCGCGGGCTGCCGCGGATCATCCCCGCGCCGGGGCTCGACCCCGAGGCGGAGCGGGCAGAGCTCGAGGCGTCCCGCGCGCGCGAGGCCGGCTGCCTCCTCGAGCAGCACCGCGCGCTCGTCCGCGCCCGCCTCGGCGCCGGCGGCGGGGCCGAGACGGCCGTGGCCCTGGCGGCGTTCTACTCGAACGCGGGCGCCTACGGCATGGCCGAGCACCTGGCGCGCGAGCTCCTCGACCGCCCCAGCCTCGCGCCGCTCGCGCAGGCCAACGCCTGGCTGCTCGTCGCGCGCGCCGCGGCCGCGGGCGGCCGCGAGGCCGACCTCGCCGACGCGCTCGCCCGCGCCCGCGCGCTCGGCGTCTACTCCGCCGCGCAGATGGACGAGTCCGAGCACACCTTCCGCGGGCAGCTCAACGCGATCGGGCCGGTGCTCGTCGACGCCCACCGCCGGTGATCGCGGCGCTCGCCTGAGTGCTGGCTCCTCCGGGGCTGCGCCTAGAGGTCCGGCCGGAAGGCCGCTCCGCGGCCTTCCTGCCGGC
>JAHBXY010000071.1 GCA_019636275.1 Planctomycetota bacterium | reverse complement strand
CTCTCGCGCTCGGCCGCGGCGCGCGCCCGGCAGGCCGGGCAGCCGCGCGCGCGCGTCAGGCGGTTGACGACCACCTCGCTCGTGGCCACGCCCAGCCCGGCGAGCGCCTGCAGCCCCGCCCGGGTCTCGGCCACGGGCAGGTCCTCGGGGCCGAGCACCCAGGTGACCGCGCAGGCGGCCGGGTCGCGCAGCCGCGTCGTCAGCCGCGCCGCGTCGCCCGCCAGCTCGGCGACGAGCGCGTCGGCCGCGTCGGGGCGGTGCCCGCGCCCGAAGCGCTCCGCCAGCCAGCGGTGCTTGGCCAGCAGCCCGTCGAGGACGCGCGCCAGCCGGCCGAGCGCCTCGGGCGCGTCGAGCAGCCGCAGCGTGTGGCCGGTCGGCGCCGTGTCGACGACCACGAGGTCGTGGCGGCCGGCGCGCGCCAGCCGGTCGACCTCGAGCAGGCCCATGAGCTCGTCGGCCCCCGGCACGGCCAGCCCGAGGAGCCGCTCCGCCTCGTCCTCGCGCAGGACCGTGCCCCGGGCCGCCGCCTGCACGAACGCCCCGCGGCGCGCGTCGAGCCAGCCGCGCAGCGCGGCCCGCGCGTCCAGCTCGCACGCGTGCAGCCCCGCCACCCGCGTCGGCCGCGGCCCCAGCCGGCGGCGGAGCGCGTCGCCGAGGGAGTGGGCCGGGTCGGTCGACACGAGCAGCACGCGCGCGCCGCGCGCGGCGGCGTCGAGGGCGGCGGCCGCCGCGCAGGTCGTCTTGCCCACGCCGCCCTTGCCGGCGAACAGCCGCCACCGCGTCGCCGTCACGTCGAGGATCCTACCGCGCGCCTCCGCCCCTCATCCGCATGCGCGCCATCGATCACGCGAGGGGGGCGCGGCGAGGCAAGCCAGAAGAAGGCCAATGAGGCGTGCAGGCGCTCCTGCGCCGTCTTCAGTCAGAGCGGCGGGCTCGCCCTCGACACGCTCGTGCCACGAGTGGAACGGAGCCGCGAGCGAGGCGAGGCCGCGGAGGCCGAGGCGAGGGGGCGCGCGCGCGGCCGATATCGATCGCCGGATCCTATCGGCCGCGCGCGCGCCCCCTCGCCCGGCATCCGCGGCCGCAGCCGTCGATCACTCGTCTAATCGTCGCCGCCGAAGGTGACCTCGATGCCGGTGACCTTCGCGTCGGGCGGCAGCGGCCCGCCGCCCGTGTCGCCGGCGGCGGCGCGCCGCGCCTCCTCGACCTCGCGCAGGCGGGTGAGCACCTCGCGCTCGACCTCGGCCAGGTCGTCGTCCGTGAGCTCGCCCAGCTCGTGGCGGAGCTGCGCGTCGAGGAGCCGCTCGCGCAGCCGCTCGCCGTCGTTCAGCTCGCCCTCGGCCACCTGCGCCAGCTTGTCGAAGACGAAGCGCAGCCCGCCGACCAGCATGCGGTCGAAGATGAACACGCGGTCAGCTCTTCGCCCGCTCGAGCTTCAGCCGGATGTTGACGAAGTTGTAGGGCGGCCACGGGCCGGTGTACTTGAACGTCAGGTGGTCGAGCCGCGCGCCGATCTCCTTCACCTTGGCGTCGAACGCCGCCTCCTGCTCGCGCGGGACGAGGAAGGCGAAGTTCATGATCATGCGGTCGCCGATCACCTTGTTGCTGCGCGACGCCACCGACACGCCGCGCAGGTGGTTGGCGATCTCGGTCACGTAGCGCTCCGAGCGCTCCTGGAGCTGCCCGTCGACGAGGCGGCCGTACTGCATGCGGGCGAAGTAGGTCGAGCCCTTCTGCGAGGAGATCTCCTTCTTGAGCCGGCGGATGCTCTCGTCGTCCTTCTCCAGCTCGCGGATCACGGTCTCGGGGTCCCACAGGACCTTGAGGCCGAACTCCAGCTTGCCCTGCATCTTCACCAGCACGTCCTTGAACGCCTGGTAGGCCGAGCGCAGCAGCTCGACGATGTCCTCGCGCGTCTTGAACACCGTGCCGAAGGCCATGGGGATCACCGTGTGGTCGCGCATGACCAGCTCGTTGACCCGCTCGTGGGCGAGCACGTTCTCCCGCGTCGGGTCGTAGACCTCGACCGGCGTGTCGGAGACCACCGCGGCGATCTCCTTGTAGTTGACCGTGTGCACCTCGGCCGGCTCGACGCCAATGCCGATATGGCCGAACCGCATCGGCTCCGCGGCGGCGATGATGCAGTAGACGTACTTGCCGCTCTTGTCGCCGCCACGGACCACGCCGACCTGGGAGCGCGAGGCCCGCGCCGCCCGGGCCGGCGCCGCCGCGAGGGCCGGCTCGGCCGGCTCGGCCGGCGCGACGGCGCGGGCGCGCGACTTCGGGGCGGGCGCCTTGGCGGCCGCCGCCGCCTTGACGGGGGGGGCCTTGACGGGGGCGGCCTTGGCGGCGCCCCTGGCGGCCGCCTTGACGGGGGCCTTGACGGGGGCGGCCTTCGCGGCGGCAGCCTTGGCGGGGGCGGCCTTGGCGGCCGCCTTCGCCTTGCGGGGCTTGCCGGGCAGGGCGGCGACCCCGCCGTTCTTGCCGTTCGTGCCCTTCCTGGCCATCAGTCGCTCCCCTCAGGCGCCGCCGACGCCCGCGCGCCGAGCGCCTCCTTGACCCTCGCCACCACCTGGTTGGGGAGGCAGGGCTTGGTGATCACCCCGTCGGCGCCCGCCTCGCGCGCGCGCTCGAGCGCGTCGACCTGCGCGTGCGCCGTGAGCGCCAGCACCTTGAGACCGCGCAGCGCCGCGTCCGCGCGCAGGCGGCGCGTCACCTCCCAGCCGTCGAGGCCGGGCAGCGACAGGTCCATGAGCACGAGGTCCGGGCGCAGGCTCCGGCACTTGCTCAGCGCCTCGGGGCCGTCGGCCGCCTCGGCCGTGCTGAAGCCGGCGTGCTCGAGCGTCTCGACGACGAGGTCGCGGCCGTCCTTGAAGTCGTCGACGACCAGGACCAGCGGCGGCCCGCCTGCCGCGCGCCGTCGGGCGGTCTCGCGCGCCCGGCGCGTGGGGCCGCTCGCCGGCTCCTCGCGGCGTCGCGCCTCCTGCGCGCCCGTCTGCGCGCCCGTCTGCGCGCCCATCTGCGCGCCCATCTTCGCGACGGGCCGGGCGGCCTTGTTGCGTGCCGTGCGACGGGTCATGCGGTGGTCACGTCCTCTCGGTCGGCGGCCGGGCGCCGCGGCGGGGCCTCGTCGGCGAGCAGCGCGCGCACGCGGTCGATCAGGTCGTCGGGCACGCACGGCTTGGTGAGCACCGCGTCGCAGCCGGCGCGCAGGGCGTCGGTCAGCGGCTTGCGGTTGGAGTGGGCGGTCAGGGCCAGGATCCGCACGCGGTCCCCGCCCTCGTGGGCGCGCAGCCGGCGCGCGATCTCCCAGCCGTCCATCCCGGGTAGCGACAGGTCCAGCAGCACGAGGTCCGGCCGCAGGGCGGCCGCCTTGGCCAGCGCCTCGGGGCCGGTGGCCGCCTCGGCCGTGCGGAAGCCGGCGCACCCGAGGAGCTCCGCCACGAGCTCGCGCCCGTCGGTGAAGTCGTCGACGACGAGCACCAGCGGCGTCGCGTGGATCTCGGTGGTCACCGGCGCCTCGCCTTCACGCGCCGCGGCACGTGCAGGGTGAACGTCGAGCCGACGCCCGGGCTGCTCACGAGCGAGATGCGCCCGCCGAGCGTGTTGGCGAGCCGCCGGCAGATCGAGAGCCCCAGGCCGGTGCCGCCGTACTGCCGCGTGAACGAGTCGTCGGCCTGGTGGAAGTCCTCGAAGATCGTGAGCTGCTGGTCGGGGGAGATGCCGATCCCGGTGTCGGACACGCTCACGCCGACCTCGTCGGCGTCGGGGTCGTGGTCGGCCCGGACGCGCACGAAGCCCTCGGGGGTGAACTTGAGCGCGTTCGAGAGCAGGTTCATGAGCACCTGCTTGATCTTCTGCCGGTCGCTGCGCACGCGGGGCAGCCCGCGCGGGACCTCGGCCGTGACCTTCAGCCGCGTGCGGGCGATCACGGGCTCCATCTCGGCCAGGACCTCGTCGACGAGGTCGCCCGCGGAGAAGAGCTCCGCGTGCACGGGCATCTTGCCTGCCTCGATGCGCGCGATGTCGAGCAGGTCGTTGATGATCGACAGCAGGTGGCGCGCGTTGCTGTCGACGCGCTGCAGCTTGTCCTGCTGCCGCGGCGCGAGCGGGCCGCTGACCCCCTGCAGGAGCAGGTGCGTGTAGCCCAGGATCGCGTTGAGCGGCGTGCGCAGCTCGTGCGACATGTTGGCCAGGAACTGGCTCTTGAGCCGCGAGGCCTGCTCGAGGGCCAGCTTCTGCCGCTGCAGGACCTCGTTCTGCGACACGAGCTCGGCCGTGGCCTCGCGCACGCGCTCCTTGAGCTCGAGCGAGTGGCGCATGACCTGCTCGTAGAGCCGCGCCTTCTCCTCCGCCTCGCTGCGGTCGTGGAGGATCGTGACCACCGCCGTGTCGGCGCCGTGCTTGCTGACGACCTTGCCCGCCAGCGCCTCGAACGGCAGCGAGGCGCCCGTGCGCGGGTCGGTCAGCTCGAGCTCGCCGCGCCAGCGCAGCGCCTGGCCGGCGAACAGGTTCGTGACCGACGAGGTGAACACCGCGTCGTTGCTGCGCACGCGCCGCTCGGCCTCGTCGGTGCTCCCCCCGGGCGCCGTGAACAGCCGCTCGGCGGGCGGGTTCATGCGCACGATGTTGCCCATCGTGTCTGTGACGAGGATCGGGTCGGCCACCGAGTCGAGGATCAGGTCCAGGCGGTCGCGCTCGGCGCGCACCTCGGCCTCGGCCATGCGCAGGCGACGGTAGTTCTCCTCGATCTCCTCCGTGGCGCGGCGCAGGTCGTTGACGTTGCGCAGCACGCTGACGACCTCGGCGCCCGTGTGGCGCTCGTCGATCGTCGTGCTGATGAGCTCGAACAGGAGGTCCTGCCCCTCGCGCGGGTCGACCAGCAGCAGCTCGCGGCGGCCCGTCCCCTGCTCGACCGCCGTGAACAGGGAGGCGGAGAAGAGCATGTTGTTGAGCGTCACGGCGCGGCGCAGGCCCTCGCCGGCCTCCTGCGGGGCGGTGAACAGGGCCTCGGCATGGTTGTTGGCGATGTGCATGCGCCCCTCCCCGTCCGTGAGCAGGATCGGGTCGGTGACCGCATCGAGGATGTTGAACAGGAGCCCGCGCTCGCGGGTCAGCCGCCGCTCGGCCGCGCGCGCGGCGCCGTAGCGCGCGCAGAGGAGGCGCGCCGAGAGGAGCGCCACCGCCCAGCGCACGTCGGCGTTGGGCTCCTCCTCGTCGATCCCCGCCAGGAGGAGGAGGCCCAGGGCCGGCGTCTGGGCGTCCATCTCCGGGCGGCGCAGCGGCAGGCACCAGAAGGGCTCGGCGTCGAAGGGCGAGTCGGGCACGACGCGGGCGCGCCCGCGCCGCCCGCGGCCGAAGAGGACCGGCTCGCCGCCGGCCAGGGCCATGATCAGGGGGTGGTCGGAGGCGCCGAGGTCGATCGACAGCGCGACGACGCGCGCCGACGCGACGCCGTCCCCCGCGACGCCCGCGAGCCGCTTCTCCTCGTCGAGGGTGAGGAGCACCACGGCCCGCTCGACGCCGGCGTGGCGGCCCAGCCACGACAGCGCCAGGCGCGCCGCGGCGGGGGCGTCGGGGGCGGCGACGACCGCGTCGGCGAGCTCGGCGCGTGCCTCGGCGCTGGCGAGGAGCGGGATGTGGGACTCGCGCGGCACGGCCGGACCGAGCCTAGTTGCGGCCGGCGGCGCGCGGGCGCTTGCGCGGGCGGTAGGCGCCCTGGCCGTTGCCGGCCTCGCTCTCGAGCTGGGCGCGGAGCTCGGCGTTCTCGGCCATGAGCGCCTCGGTCGAGCGGGACTCGACCTGCGGGCGCGACATGGGGCTCGTCTGGCCGACGGCCTCCGAGTACTTGATGTAGGTGTCGATCGACGCGACGACGACGCGCGCCTCGACGGTGATCAGGTCGATGCCCACGAGGGACACGCGGACCCAGGCGTCGATGACGATGCCCTTGTCCAGCACGCGGTCCAGCACGTCGATGAGGCTGGACCCACCCGAGGTACGCTCAACGTTGGCCACCGGTCACCTTCCCCGCGCTGGTCTGCGCGGCCGGGGCGGGCCCCTTCGCGGCGCCGCTCCGTCCTTCGATCCGTTCCGTCCCGCTCGCCGGTCGTCGCCGAGCGCCTTGCCCGTGAGGCTCTCCACGCGCGCCTCGAGGCGCCGCACCTGCTCGCGCAGCGCCTCGTTCTCCTGCAGGAGCCCCTTCCCGGTGCCCGAGAGGTGCTTGTCGTGCCGCCACCAGTCGAGGCCGATCTGCTCGGCCTTGTCGACGGAGCACACGAGCAGGCGCACGCGGATGGTGAGCAGCTCGACCTCCGCCAGGGAGATCTTCACGTCGCCCGCGATGACCAGGCCCTTGTCCAGGACCCGGTCCAGCAGGTCGACCAGCCCGCTCGCTCGTTGAGTGCCTTGCAGGTCGCGCATCCGGCTCGACGTCTTGATAGCACGGGCCGAAGGCGCGGCGCCACCGCGTCGCAGGCGGGTGGCGGGCCGGTGACGGCGTCCGGAGCGGGATCGCGGCCGGCGCGGAATAATCCCCGGCCGGCCGCGAAAAAACTCGTGTTCGTGGCGTGTAAGCGCGGACTCGTCCGCGTCAGGCCGCCTTGGGCGCCTGCTCCTGGTGCGGGAGCGGAGCGAGGGTGTCGGTCGGCTCCGCCGCGAGGAGCGTGTCGATGATCGGCTCCTCCGCCGAGCCGTGGTCGGCGCGCCGCCAGCCGGCGATGAGGCCGTGCTTCTCGACGCGGTAGCGCACCTGGTCGCGGCTCATGCCGAGCAGGCGCGCGGCCTCGGTCTGGTTGCCGCGGGCGTGCTCGAGCGCCTGCTGCAGCAGGTCGCGCTCGAGGTCGCGCAGGACGAGGCCGCCGTCGGGCAGGCGGAAGCCCGGCTCGAGCGCGCGCGAGGCGCGGGCGAGGTCGAGGTGCAGGTGCTCCGTGTCGAGCTCGGGGCCGTCGCAGAGGAGCACGGCGCGCTCGATCGTGTTGCGCAGCTCGCGCACGTTGCCCGGCCACGGGTAGCGCTGCAGCAGGCGCACGGCCTCGGGCGAGAGCCGGCGCACGGGGCTGCGCAGCTCGACGCCGAAGCGCTCGATGAAGTGCCGGGCCAGGGGCTCGACATCCTCCGGCCGCTCGCGCAGCGAGGGCAGGGAGAGCTCGACGACGGCCAGGCGGAAGTAGAGGTCGGCGCGGAAGTGGCCCTCGCGCACGCGCGCGCGAAGGTCGCGGTTGGTGGCGGCGACGATGCGCACGTCGGGGCGGATCTCGTCGCGGCCGCCGACGCGGCGGAAGGCGCGCTCCTCGAGCACGCGCAGGAGCTTGGCCTGGAGCAGGAGCGACATCTCGCCGATCTCGTCCAGGAACACGGTGCCGCCGGTGGCTTGCTCCAGGAGGCCGAGCTTGCGCTCGCGCGCGTCGGTGAACGCGCCGCGCTCGTGGCCGAACAGCTCGCTCTCGAGCAGCGTCTCGGGGATCGCCGAGCAGGTGATGTTCATGAACGGCCCGGCGGCGCGGCTGCTGTGGGCGTGGATGGCGCGCGCCAGGACGTCCTTGCCCGTGCCGCTCTCGCCGGTGATGAGCACGGTCGAGGCGGCGCTGGTGGCCACCCGGCGCAGGAGCGCCTGGATCTCGGCCAGCGCGCGCGAGCGGCCCACGATCGGCGGCGGCTCGATCGACGGCGGGCCGTCGGGGCGCGTCGGGCGGCGCCGCGCCAGGGCATCGCGCAGGCGGCTCACGAGCTCGGCCGCGGGCGCGTTCGGGGTGGCGTAGTGAATGAAGCCCGCGCGCAGGGCGGCCAGGGCCTCCTCGATCTCCGGCTCGAGGGCGACGACCGCGACCGGGATGCGCCGCGCCTCCGGCTCGAGCACGTCGAGCGGCGTCCAGGGCCCCGGCGCGTGGAACGCCACGGCGGCGTCGGCGCCGCGCAGGCGCGCGCGCACGTCGCCCAGGGTGCGGCCGACGACGACCAGGAGCCCCTCGCGCTCGAGCTGTTCATGCAGCGCGCGCGCCTGGGGGACGTCGCCGTGGACAGCCAGCAGGATCGTCGGGGTCGGGCCCATGGGTCCTCTTCGCTCCTTCCGCCAGGCGCGCGGGTGTCTCGCGACCGCGCCGGCGCGCGTTCGAGCGCAAGCCTGAGGCCCAGTTCGCCCGGGTGACGCGGCGTCGAGCGCGCTGGACTTGCGCGTCACCGGGCGGCTACCCGTGCCGGAGTGGTGGGGATGACCCCGCAGACCTGTCCCCACCTGGCGTCAGGTGGGCGGCCGGGGCACGGTGGGGGGGCGTGACCCCGGAGGCGATCGGACACACCGTGTGCGACGCGTACGACCACTTCGCCCGCTGGCCGGCGGAGCGGCGGACGGTGGCGGCCTGGGACGCGCTCGTGCAGCGGCTGCACGACCAGCTCGTGGCGCCCGACCCGGCGCGCGGCGCCGCGGGGCTCCTGTGGGTCGTGTCGCAGGGGGCGCGCTACCCCCACGTGAACCTCGTCGGCGAGCTGCTCGTGCGCTTCCGGCCGCCCTGCCCGGCGTCGCTCGAGGAGGTGCTCGACCTCGTCGAGGCGCGCTTCACCTCGAGCGCCCACCGGGTGGCCGCCTACCTGCGGCTGGAGTTCGGGGAGGAGGCGCTCGTGGCGGGGCTCGAGGCGCGCGCCGCCGGCCGGTCGGACGAGGCGCGCCGGCGCGTGGCGGCGTTCCTCTTCGCGCTAGCGGCGGGTTAGGGCCTGTCTTTCAGTCAGACGCGCCGACTCGTGATCGACACGCTCGAACCCACGGGGGGAATGGAACCGCAAGCGAGGCGAGGGCGCGGAGGCCGAGGCGAGGGGGGAGCGCGCGCGGGTCGTATCGATCGCCGGATCCTACGACCCGCGCGCGCCCCCCCTCGCCCGGCATCCGCGGCCGCAGCCGTCGATCACACTAAATGGGCGACCACGATTCCGCGATGGTGCCCGCTATGCCGCGACGAAGCGCCGGTGGCGCCGGGCCGCGTGGGCGCGCCGCATGTTCTTGGCGACCTGACGCGCACGGCCCTCGGCCGTCCTCTGGCCGACAGGCAGTCGGAGCCAGCGGGTGACCGCCGCCATGAGCGCCTCGATCGTCTTGTGGCGGTGGTTGCGGGTGACGTTGGCGTGCAGGGTGCCCCAAAGGCGCTCGATCTTGTTCGGGCGTCAGCAGTAGGGCGGCAAGAAGTGAGGACGATCCTGCCGCTGAGTTTCTGGCCAGCGCGGCCTGGGTCTTCTTCGACGAGTGGATCACGTAGTTGTCCAGCACGACGTGGATACGCTTGGCCGCGGGGTAGGCCCTCGCTGAGGCGCTAAAGCAGCGCGATGAAGAGCTTCGTTGTTCTGCGGTCAGACGCGACCCAGACGAGCTTGCGGGTCCTCGCGTCCATGGCTCCCGCGACGTAGCGCTTGGCGTTCTTCCCCGGCGGTTTGACGAGAGGTTGATTATCCACGAAGGCTCCAGTCGCGCCTGACCTTCGGGTTCAGGTGGATGTCGACCTCGCCCAGGTACCGCGACGTTTCGCCAAGCAGTCTGCGGAGCAGCGGCGATCTCACAGTCGCTTGTTCCTTGCGCCTCGCCCAGGGGCACGCGCGACGACGGCTGGGCCACTTTCCAGCGAGCACCGACGTTCGAGCGCCCGCGCGACGGTGGAGACGCTTCACCGGCGATCCCAGCCTCCTGAAGGGCGCGAGGAGCTCAGGTCCACGTTGGGCGTTCCCAGTTTACTCGCCGGGGGCATGGGGCGAGGAGTTCGAGGAGCGCATGAGCAGGTCGTCGTCGATCTTCGGGCGCCGTTGTCGGCACGCTTGTCGAGAGGCCAGATATGCCCTCTCGTAGGTACCGGCGAGCCGCGTTTGCGGCCGTGGACGGCGCGCACTCGCGTCTTCGCGACTTGATTGCAGCCCAGCCCGCGGGGCGTAGCGAGGACTCGCCTGGCACCGGACGCGGTAGTGCGGGTCCGTGCTCTTTCGCATCGCCTTCAGCAGCTGGCGTCGTTCGTGACGCCGCAGCTCGATAACAAGCTTCATCGGGTGCTCCCGACGATCGTGGCCGCCAAGCTCAGCGATCGTCGGGAGCCTCTTTATCCGGAGACTCCGACAACTGGGGATTCCCGGCCACACCACGTCCACGCGGGCGCATAAGGGCCGTCGGCGCGCGGGTTAGCCCACGACCATCGAGGATCGTGGTCGGTGATTTAGCGGCGGGGTAGCTCGATGAGCGGCGTCGGCCGCTTCTCGCTCGTGAGCCAGAGCGAGCGGCCGTCGTGGCCGAAGCACAGCGCCTCGCCCTGGCGGCGCGGCGGCAGCTTGACGACGACGGGCGCGCGGCCGAAGGCCTCGACCCAGCCCTCGCCCGCCCGGCGCGGGAAGGCGTAGGCGTCGCCGTAGGTGAGGACGACCGCCAGCCGGCCGTCGGGCGCGACGTCCATGGCGGTCGTCAGCGGCGGGAGGTTCAGCTCGGCCGCCTTGCGCGCGAGCACGGGCGCCGGGCGGGCCAGGTCCTCGGGCAGGGGGAAGGTGTAGAGCCCGGGCCGGCCGCTGAGGCGCTGCTTGGTCACCAGGAGCACCGTCCCCGAGGTCTCGTCCACGGCCACCGACTCGCAGTCGTGCGGGCCGTCCTCGTAGCGCACCTCGACGCGCGCGGCGACGCGCAGGCTCCCCGTGGCCGGCAGGTCGGCCGGCTCCTCGATCAGGTAGAGGACCACGTGCTCGCGCTTGCGGTCGTTGTCGCCCGTGTCGGCGACGAGGAGCCACGCGCGCTCGCGCCAGGTGAAGGCGCACAGGTCCTCCCAGTCGACCGCCTGGGCGCCCTCGACGGCCAGCGTGGCGCGCGTGCGCCCCTCGGCGTCGATCGCGAACAGGCGCGCGCTGTCGCCCGAGTCGTTGTGCGTCCAGAAGACGCCCGCGTGGCGGCGGCTGGCGGCCAGGCCGCTGCTCTCCTTGATCTGCTTGTCCTCGAGGTCGCACACCTTGCGCGCCTCGCCCCAGGCGGGCGGGGCCTCGTCGTCGGCCAGGGCGGGCGAGGCGAGGAGGAGGGGGAGGAGGAGCGGAAGAGCCAGCAGGGCGGTGGGCTTCATCGGCGCCAGGATACGCCAGCCGACCGGGACTTTCCGGCGCCCGGCGCACGTTACCGTGGAGCCAGGAGGTCCTGTGTCCGAACACCGCGCCCGCGTCGCGTGGCGGCGCGCCACGCCCGACTTCGCCTACGACACCTACGACCGGACGCACGAGGTCCGCTTCCCCGGCGGCCAGGCGCTCCAGGGGTCGGCCGCGCCCGACTACAAGGGCGACCCGGCGAAGGCCAACCCCGAGGAGATGCTCGCGGCCGCCCTGGCGAGCTGCCACATGCTCACGTTCCTGGCGATCGCCGCGCGCAGCCGCCTCGTCGTCGACGCCTACGAGGACGAGGCCGAGGCGACGCTCGGCAAGGACGACGGCGGCAAGCTGGCGGTGACGAAGGTCGTCCTGCGGCCGCGGGTCACCTTCGCGGGCGAGGCGCCGGCGCCGGAGAAGCTCGCCGACCTGCACCGCAAGGCGCACGACAACTGCTTCGTCGGCAGGTCGGTCCGCTGCGAGGTCGTCGTCGAGCCGGCCTGACGTATCCTGGGCGCCCTCCCGGGGGGTCCCCATGCGCGCGTCGTCGCTCCTGCTCCTCTTGCCGCTCCTCGCGCTGCCCGTCCGGGGCCCCGTCCGGGCCGACGACAAGAAGGCGCCGATCGACGAGGCGCCCGTCACGACCGAGCACCGGATCGCCGTCGGCGGCGCGCAGGTGGCCTACGTGGCCACGGCCGGGCGCATGACCCTGCGCGACTACGAGGGCAAGCCCAAGGCGCGCGTGTTCTACGTGAGCTACGCGCGCGAGGGGACGGACGATCCGGCCGCGCGGCCGATCACGTTCGCCTTCAACGGCGGCCCCGGCTCGTCGGCGGTGTGGCTGCACATGGGCGCCCTGGGGCCGCGGCGCGTGGCGCTGGGCGAGGAGGGCGAGGAGGTCCCGCCGCCCTACCGCCTCGTCGACAACGAGGGCTCCTGGCTCGACCTGACCGACCTCGTGTTCATCGACCCCGTGAGCACCGGCTACAGCCGGCCGGTCGAGGGCGAGCAGGCGAAGCAGTTCCACGGCCTCGACGAGGACGTGGCCTGGATGAGCGAGTTCATCCGCGCCTACGTGACCGAGCACCGGCGCTGGGCCAGCCCGAAGTTCCTCGTGGGCGAGAGCTACGGGACGACGCGCGCGGCGGCGCTCGCCGGGCACCTGCAGGACTCGCAGGGCATGTTCCTCAACGGCGTGGTCCTCGTGTCGGCGGTCCTCGACTTCTCGACGATCCGCTTCGACACCGGCAACGACCAGCCGTTCTGGCTGTTCCTGCCCTCCTACACGGCCGTGGCCTGGTACCACCGCCGGCTCGAGCCGGCCCTGCAGGCGCGGCCGCTGCGCGCCGTCCTCGACGAGGCCGAGGGCTGGGCGCGGACCGAGTACCTGCAGGCGCTGGCCCGCGGCGCCGACCTGCCGGCGGCCGACGCCGAGCGCGCCGCGCGCGGGCTGGCGCGCTTCACCGGGCTGTCGCTCGAGTTCGTGCGCCGCGCGCGCCTGCGCGTCACGGGGGGCATGTTCCAGAAGGAGCTCCTGCGCGCCGACGGCCGCACGGTCGGGCGCTTCGACGGGCGCTACCTGGGCCAGGACCCGACCGACGTGGGCCTCTCGCCCGGCTACGACCCCAGCTACGCGGCGATCCTCGGCCCCTACACGGCGACGTTCAACGACTACGTGCGGCGCGAGCTGGGCTACGAGAGCGGGCTGCCCTACGAGGTCCTGACCGGGCGCGTGCACCCCTGGACCTTCCCCGCGCAGAACCGCTACGTGAACGTGAGCGACCGCCTGAGCGGCGCGATGACCAAGAACCCGGGGCTCCACGTGTGGGTGGCCTCGGGCTACACGGACCTGGCGACGCCCTACTTCGCGGCCGACTACACGGTCTCGCACTTCGGGCTCGACCCCGCGCGGCGCGCGCGGGTGCTCCAGACCTACTACGAGTCGGGGCACATGATGTACCTGCGCCGCGCCGACCTCGTGGCGCTCAAGGCCGACGCGGCGCGCTTCTACGGGCAGGCGCTGCGGCGGTAGGGAATCACGACAGAGGAGCAGAGGGAGCAGAGGGCGTGGGGTCCGCTCGGGAGGAGGGCTCCCTCCCGGCAGCCGAGGCCTCCGTGTCCCATGCGAGTCCACACGGCGGACGTCGATCGCGACGACAGGCGAGCGCCGTGGGCCGGCAGGACGAGGAACAAAGAAGAAGAGGGCGCGCGGCCGCGCCGCACGCCCTCTGCTCCCTCTGCTCCTCCGTGGTGATCAATGACTCGCCGGCACGCCCTCAGAAGCGCCGGATGATCATGCGCGCGCCCTCGCGGGCGAGCATGCCGACGGTCCCCAGCTTGAAGCCGTCGGTCGCCAGCGGGCCGTGGCCGGCCCAGACGAGGCGCGCCGTCATGTCGACCTCGCCCGCGGGCAGGTCCCAGAGCACGGTGGTGTGGTCCCACTTGCCGTCGCCGTCCCAGTCGAAGAACACGACGTCGCCCGGGCGGGCGGCCGAGAGGTCGGCGCGCGAACCGGTCTTGAGGTCCAGGGCCTGGCCGTCCTCGAAGCGGACGGTGGCGACGACCGGCTTCGTGTAGGTCTTGCACATGATGTCCGCGTTCGTGAACTGGTTCTTCGTCGTCAGCCCGGCGCGGCGCGCGGCGGCGAAGACGAGGTCGGCGCAGTCGTAGCCGACGAACTCCTGCACCTGCTGGCCGAGGCTGCCGTAGAGCCAGGGGACGCCGCGGTAGGCCTCGAGGTGGCTGAGGAGCGGGTGCGGGCTGGCGCCGCGCCGCGAGATGCGGTGGATCGTCACGCCGGCGCCGCCGAGGTCGGGGGAGAAGCCGTCCAGGAGGCCGCTGCGCGCCTCGGTGGCCGTCGTCTGCCGCGGGTCGGCGCGGCCGGGCGTGCCGGGCGCGCGCTCGCCCAGGGCCAGGGCCGGGTCGGCGAGGTCGGCGTCGAACCGGTAGCGCAGCGTCCCCGGGGTGGCCTGGTGCTCGAGCGACGGGCCGGCCGGGCGGTCGACGTGGTCGTACTCCAGCGTGTCGCGCCCGATCCACTTGCCCTCGTCGGGGCCGTTGCTGACGACGTTCGTGAACTGGCCGTTGGTCGTGGCGCGGCGCAGGTTCTGCGTGGCGCGGTAGGCCGGCCGGTGCAGCCCGAGCGCGCGCACCTCCTGCCAGCGCGGGGCCAGCGCCGGCCACAGCGCGTCGTCCCAGCGCTCGACCGCGACGCGGCCGACCTGCGGCAGCGTGGCCGAGGTCAGCCCGTCGACGCCCGCGTAGACGACGCGCTCGGTGCGGCCCGGCTCCTCGGGGCGCGCGCCGGCGACGACCGCGCGCACGACCGCGATCAGCTCCACCTTTGCGTCGTGGGCCACGACCTTGTTGGCGCTCGTCGCCGCGCCGCCATCGACGCGCGAGACGACCCAGGCGGCGTCGAGGCGCGGGACGGCCACGACGTCGACCGGCGCGCTCTCGACGGCCTCGCCGGCGCGCCGGGCGGTGAAGGTCACGCGGTAGGGCGAGCGGCGGGCGTCGACGCAGCGCCCGTCGCGCTGGCGGCCGTCCCAGGTGAAGGCGCCCGCGGCGTCCTGCGGGCCGAGCGCGCGGCGCAGGACCTCGGCGCCGGCGCGGTCGACCACGCGCACCTCGACCTCGGCGCGCGCGTCGGCCGGCTCGACCTGCCAGGGCACGGTGACCGTGTTCGGCCCCTCGGTGCGGTAGGGCGAGAAGGCGCGCCGCTCGGGCGGGAGGGCCGTCACGGCGAAGGCGCCCTCGCGCGGCGACCAGCGCTCGGTCACGACGACGCGGCCCCGCTCGCGCACGACGACGCGCAGGCAGTCGGTCCCGAGGCGCGAGACCTCGACCTCCGTGCCTCCGGCGCCCGCGCCGCCCCCGCCGCCGCCCAGCAGGTCGCCCAGGGCGCCGGTCACGCCGCCCGTGGCCGCGCCCGCGCGGAGCCGCCAGCGGCCGCCCTGCGGCGTCGCGCTCCCCCGCGCCGCCGGGCGCGCCTGGCCGTCGACGACGGCCTCGAGGACCAGGTCCGCGCCGTCGGCGCGCACGCGGCCCCAGCCGGGGCCGGGGGTGATGTCGTAGGTCCCGGTGATCTCCTGCGCGGCGCTCGCGCCGGCCAGCAGGAGCGTGAGCGCCGTCGTCCAGAGCCAGGTCGGGCGCGTCGTCGTTCGGGGCATGGGTCCCTCCTCCGTGGGAGGTCCCTGGGCAATTGCCGCGCCGTGCCGAAGTCACGACAGCGTAAGGCCCGGCGCTTTTCGCATCCTCCTCTTCAGTCCGCGTCGCGAGGCTCGAGCGGCACGACGGGGAAACCTCGGGTCGAACGCGCCGTCGGGTCGTGGGTCCGGATGAACCGAGGCGGGGCCTGCGGGTAAGCCCGGCCGTGGACCGTGGCCAGGCGCGCGATGCAACACGCCCCCTCGGGAGCGCGTCCTTCTCCCGGGGAGGGCTCGTGCGCGGCTTCGCCCGACGCGCCTGGCGGCACGTGGTCCACGCGCTCGCCGTCACGGGCGCGCTGTTCCTCGTCTATCACGGCTTCTTCGAGGTCGCGCGCGTGACGAGCGGCTCCATGGCGCCGCTCCTGCGCGGCCCCGAGGACGGGCCGCCCGACCGGATCCTCGCCGAGACCTGCTTCACGGCCGGGGCGGCCCCGCGGCGCTTCGCCGTGGTGCTCGCCGAGACGCGCGACGGCGAGGTCGTGGTCAAGCGTGTCGTGGGTCTTCCGGGCGAGGGCGTGAGCTTGAGCCGCGAGGGCGGTCTCCTGATCGACGGCGCGCCCGTGGCGCTGCCCGAGGGGGTCGCGCGCTACCTGCCGTTCGGCAACCTGCGCGGCGGGCTGGTCCACCGCGTCCCCGAGGGCCACGTCTACCTCATGGGCGACGAGACGCGCGACTCGCAGGACAGCCGCTTCGAGGGCACGTTCCCGATCGAGCGCGTGCGCGGGCGCGTGCTCGCGCGGGTGTGGCCGCCGGGGCGCGCGGGCGCGCTGTGAAGACAGGAGGCGAGGCGAGATGACGGAGCAGGCTCCAGAGGTCGGGGGGACGCCGCCGTCGCTCGCCCTGTCGCCCGTCGGCGGGCCGCGGGACGGGCCGGGTGAGGGCCCGCTCGTCCCGCGGCCGTTCGAGGGCTTCGCGCCCGCGCCGCCGCCGGCGGCGCCTGCGGCGCCGCGCTCGGAGGTCGGGGGCGTGCTCATGTCGCTCGGCCTGTTCGGCGTGAGCGCGTTCTTCGGCTTCACGGGCTTCATGACCGTCGCGCCGACCTACCGGCGCCCCGGCGCGGCCCGCTCGGGGGTCGAGGCGCGCGCGGCGCGCGCGGCGGAGATCGCTCGGGCCGAGCGGGAGGCCCAGCGGGAGGTGCTCGGGCTTGCGGCGGACGCGGGCTACTCCGCGCCGCCGGCCTCGCCCGAGGGCTCGGACTCGACCGGCATCACGCCGAAGATCCCGGGGGCCGCGCCGTCCGCCCTCGAGAACGGCATCACGTCGAGGATCGGCGAGAACCCGCGTGCTGACGACGACCGCTGAGCCGGCCAAGCCGGACCCCGTCGACGCGCCCGCCCAGCACGCGCCCGCCCAGGGGGACGCCAGGCCGCGCCTGTGCATCTCGTCGCGCCGCCTCCGGGCCCGACGGGTCGTCGCCCTCGGCCCGGACGCGCGCTGCGCCTACTGCCACGGGCCGTTCGCGCGCGGCGGCGAGGAGCCCTTCTCCTGCCGCGGGTGCGCGGGGGTGCTGCACCGCGCCTGCTGGCACGAGGCGCGGCGCTGCCCGACGCTCGGCTGCCGCGGCCCGGACGTCCGCCGCCCGGCGCGACCGTCGGCCGAGCCGCCGGCCTCGATCCTGGCCGCGTTCCTGCACGCCTGCACCCTGACGCTGTGGGCGGCCCTGCCCACGGCGCCGCTGGTCGGGCTCTTCCCGCCGCTCCTGCTCGTCCTGTTCGGCGTGAGCTTCCTGTGGCTCCTGCTGCGGGTGAAGCCGCGCGCCGGCACCTGGGCCCTGGCGTGGTCGGGCCTCGCCGCCGGCGTCTGGTTCGCGCTGGTGAGCGTGCTGCTCTTCACTCGCTGTTGCTAGCCCCAATGCCGAATGGTCAGCGGCCAACTCTCCGTCGGGTCTTCCGTTCCCGTTCCCGTTCCCGTTCCCGCTCCCGCACCTCCGAGGAAGAGGCAGGTCTCGACCAGCGCTCGTGGTCGAATTCCTGCGGCCCCAACAACCGGGAACGGGAACGGGAACGGGAACGGGTCGACGCAGCAGTTGACGCGCTGACCGTTCGGCATTGCCGCTAGCCCAGCCCCCTGCGGGACGTGACCTTCTTGCTCTGCGCGATGCACAGGTTCTGCATGGCGCGCGCCGACGTGTAGGCCGACTGCACCTCGGTCACGTTGGCGCGCTCGAGGTCGCCCGCGGCGAAGCCGTCCAGCCGCGCCTTCTTCTGCGCCAGGTAGTCGGTCGCGCTCGCGGCGTGCCGCTGCGTGCGCGTCTCCGTGCGCTGCAGGTAGAAGTGCGACGTCAGGTGGTAGACCTGCCCCTGGCCGACCTCGAACGTGGTCACGATCGGCGCCTCGCCGTACTTCGTGGCCATCTCCTGCGACGAGACGAGCACCTTCACCCGGTCGGGCTGCAGGATCCGGATCGGGTAGCTCGAGCCCTCGAGCCACCACAGCGGGTCGTCGGCGGGGTCGAGGAGGCCGTCGAGGAAGCCGTCCTCGACGCCGCGCTCGAACACGACGCGCACGACGTCGTCGGCCGTGGCGCGGCCGTTGTAGGCGATCACGCCGGGGAAGGCCTTCTCGACCACCCCGCGCAGGGCCCAGTCGGTGGTCACGAGCATGCCGCCCTGCTCGACGAACGAGCGCACCTTCTCCAGGCCGCGCGCGTCGAGGTTGCCCGGGCAGTTGACGAACACGATCTGGTCGGGGTCGAGGCCGACCTTCGCCACCTGCCCCGGGTCGATCGTCGTGTGCCGGATCTCGCACAGGCCGAAGATCGCCTCGCCGCGGTCGTACTCGCCGCGCACGACGACGACCTGCGTCGCCGTCAGGTGCTTCGCGTCCTCGGGCTTGTCGCGCTCGATCAGGGCCTTCCCCAGCTTGGCCGCGACCTTGTATGCGTGCTCCATGACGCCCTCCTCCTCGCCCGGCTGAGACCGCGGCGGGGGCGGCTCGTCACGCCAGCGCCGCAAGCACCTCGCGGGCCGCGCGTTCGCCCGAGCGCATGGCCCCCTCGACCGTGGCGTTGTCGCCGTCGTCGGCCGTGGCCTCGCCGGCGAAGAACAGCGCGCCCTCGAGCGGCCGGCCGAGGTCGCGCGGGGCGTCGCCGCCGCCGGCGACCACCCACGAGTAGGCGCCCCGCGCGAAGGGGTCCTGCGTCCAGGGGTGCGCCCGGACCGCGCGCAGGCGCGCCCGCAGGTCGGCCGGCGGCAGGTCGAGGACCCGGCCGAGCGTCGTCAGCGCCGCCTCGACCTGCGCGTCGAGCGACCGCGCGGCGAGCGCCTGCGCGGCCGGCCCGCCCGCCCAGGCCACGAGGACGGGCGCGCGCACGGGCGCCGGCGTCCACCAGGTCGGCAAGGCCTCGCCCGGGGCGAAGAGGAACTTGGCGCCGTCGAGCGCGCCGCCCGGGCCGCGCGCGTCGTCGAGGGGCGAGCGGTCGAAGCGCAGGACGAGCTTGACGACGTGGCCCGCCTCGAGCCCGGCCAGCGCCGCGGCCTTGTCTCGCAGGGGCGGGTCGAAGGCGACGAGGCCGGCCTTCAGCACGCCCAGCGGCAAGGTGACCACGGCCGCGCGCGCCTCGAGCAGGCGGGGCTCGCCCGCCGGCCCGCGCGCCTCGACCGTGACGCCGCCGCGGCCCCAGCGGACGCCCACCACGGGCGTGTCGAGGTGCACGACGCCGGCCGCGACGAGGTCGCGGGCCAGGTGCTCGATCACGCGCGACAGCCCGCCCGGCGCGTGCAGGAACCCCAGGCCGCGGGCCTGCGCCGGGTCGAGGTCGTCGTCGTCGCCGGCCTCGACCGTCGCCGCCCAGCGCGCGCTCACGCGCGCGACGTCGGCCGCGTGGTAGCCCTCGACGTAGTGCTCGACGAGGGCGCGGGCGCCGGCCCAGCGCGGGCCGGCGCAGCGGCGGTCGAGGGCCGCGCGCAGGGGCTCGTCGGCGCCGTCGGGCCGGACGCGGGCCAGCGTCGCGGCCACGACGGCGCCCAGGTCGGGGACGCGCTCGAGGGCGCCGTCGCGCAGGCGCCACGCGTCCCCCTCGGCCGCGTAGGTCGCCGCGCCGGCCCCGCGCAGGGCGCCGGCGAAGGGCCCGTCGGGCTCCTCGATCAGCTCCGCGCCGAGCTCGGCCGGCCAGGGGACGGCCTCGTCCCAGGCCGTCAGCACGCGCCCGCCCAGGCGGTCGCGCGCCTCGAGCAGGGTCACCTCCACGCCGGCCGCCCGCAGGCGCCGCGCGGCCATGAGCCCGGCCAGGCCGCCGCCGATCACGATCACGCCCCGGGTCACGGCGCCTCCTCGTCCTGTGGCGGGGGCAACGCGCGTGCCCGGACCTGCGCTACGATGGCACGCGAGGAGCGCCGCATGATCTTCGGCAACAAGTGCACCATGCCCACGCCGGCCCAGGCCCTGCCCGGGCGGACCGACCCCATGCCGGTCCCCGACGTCCACTTCGTCCTCGGGACCCCCATGCGCGGCCCGTTCCCGGCCGGCGCGCGCGTGGCGACCTTCGGCATGGGCTGCTTCTGGGGCGTCGAGCGCAAGTTCTGGCAGGTGCCGGGCGTGATCTCGACCGCCGCCGGCTACGCGGGCGGGCTCACGCCCAACCCGACCTACGAGGAGGTCTGCTCGGGGCGCACCGGGCACACCGAGGTCGTGCAGGTCGTGTTCGACCCGGCGAAGGTCGGCTACGAGGCGCTGCTGAAGGTCTTCTGGGAGAACCACGACCCGACGCAGGGCTTCCGCCAGGGCAACGACGTCGGCACGCAGTACCGCTCGGCGATCTACACCCACGACGACGAGCAGCGCCGCGCGGCCGAGGCCACGCGCGACGCCTACCAGGAGCGCCTGAAGGCGGCGGGCCTGGGCGAGATCACGACCGAGGTCGCGGCGGCCGGGCCGTTCTACTTCGCCGAGGACTACCACCAGCAGTACCTGGCCAAGAACCCGAACGGCTACTGCGGGATCGGCGGCACCGGCGTGAGCTGCCCCGTGGGCGTCGGCGTGCGCTAGTCGGACCACGACCACGCCACGGGCACGAACCGCCCGACGGCGCGGCGTGCCGGCTCGTGGCCGACGCGCGCGGCGAGCTCGAGCCAGCCGGGCGCGAGGTCGCCCAACCGGAGGCGCGCCTCGAGCAGGCGCACCTCGTCCTCGGGCGATCCGCTGGCGGCCGCCGCTCGCTCCAGGGCTCGCAACCGCTCGTCGGCCACACCGGAAGTCTAGCCGCCGGACGCGTCTCCCCTCGCCGGTGAAGAGCCCCGGCCTCGCCCGCGTCGGTCGAGCCGGCGCCCGCCGCTCCACGCGCGGCGGGGGCTGGCCTCGCGCTCGACGGGGGTCACCGCCCGTCGCGCGAAGGCCGGCGGGGGAGGTCGCACCTCCCCCGCCACTATTCTCGGCGCGACGAAGCCATCGACGCTCGCCGGCGAGCCCTGGTGGCCAGCCGCCGACGACGTAGCGACCTACTTCTCGCCCGCGCGCGCCGCCCCGCCCAGCAGCCGCGCCCGCAGCCGTCGAGCACACCAATCAGCGGCCCGGGCGCGCGCGGCGCCGCTCGCGCGTCCCGGCGGCGCGGCGCACCTCGTCGACGAGGCCCGGGTGCTCGCGCGCCCAGGCGCGCACGGCGGACTGGACGAGCGAGGCGACGAACTCGCGCACGCGGGGCGCGTCCAGGCTCGAACCCGTCTGCCCGACGAGATCCAGCGTGTCGCCCGTGACCGAGACGACCCCCACGAGGCCGTCGCGCCAGGCGGCCGCGTAGGTGTCGACGCCGAGGAGGTCGAAGCTCGCCTCGGCCCCCTCGCGCAGGCCGGCGACGTGATCGCCGCCGGCGGGCGTGGGCTCACCGTTCGCGAACCCCGCCAGCCGCGGGCCGACGGAGCGGCGCCGGGTGAGCGGCCACTGCTCGAAGAACCGCCGCTCGGCCAGCCGCGGGTCGGGCGACCACGCGAGCGCCGCCTCGACGCGCAGGTCGCCGTGCCGCGCGTCCTGGCGGCGGCCGAGCGCGCGCGCGGGCGGTCGGTCGGGCAGGGCCTCAGCCAGCCAGTCGGCGAGGCCGCCGGGCGCGTGGAAGGCGGCGGCCGCGCCGCTCGCCTCGTCGGCGACCTCGACGCGCAGGCCCGGGACGAGGTGCGCCAGCTCGCGCGCGCGCCGCTCGAGCCGGTCGAGGCGCAGGTCGGCCGCCGGGCCGAAGATCGCCGGGTCGAGGCGGAAGCGGGCGACGAGGCCGTGGCCGGGCTCGGCGCGCTCGACCTCCTCGCCGACCGGCAGGCCGCGCTCGTGGCGTTGGACCCGGGCGCGGCCGCCCGCGTGCGCGGTCAGCTCCAGCCACTCGCACACGGCCGCGGCCGGCGTGAGGCCCACGCGCGCGCCGACGTGCCGGCCCGGGACGGGGGCGAAGGACGGGCTCCAGCCAGGCGACACGCTCACGAGCGCCGGGTCGCGCTCCGCGGCGTCGCGCCCGTCGTCGCGGACCGAGCACGCGCCGTCGGCGTGGAGCGTCACCCGGACCGTCGAGGCGTGGCCGCCGAGGGCCTCGGCGGCGCCGAGCGCGAGCAACTCGTCGACCACGCGCATGGCGCCGCGCGCGTCGGTCGCGCCGAAGTACATGGCCGGGCGCAGGCGCACGAGGCCCAGCGCCTCGTGCAGCGGCGCCTGCGCGTGCACCGCCTCGCTCCGCGCCCACGCGCCGGCGACGGTCCACGCGGCGCGGACGACCTCCAGCCGCCCCGGCTCGGCCACCGCTTCGAGCGCGGCGAGGTCGAAGCCCATGGCCCGCGGCAGGTCCCGGGCCAGGGCCGCCGGCGCGGCGCGGCCGAGGGCGATCACGGCGTCGGCGCCCTCGCGGCCGACCAGCGCGAACGTGGCCGGGCGCTCGCTCCCGGCGGCGCCGCCGACGCGGAGTCGGCGGCGGGCCCCCGCCGGCGGGGCGGCCTGGTCCTCCTCGACCCACCCGCGCAGGGCCAGGGCCACGTCGAGCCGGTGGAGCGTCCCCCGGCAGGGGCCGTCGTCGTCCGGGCGCTGCACGCGCGCCAGCGCGGCGGCGACCTCGGCCTCCAGGCCGGCGACCGCGCCCGAGCGCACGAGCGCGCGGTCGAGGCGCGCCTGCGCGTCGAGGTCGCCGGCGGCGGCGAGGCGCTCGAGGGCCCGCGTCTCGCGGTCGCTCACGCGCCTGCCTCGCCGAGCGCCCAGGGGATCAGCGCCGTGCGCACGGCGTCGCGCACGTCGCGCGCCTCCGGGACGGTCTCGCGCAGCGAGTCGCGCCACGCCCTGAGCGCGTCGCGGCCCTCGTCGGGGCGGGCCGGCTCCGGGGCGCGCCGGGCCAGGACGAAGCGGGCGGCGATCGAGACGGCCATGACCAGCGGGCCGAGGTGCGGCGCCGTCGCCGCGGCGGGGAGCGGGTCGGCGTCGGGGCGCGCGCGGCCGTCGAGCCAGCGCTCCAGGGTCTCCAGCCCCGCCTGCGCGGCGGCCAGGCGGCGCTCGCGCTCGGCCTCGCGCCACGTGTGCAGCCACGGCTCGTGCTCGTCCTCGGTGGCGCTCAGGTCCTGGCGCGCGTCGCGCGCGGCCGCGTCGCGCGTGGCCGCGAGCAGCGCCCGCTCGACGGCCCCGGGCTCCCACAGCGCCAGGCCGGCGATCCACTCCAGCACGTCGTCGAGGCGCAGGTCGGGCTCGTCGAACACGACGCGCATGGCGCCAGGCTCGCCGCCGTAGGCCACGCGCTCGACCACCTCCTCCAGCGCCAGCGCGCGCGCCCGCGGGTCGCCGAGGTACGCGGCGAGCTCGACCCGCGCCGGCGCCAGCGCGCCGTCGACGACGCGCGCGACGAGCGCCTCGGCGCCCGGGGGCAGGTCGCCCGCGCGGGCGCGGGCGGTCCACCAGCGCAGGCGGTCGTCGGGCCGCCCGCCCTGCCGCCAGCGCCGCTCCAGCTCGCGCAGCCGCTCGTCGCTCACGCCCCGAGCGTAGCCTGGCGCCGCGCCCGCGGCGCGACTACGGTCCGGGCATGCGCCGCCTCCTGCCGCTGGCCCTCCTCGTGGCGGTCGCCGCGCCCGCGTCGGCCTGCCTGTGGGACTACGACACGCTCGTCGAGGAGCAGCGCGGGCTGCCGTCGCTCGAGGACGCGATCCTCGGCCGCTACGAGGTCCACACGCGCGAGTACTACGAGCGCCGCCGCGACCGGCTGGAGGCGAAGGCCGCCGCGGGGTCGCTCGACGAGGGCGAGCACGACGACCTCGCCGTGGCGCACGAGCGGCTGGGCGACGTCGAGCGCGCGATCGCGCTCATGCGCCTCAAGGAGGCCCGCTGGCCGGGGCGCTACACGACGGCGGCCAACCTGGGGACGTTCCTCGCCCACGCGGGCCGCCTCGAGGAGGGGCTGGCGCACCTCGAGGAGGCGATCCGGATCAACCCCGACGCCCACTTCGGCCGCGAGCGCTACCAGGTCACGGCGATCCGGTTCGCGATCGAGGCGGCCAGGGACCCGACCTACGCCGCGCGGCACATGATGCTCGGGCCGACCATGGAGGTCGCCCTCGGCTTCGACCTCACGGGCGAGCACCCGTCGCTCCCGCACCGGTCGCTGTCGCGGGTCCTCGCCGCGTATCCCGGCCTGCGGGAGGACGTCTACTCCGGGATCGTCGGCATGCTCAAGCTCGGCGGCGACCCGCGGGCGCCCTGGCACGAGTTCTACTACGCGCTGGGCGAGGTCCTCGCGTGCGGCGGGTGGGAGACCGTGTGGTCGGGCCGCGAGCGCCTGCCCGACGCCCAGCGCCTGGCCTGGATGGCGTTCCAGCGCGCGCGCGAGGCCGGCAGCCCGCGCGGCGACGCGATCGCGCGCTACCAGCGCGTGCTGTCGCCGCGCGAGGGGTCGGCGGCGCACGACTACACGACGGGACGGCGCCGGGCGGAGGCCTGGGTCGACGCCTACCAGGCGTTCGAGCGCGACCTCCTGGCTCGCGGCGAGGACGCGAGCGACCCGGCGCGGTTCGAGCCGTTCTACGCCGCGCACGGGCGCCCCGACCGGCTCGTCTACCCGCGGCGGGCGCGCCCGACCGACGTGGCGCACTGGCTCTCCACGCCGGCGGTCGCCTACACCGCGGCCATGGCGGCGATCGTCCTCGTCGCCGCCCTCTACGTGGCGCTGCGCGTGCGCGCCGGCCGCCGGCGCGCGCCGACGAAGTGAGGCGTCAGGGGGCGTCTCCGGGGGTGATCGTCGTCGCGCCTTCGCCGGCCGCGCCGGTCGACAGGCGCTCGTAGGTGCCCACGAGCTCGCCCTCGGCGATCACGTGCCCGTCGATCGCCTCGAGCACCTCCTCCTTCGTCGCGCCGGGGCCGAGCGAGAGGTGCGTGTCGATCGCGAGGAGGCGGAAGTGGTAGTGGTGCGTCCCGTGGCCCACCGGCGGCTGCGGCCCGCCGTAGCCGACGAGGCCCCACGAGTTCTGCCCCTGGAGCATGCCCTCGGGGTTGCCGGGCTGCTCGTCCCTGGCGATCCCCTCGGGGAGCGCCCGCGCCTTGGCCGGGATGCGGTAGGCGACCCAGTGGACCCACGGCTCCGCCGAGGGCGCGTCGGGGTCATCGCAGATGAGCACGAGCTCGCGCGCGCCCTCGGGCACGAGCGACCAGGTGAGCGGCGGTGAGGCGTCGAGCCCCTCGGGCGGGCGGGCGTGACGGCGGGGGATGCGCTCGCCCGGCGAGAACGCCGGGCTCCGGAGCTGGAGCTTGCGGATGACCTGCTTGGCCATGGTGGCCACCTCTCCTCGGAGTGGCCGCCGGGGCGAGGCCGCGCGCGTCCCGTGGGCGCCGCCGCGGCAGGTCCCGCGGCAGGTCCGTGCGAGGCGGGCGCGGGTTCGCCCCACGCGGTGCGTGGGACCCCGCCTCCGAGGATAGCCGCGGGTCGCAGGTTGACCGGGGTGAACGCCGGGAGCAGGCCGGCGTCCGGACGCAAGCCGTGCCCCCGGCAGCACCTGGACGCAGGCTCAGGGGTCGTGGACCGGCGCGTCCACGGGCACGTCCGTGGCCCCCTCGGGCGGCCCCGGGTCGCCGCGCGGGGTCTCGGCCGCCTCGTCGGCGCCCGGGAGGTCCTCGGGCGCGTCGATCCGCTCGCGCTCGCAGATCGCGCGCGCGCACCAGGCGGCCACCGGGGCCACGGCGTCGTCGCCGCGGGCCCACGTGAGCACGGCCGGCAGGTCCTCCTCGCGGCCGACCTGCGAGAGGGCCTCGAGGACGGCCACGTGGTCGAGGCCCGGGGCCTCGACCGACCGCGTCAGGTGCGCCACGAGGAGCGGCCGCCCCTCCGGCGTGGTGGACAGCGCCTCGGCGACCGCGGCCGCCTCGTCGGGCTCCTCGAGCATGGCGGCCAGGCGCGAGGCGGCCGCCGGCTCGGGCAGGGCCCGCGCCAGGTCCAGCGGGTGCTCCGGCGTGGCCGCCGGCGGCAGGGCCGGCCGGCGCCGCCGCCGCCTGGGGTCGCGCGGGCGGCGGCGCGCCAGCCGCGCGGCCACCCGCGCGGACGCGCCTGCGCGCGCGGGAGGACCGCCAGCGGCGGCTCGGCCCGTGAGCGCCAGGCCGCAGGGCACGCTCAGCGCCCCCGCCACGGCGGCGGCGCCGGCGAGCCGCCCGAGCTGTCGCGACGCGCGGCGGGCGCCCCCGACGGGGCGCCCGCGCCGGGTCATCGGCCGTGCCAAACCCGGGCCGCCTCGACGAGGGCGTCGTACTTCGGCGCGCCGGTCTGCGCCATGTGCTCGAGGGCGCCCCAGGAGCCGTGCTTCTTCGGCGCGTAGACGAAGCTGTAGTGGCAGAAGAGGCTGTTGGCCTCGGTCCGCCACATGGCCAGGTAGTCGCGGTAGACCTGCGCCATGCGCGGGTGGCGGTTCGCGGCGATCAGCAGGTTGACCAGCCGCTCGTCGTTGGCGGCGTTGCCGACGCCCGCGAGGTGCTGCCCGCCTTCGTAGGCGACGAGCTGCAGGCCGGCCGACCGGGCCATGGCGAGGTGATTGCGCACCTCCGCGCGCCGGGTCTGGATGTCCTGGGCGCAGGCGTCGATCAGCCGGTCGACGGTGAGCCCGCGCGTGGCCTGCCAGTTCTTGCTGTTGCCCAGGTGCCCGCCGAAGTAGGGGGCGATCGCCAGGGCGTCGGCCGCCCCGGCCGGGAGGGCCGCGACCGCCTGCTTGGCGATCCCCGCGTTGTTCGACTGGCCGGAGATCACGCGCACGAGGCGCTGCGTGCCGCCGAAAGTCTGCTCGAAGATGCGGAAGATCTCGACCGAGCGCGCCACGTACTGCTGCACGAAGGAGCGCTTGTTCTTGTCGGCCTCGCGCTTCACGTGGCCGGACTGGGAGAAGATCCCGTTCCACACCTCGTTCGAGTACTCGATGTGCACCTTCAGGCGCGGGTCGAGGGTGTCGCGGAGCAGGGTCGCCAGCCGGCGCACGTAGTCATCGTCGGCCAGGTGCGGCACGCAGATCCACGGGTCCTTGCCCAGCGTGTTGCAGAGCTGGACCATGTACTCGTAGGCCACGCCGGGCTCGTGCGACTGCGTGCGGTAGCCCGCCGGCGTGCGCTGCGACCACTTGCTGATCTTCGACCGGTTCACACGGCCCCAGTTGAGGAAGCGGAGCACGGCGAACGGCCGCAGGCGGTCGAGGAACAGCGGGTGGAAGGTCGTGCGCTCGTCGAAGCCCGGCATGATCAGCCGGATGTTCCGCACGTGGTTGGCCGGGTTCGAGCGCACGATGCGCACCTGGATCCCCGACGAGGTGGGCTTGACCGTCACGGGCCGGCTGAACGTGCCGCGGCCGTCGTGCGACGCGCGCGTCGCCTCGGCGTCGAGGCTCAGGTGCACCTCGCCGTCGCCGTCGAACAGGAGGGTGTAGACCCCGCCGGGGTAGCGGCCGCCGCTCATGCAGATCGCCGTGACCGCCTGGCCGGCCGCGAGGCCCCTCGGGTAGCCCTCGGCGTCGAGCGCCGGGTTCTTGGCCCCCTTGGGGTTCACGACCTTCCAGGGGAAGCCGTCGGAGTTCACCTGCGAGGTCTTGAACACGTCGACGAACGGCCAGTCGGGCATGTAGTGCGTGACGTAGCCGAGGTTGGTGCCGAGGCGCGCGCCGCCCGCGGGCGCCGGCTCCCACGAGATCGGGGTGGTCCCGGGCTGGGACGTCCCGGGCGGAGACGCCGGGGCGCCGGCGGGGACGCCGGGGGTGGAGGGCGCGGCCGTGGCCGGGGCCATGGCGACGCCGCCTCCCGAGGAGCCGCCGCCGCCGCAGGCGGCCGCCGTCCCGGAGAGGCCGACCGCGATCGCGGTCGTGAGGGCAGGTCCGAACACTTGACGAACGATTCGGGTTCCGTTCATGGGGGGCACAGGGTAGGGGTCTGGGGCAGGGGTCGACAACCCACAGGGTCAAGGTCTTTCGCCGCAGCGGCTTGCGAGAGCCCTCTCGCGGCCTCCCGGCCGTGCGGGGGGGCCTGAAGGGGCGTCGCCGGAGTCCGGGGGGCGGTCGGCGGCGGGGGGCCGACCTCGGGGGTCCGAATGAACCCGCGGCGCAGCGCGTTAGCATTCGACCGGGGGTCACCACCCATGCACGTCGCCCGCTCGACCGTTCGCTTCGCCTTGGCCGCCACCGTCCTCGCGCTCGGCGGGCTCGCCGCGGAGGGCTGCGGCGGCTCGCGCCGGCGAGGGCTGTTCTTCGACGTCGGCGACGAGGCGATCGCCGTCAACTCGCCGGCCGTGATCGGCCACGCCGCCGGAAAGCTGGCGCTCCAGGCGGCGCTGGCGGCCATGGAGCCGGGCTCCTACGCGGTGCCGCAGGCCCGGCCGCAGGTCCAGACGTCGGGGACGGCCACCAACGGCGCGGTGGTGCTCGACTTCGGTGACTTCGGCACCTCCGGCACGCGGGTCGACGAGGCCACGCTGCGGGGGCTGGTGGTCGCCACCTACGTCCGCAGCGGGGCCGCGGCGACCGTGTCGGTGAGCTTCCAGACGCTCATCGCTTCGACGACCCACCTGGGCCTCGTGGACGTGTTCGGCACCCTCACCTACGCCTGCACGATCAGCGGCCCCACCTGCACGGGGGCGGTCAGCGGGTCGGTGACCACCGACGACGGGTTCGACGTGTCGACCGCGCAGACGAGCGGGGTGACCTTCACCCTCTCGGGCACGCCGGGGACGCTGGTCCTGAGCGGCACGATTTTCGTGGCCAGCTCGGCCCGCGGCGCGTGGACGATCACCTACGTGGGGCTGGCCTCCGCCGTCGACCCGCCCTCGGCCCGGTTCATCTCCGCGGGCACGGCCGTGATCACGCGCACCAGCGGCAGCGCCCTGTCCGTGTCGCTGCTGTTCACGGGCCCCAACCAGGGAACGCTGACGCTGTCGCCCGGGGGCGGGACGCGCTCCTTCAAGCTCTGACGCGAAAGTCCCCGCTCCTCCCACGTGGCCGTCAGGCGCCGGCGTCGCTTGCGGCGGGCACGGGCCTTGCCCCGCCAGGGGCGAGGCCCCCATGTACCTCCTCGTCACGCAGGCGCCGATCTACCTCGAGGGCGGCGTGCGGCCCTGGCTGCGCGCGAGCTGGCGCCGCTCGCTCGTGCTCCTGCGCGAGGCGCTCGAGGACCGGCTGGGGCCGGTCGCGGTCCTGGGGCCGAGCCTCCCGCTCGAGGCGGGCGGCGCCGGGCTCGAGGCGGTCGAGCACGAGGACGGGCTGCGGCTCCTGCCCTCGATCGACCTGCGCGCGTCGGCGGGCGCCTACTGGCTGCGCGAGCGCGCGCGCTGGCGCGCCGACGTGCGCGCGTGGGTCGGCCGCGCGCGCGCCGTGCACGCGGGGCTGACCGAGGACCTGTGGCGGCCGCTGGCCTTCGAGGGGTTCCGCGAGGCCCGGCGGCAGGAGCGGCCGGCGGTGTTCTTCCTCGGCGCCGACCCGGTGGCGCGCCGCGAGGCGCGCGCGCGCCGCGAGGGGGCCGTGGCCCGGGTCGCGGCGCAGATGTACGGGACCGTCTTCGACGGCGCCGCGCGCTACGCGGCGCGCACGGCGGACCTGACGCTCCTCCGCGCCGGCGCGGTCCAGCGCCGCTACGCGCGCCACGCGCGCAACGCGCGCGCGTTCCACGAGGCGCGGCACCTCGTCGCCGACGTCGTCGCGGCCGCGGTGATCGAGGAGCGGCGGGCCGGGCGCGCGTCCGGGCAGCCTTTGCGCGCGGTCTCCTGCGCGCCGCTCGAGCCCGGCCGCGGCGTCGACGACGCGATCGACGTCCTGCGCCTGGCGCGCCAGCGCGGGGTCGCGCTGACGCTCGACGTCGCCGGGCGCGGCGTCGAGCGGCGGCGGCTCGAGAGCCGCGTCGCGGCGCTCGGCCTGCGCGCGGCGGTACGCTTCGTCGACGTCCCGGCGAGCGGCGCCGAGCGCGCGCGCCGGCTGGCCGGCTACGACGTGCTCCTGGTCACATCGACGGGCGACGAGGCCGGCCGCGAGGTGCTCGACGGCTTCGCGGCCGGGCTGCCGACCGTCGGCTACGCGAGCGAGACGCTCCGGCAGCACGTCGAGGAGGACGGCGCGGCGCTCGCCGTGCGGGTCGCCGACGTCGACGCGGCCGCCCGCGCCCTCGCCGACCTCGCCCGTGACGGCGAGCGCCTGGCGCAGCTCGCGCGCGCGGCCCACCGCGCCGGCCGCCACCACGCCCTCGACGCCTGGCACCGGCGCCGGGCCGCCTGGACGCTCGAGGCGATCGAGGCCCACGACGTCGCGGCCCGCGCCGGGCGAGTGCCCGCGTCGGCGGCGGCCTGAGCAGGGGCGGAGGGCGTGCCCCTCCGCCCCGCGAGCGCTCGATCAGCCCTGCGGCGCGGCGTCGGGCCGGTGCTCGAGCGACGGCGTGGCCGGCGTCGTGGCGCCGGCGCGGACGTCGATCCGCCGCGGGCGGGCCGCCTGGCTCTTGGGCAGGCGCAGGTGCAGCACGCCGTGGCTCAGCTCGGCCTGCACCTGGTCGGCGTCGATCGGCCGCTCGAAGCGGATCGCCTGCTGCACCTGCTGCTCGCGGCGCGGCCAGGCGCCGGCCGCGCCGCCGGCGGGCGGCGCCGTGCGGGCGCGGATCGTCAGCACGTCGGCGGTGAGCTGGACGTCCACCTCGTCGGGTCGGAAGCCGGGCAGCTCGCAGCGCACCTGATACTCCGCGTCGGTCTCGCGGGTCTCGACCGGCCGCACGGCGGGCGCGGTCAGCGGGGGCAGGTCGAACAGCTCGGTGAACAGGGGCCCGAGGCGTGGGCCGGTCAGGGTCCTCCGCATGGGGAGCTCCTCCTACAACTCCAGTAGAATTCGATGGTTGTGATCGAAGGCGCCCGCCGGTCGGGCGCCCCGGACCCACTTGCAGGCGGCATGCCGGAGCGTAAGCGCCTGCGGGGGTGCGGCTTGCCGCGTGAGGCGGGGTGCCACTTTGACAGGGGTGCGGTCCGAGCGCTGGCCGTCGCAGGGGCGCGGCGTGAAGGAACTCCGGGCGGCGGCTGGATCTAGCGCACCAGCAGCTCTCGGAGGACGCAGAGGGCGGCGAAGCCGCCGCTGAAGATGGCGGCCGTCAGGACGACCGCGGACTCCCCATGTCGCATGATGGGAAACTTACCTCACAGGGAAGTCCGTTACTAACTCCAGTGACAGCGGTGTCTCACGACCCGAGATGGTGCGGAATCTCCCGCAAACGCGCGGAATCACACCCTTTCCACATCCTCCACGTACGCTTGTGGAGAACCCGCGGCTCAGGGGTCTACCCCGTGGCCCGCAGGTTCCGTCAGGGGCAGGAGATCCGGCTCCGCGGAGGCCGTCCGCGAGCGCGCGAGAATCCTCGCGTCGCGCCGGCACAACCCCTATCGGCCCGGTCACGAGGTCGTGGCACGCCATGCGCTGAGGGGATGGTCGCCTCTACAACTTCGCGGGCGAGAGAGCGAACTTCCCCCCCACAGCTCTCTCGCCCGCTTCTCATTCCGGACAGATCAGTTACGGACAGGCCGTTCCGGACAGCCGCTCGTCAGGGGGCGTCCCAGCGCTGGTCGCGCAGCTCGTGGGCGAGGAGCAGGAACGCCCCGACGCCCCAGTCGACGTCGTCGCGGCGTGGCGTGAGCCGGTACCAGGTCGGCCCAGGCCAGGCGTTCGTCGCGATCGAGGTCCCCGTCACGGACATGCCGACCGGCCGCGGGCGCAGCCGCGCCGTCAGCGAGCGCAGGGTCGGCCGCGCGCGGTCGCGCAGGGCCGCCGGCGCGACACCCAGGCGCGCCGCCTTGGCCATGGCGTAGGCGGCCAGCGCCGAGCCCGAGGCCTCCTGGTAGGTGTCGGGCCGGTCGAGGAGCGTCGGCCACAGGCCGGCCGCGTCCTGCGTGTCGGCGAGCCCCTGCAGGAGCGGGCGGAGGATCGCCTCGAGCTCGGCCCGCCGCGGATCGCCCGCTGGCGCGACCTCGAGCATGTCGACGATCGCCGCGGCCACCCAGCCGTTGCCGCGCAGCCACAGCTCGCCCACGGGCTGGCCGCGCCGCAGGTCCCAGGCGTGGAGGTGCAGGCCGGTGCGCGGGTCCTGCAGGACGCGGGCGAAGATCCCCGGCTGGGCCAGGCCGAAGTCGCGCAGGGCGGCGTCGCCCGTGTGGGCGCCCCACTGGGCGGCGAACAGCGCGTACATGAACAGCGAGTCGAGCCAGATCGAGTCCACCCAGCGGCGGGTGAACAGGCCGAGCCCGCCCGAGAGCGAGGTCAGCGTGCGCAGCGTGCTCCGGCTGCCGAGGTGGTCGATCGCGCCCAGGGCGTTGCGCCGCTCGCGCCGCAGGTAGTCGGCGACCTGCGCCGCGGTCGCCTCGCCCGTGCGGTCGCCGTGGTCGCGCAGGAGGCCCAAGCCGGTGAGCGCCGGCGGGCAGCGGTCGGGGTGGTCGATCTTCGGCAGGCCGCGGGCGGCGTGGTGGGCGTGGTAGTCGCGCAGGAGGTCGTGCGCGCGCGCCGCCTGCGGGGAGGCGGCGCCGAAGCGCTGCACGCCGTAGAGGAGCACGGCCGGGCCCCAGCCCCAGCCCAGGTCCCGCGCGCGCTTCGTCGCCAGGGTGCGGGCGAGCACGCGGTCGCCCGCGTCGACCGAGGTCGCCAGGTGGCTGCTGAAGCGCGCCCGCGCGCGCGCGCCACCGACCGTGACCTCGAGGACGTGCGCGCCGGGGGCGGCCACGGCCACGTCGGCGAACCAGCGGCCGCGCCCGAGCGGCGCCCAGGCGGCGGCGACGGGGCGGCCGTCGAGCACCACCTGCGGCGGCGCCGACGCGCCCGAGACCTCGACCGGCGCGTGGGCGCCCAGGACGACGCCGCCGTCGCGCGGGGCCACGACCTCGAGCGCGCGCGCGGCGGGCGCGACCAGGACGAGCAGGGCCAGGGCGGCGCGGACGGTCACAGGCCCTCCCCGGCGCGGACGCCGGTGCGGTGGTCGTGCGTGAGCGAGAGGCCGGCGTGGCGCACCTCGAGGCGGCGCTCGCCCCAGGCCTGCCTGGCGTAGGGGCCGTCGAGGCGCGGGAAGTCGTCGACGTGGAGCGCCCGACCGTCGAGCGTCGCCCGCTCGCCCCAGCGCATGCGCAGGTGGCCGACGCCGGGGGCGTCGAACTCGACCGTGAGGTCGCCGTGGGCGAGCCCCTGCACGTCGACGCGGGCGCGGGCCACGGCGTCGACGAACGCGTCGAACGGGCCGTCGTCGGCCTCGCGCCCGACCTGGCACAGCCAGGCGTTGCGGGCCCCGGGGGCCACGAGCTCGCGCCCGACGTCGGGGCCGTAGGCGCGCCAGTAGGCCGGCTGCGCCGAGTAGAGGGCGACGTAGCCCTGCCCCTTGCGCCCGAACACCCAGCCCGCGCGCTCGACGACCTCGTCGAAGCCGGCCCGCGGGAACATGGCGTGGGTCTCCTCGGCGAACACGGCGCGCACGCCGGGCGGCGGGTCGTAGAGGATCAGGGCCACGCCCTCCCACTGCGAGATCTGCGGGAGCGAGGCGCTGCCGGTCCAGTGCGTCGGCCCGTCGTGGCCGAGGTTGCCCGGCGCGGTGGTGAACACCAGCGCGTCCTGGTCGAGCGTCGCCTGCCAGGCGTGCTGCTGGAAGCCGACGCGCCCCGGCGCGTAGTGGACGACCGACGAGAGCATGGCGTCGGGCGTCTTGAAGGCGTAGATGTTCGCGCCGCCGAGCATGCTCCCGCGCGACGCCGGGCCGAGCGCCTGCGACAGGCCCACGAGCAGGGGCTCGGGCGCGTGGCGCAGCGGGCGCAGGGGCGAGAAGGCCGGATGGTCCCACAGGCCCCAGGCCTCGATCATGCGCCGGCTGAGGCCGATCGCCTCGGGGGCCATGTAGCCGCCCTGCGCCCACCAGAAGACGCCGTCGTCGAGCGAGGTGAAGCCGATCCCCTCGGCCGGCCCCTCGCCGAAGCGCAAGCCGGCGCGGGCGCGCTCGACGCGGCGCGGGCGGGCCTCGTCGCGGCCGATCGCCAGGAGCACGTGCGGCGGGCGGTAGGCGCGCGAGGTGGCGAACTGCGTCGCCGCCGTGCTCCCCACGCGCTGGAAGCCGCCGCGCGTGCCGAACAGGACCTCGATCAGGTCGCCGATCGACTGCCCGCGGCCGGAGAGCTTGTGCTGGGCGTAGGCGCGCCCGGCGGTGACGCCGAAGCTGCCCTGCTGCGTGAGGCGCGCGAGGTCGAGGAGCAGGAGGTCGAGGACCATGGCGGCGCGCGCGGCGACCTCGGGGTGCGGCGCGAAGTCGATCAGGTTCAGCAGCGGCGCCACGTCGTGCGGGTAGTAGACGGGCGAGCACCACTCGCTGAAGCCGAAGCGCAGGCGCTCGTCGAGCCAGCGCTCGACGCGCGCGCGGCCGCGCCGCGCGTGCTCGGCGCCGGTGAGGCCGGCGTTGGTGAACACCTCCTGCGGATGGCGCGCGCCGACGAGGTACTCGGCCGCCGCGAACATGATCACGTGGTTCTCGGACCAGAAGACCATGCCGTCGCGGCCGGGCTGGTCGAGCCAGTAGCGCCAGCCGAGGAGCGTGCGCTCGGCGCGGTCGCGCCAGTCCTGCGGCAGGGCGGGGTTCGCGCCGTGGAGGTAGAGCAGGCGCACGAGCGCCGTGGCGCCGAAGTCGGCCGTGTCGCGGCGCGAGGCGATGAAGTCGACCAGCTCGTCGAGCGACCGCCGGTCGATCGGCAGCCCCAGCTCGAGGCGCGCGAGCTGGGCGTAGTGGCCGCCGCCGGTCGCCGAGTGGGCCAGGTAGGCCGCGCGCCGCGCCTCGTAGCCGGCGACGAGGGCCGCGACATCGAGCGCCGGGGTGCCCGGGGTCGTCGACGTCGACGTCGACGTCGACGTCGTCGTCGACGTCGTCGGCGCGGTCGTCGATGCCGTGGCGGCGGGCGCGGCGCGGCCGCTGCCGCCGCCGCCGCAGCCCGAGGCGGCGACCGCCAGGAGCGCGGCGGCGAAGAGGAGGGAGGGTCGGGTCATCGCGTGCTCCGGCTGCCGGGCGGGTGGACGTTGCGAACGAGGCGCCGGTCCCGCGCGTGCGACCGCGGACTGTGCCAGGCCGGCGGGCGGCACCGCAACCCGGTGCGGGATCAGCACTACAGGCGTGCGGAGGCCGCGCGCCGGCGCGGCGATTCGGCCACGTATCGGCCAGCGGTCCGGGAAGCCGGACCTCGCCGCGGGCCGCGGAGGACACCGAGGAAGAGCGTGGAGGCGGTCCCCGTCCCGGACCTCTCCGAGCCCGAGAAGTGATCGCTTCGCGATGGGTGACGCGCTCACGAGGGGCGAGCGATCGCAGGAGGCCGAGCGTGGTGCTGCCGCTGGAGCCTCGTCGGGCGTCAGAGCGCCGCCACGACCTGGCGCAGGGCGCGCGGGTCGATCGGCTTCTGCAGCCACGCGATCGGGGCGTGGTCGAGCGCCAGCTCGAGGCGCTCGATCGGGGCGCCCGAGACGACGACCACCGGGACGTCGCGGCAGGCGGGCTCGCCGCGCAGCCACGCGAGCAGGTCCCAGCCGTTGATCAGGGGCAGGCGCAGGTCGAGCACGATCGCGCGCGGGGCCGGCTCGGCCATCAGGTAGTAGACCGCCTGCTGGCCGTCGGCGACGCCGTGCGCCTCGGCGTGGCGGTCGGAGAGGAGCTCGCACAGCGCCTCGCGCAGGTCGGGGTCGTCCTCGACGACGAGGACCCGCCGCGGGCCAGGGGACGCCATGGCGCCTCCGCCCCCCAGCCGTCGCCCGCGTGCAACCGCGAGGCCGCGCCGCGCGCCTGCCGCGACGACGGGGGCGAGCCACCCGTGACCCGCCGCGGGCCTCGCCTGGCGCCGGGCGCCGGACGGGACTATGACCTGGACGCGGAGGTCCGGTGGACGCGGAGGGCGGGCTCGAGATCGGCGGGCTGCGTCCTCGCCCGGGGGCCGGGCCGCTGCGCTGCGCCTTCTGCCACGGCGAGGTGCCGCGCGGCGGTGTGCGCTGCGGCGCGTGCGGCGCGGTCCACCACCGCGCCTGCCTGCACGAGGCGCCGCGCTGCGCCACCTGCGCGGTCGACCTCGCCGCCGCGGCGGACCTGCCGCTGCGCGGGCGCCGCGAGGTCTCGCCCGTGCGCGTGCTGGCGGCGCTGGCCGGGGCGGGGCTCGTCGCCGCGGTCACGCTCGCCGGCTGGCGCAGCGCCGCCGCGCCGATCGTCGCGCCGCTGGGCGCGCGTGTGCAGATCACGCCGCCGGGGCCGGTCCTGCGGCAGCGCGTGATCTCCCTCCGCGGCACGATCGCCGCGGGCGCGGGCGCGCACGTGCGCGCCGGGAGGGGCGACGCCTTCGCCGACGCGGGCGGGCGCTTCACCCTCGCCGGGCTCGCGCTCCCCGAGGGGCCCTCGGTCCTGCGCGTCGAGGTCGCGCAGGGGGGCGAGACGGCCACGGTCGACCTACCCCTCTTCGTCGACTCGGCGCCGCCCCTCCTCACGCTCCTCGAGCCGGCCGACCTGGAGAGCGCCACCGCCGCGAGCCGTTTGCGCGTCGTCGTCCGCGTCGACGACGCGTCGCCCGTCGACGTGCAGATCGGCGGTCAGCCCGCGGAGGCCCTCGGCGACGGGCGCCACGCCCGGGAGGTGCCGCTGGTCACCGGCCCCAACCGCGTGGACGTTGTCGCCGTGGATCAAGCGGGTTGGCGCGCGGCGGCGGCGCTGAGCGTGCGCCGGCGGCCGCCGCGGCTCACGCTCGAGGTCCTCGAGCCGGCGGACGGCGCGATCGTCGGCGGGTCGGCCGCGTGCGTGCGAGGTCGGGTGGCCTCGGACGGGCCGCTGACCGGCCTGCGCGTGACGGTCGGCGACGCGACGGCCAGCGTCTCGTCGGACGGGACCTTCGAGGCGTGGGTCCCCAACGCCGAGGGGCGCCGCGCGGTGTCGGTCGTTGCCTGGACGGGCGAGGGGCGCGTCCAGGCGCGGCGCGGGTGGACGGGCGACCTGACGCCGCCGCGGCTCGAGGTGCTCCTGCCGGCCGACGTGAGCACCCCCCGCGCGGCCGTCGAGGTCACCTGCTGGGCGGTCGACGACGGGCCCTGGACCGAGGTGCGCGTCGTCGGCGCGCCCGGCGCCGTCGTGCGCCTCGAGGGCGGGCGCCCGGGCGTCGTCTCGCTGCCGCTCGGGGAGGGCGGCGGCGAGCTCACGCTCCTGCCGGTCGACGCCGCCGGCAACGAGGGCGCGGTGGTGACGCTCCGCGCCCTGCGCGAGCCGGACGGGCCAGCGTGGCTGCGCGCGCTGCCGGCCGAGGCCCGGCCGCCCCTGCCGCTGCCCGAGGGGCTGTGCTTCGGCGCGGCGCCGGGCGAGTACGTCAACGAGCGGGACGGCTCGGTCCTCGCGTGGGCCGGCGGCGTGTTCATGGGCAAGCACGAGGTGACGGAGCGGCAGCTCGCCGTCCAGCGCATGGCGGCGGGTCGGACCGCGGCGCCGGCGCACGCGGCGTCGGCGGTCCTCCCGGCGCGGCGGGTGTCGTGGGAGGAGGCGCGCGCCTACGCGGCCTGGGCGGGGCTGCGCCTGCCGACGCGGGCGGAGTGGACGCGCGCCGCGCTGGGCGACGACGGGCGGCCCTTCCCCTGGGGCGAGGCCGAGCCCGGCCCGCCGCGCGTCAACACGCCGCCGGCCCGCCAGGGCGGGCAGCTCGTCCTCGGCGCGGGCGACCACGGCCGCCCCGAGGCCGTGACCGCCCGCCCCGCCGGCGCCTCGCCCGTCGGCTGCCTGCACATGATCGGCAACGTCGCCGAGTGGGTGGCCGACGTCGACCCCGCCCGGCCGGCCCTGCGCCTTCACATGGGCGGGAGCTTCCGCGCGCCGGTCGATCGCGCCCTCGGCGCGACCTTCGCGCTGCCCGGGCCGGACGACGCGGTGGGTCTGCGCGTCTGCCGCTGAGGTGGGTTCTACCCTTCGCCTCGGCGTCAGCGCCCCGTCGTGATCGGCGCGAGTCCGTCTCCCCGGGTCCGGCGCGCGATCCACGGCACGCCGAAGAACAGGCACAGGGCGAGCAGGAGGAGGACGCCGACGACCGGGCCGCAGAGCGACGTGCGCCCGGTGCCGTCGTCGGCCGGGACGCGCTCGATCACCGGAAGGCCCGGGTGGCGCTGGTGGGGATCGCGCAGCCGTCGTCGACGGCGACCGGGCCGTCGACGGCGTGGACGACGCCCGCCTGGTTCACGACGTAGGTGCGGTCGCCGGTCTCGCCCGGCGTCACGGGCGTGGCCACGGCGATCCAGCGGTAGGACGGACGGTCGACCGACGGTCGGACCTCGACCACGTAGCCCGGCGGCAGGTCGTCGTCGGTGATCAGCCCCGCGGCGCGCAGGTCGTCGAGGGTGCCGAACTCCAGGACGCCGTCGCCGTCGCGGTCGAGGCGCAGGACCGACTGGGCCTCGACGATCCGCCCCAGCGCGTGGACGGCGCGGCGGCCGTTCTGCTGGGCGGTCGTGGGCGCCACCCGCGCGCCCGTGAGCGGGTCGATCCCGACGACCGGCATGGAGGCCAGCCCGGCGGCGGCGAGGAGGGCGAGCGCGCCGAGGAGGAGGCGCGCGCGCATGGGGTCGAGGCCGAACATGCGGGGGGGCTCGCTCATGTCAGCCCGCCGCCGCCCGGGCCGTGGCCACGGCCGCCTCGAGCCGCGCCAGCGCCTCGGCGTGGTCCGGCCGCTCGGCCCGCGGCGCGTTGGCGCGCGCGTTGAGCCGCCCGACGCGCCCGGCGGCCAGGGCCAGCTCGGCCGCGAGCGCCGCGTCGTTGACGAGGTTCGGGTTGCCCTCGCGCGCCACGCGCGCGGCCGCCTCGCCCACGAGCGCCGCCAGGCCGATCAGGCGCTCGGGGACGGCCACCGCCGGCCGGCGCGCGGCCTTCACCGCGGCGGCGCGGCCGGGGTCGTCCTTCGGCCGCTGCAGGGCCGCGAGGAGCCCGGCCCAGGCCTCGTGGTCCTCGCGGGCCAGGAGGAGGAGCTCGCCCTCGGTCGGCAGGTCGGCCTCGAGCGCGTCGAGCGCGGCGTCGTCGAGCGCGCCCTTGCCGCCGCGCGAGAGCGCGATCGCCTTGCGCAGGGCCGCGAGGCCCAGCGCCAGCGCCAGGGCCCCGCCCGTGCCGCCGCCCGGCGCGTCGGGCGCCGGCGAGGCGAGGAGGGCCGTCGTGCGCTCGAGCGGCCCGCCCGGGTCGAGGAGCGCCGCGGCCTCGAGCCGGTCCTCGAGCACGCGGCCCGCGAGCGGCGCGGGCAGGCGCAGGAGCACCTCGGCCGCCTCGCGCACGGCCGCCCGCGGCATGAGGCCGACGAGCTCGCACGCGGCGACGCGCGTGCCCTCGGCCTGGGCGAGGCGCTCGACCTCGGCGAAGACCAGCCCGGGCCCGCTACGGGAGAGGTCGGTCAGGTTCGTCGTGACCTGCACGCGGCCCTGGAGCGGCAGCGTGAGCCCGCGCGCCTGCACGCCCGGCAGCCCCCCGGACGACTCGCGGATCGCGCGGGCGATCCGCTTCGCCAGGGCGAGGTCGCTCGAGGCGAGGTCCAGGTTGAACGCCAGCAGCAGCCCCCGCGCGCCCACGACCGTCGCGCCGGCCGTCGGGTGCGGCCGCGCGGGGCCGACGTCGGGCGCGCGCTCGGGCGTGGCCAGCGCCTCGGCCAGGCCCTCGAGCTCGGGGCGGCGCAGCCACGGCAGCCGCGCGCGCTCGGGCCGGCGCGCCGCGTGGCCGTAGAGGTAGACGGGGAGCTCCAGCTCGCGCGCGAGCCGCTCGGCGAGCGCGTCGGCGAGGGCGACGCACTCCTGCATGGTGACGCCGCGCAGAGGCACGAACGGCACGACGTCGGCCGCGCCGAGGCGCGGGTGGACGCCCGTGTGGCGCCGCATGTCGATCGCCTCGACGGCCACGGCGACGGCCCGGAAGGCCGCCTCGCTCACGGCCGCCGGCGCGCCGGCGAACGTGAGGACGGTGCGGTGGTGGTCGGGGTCCGAGTGCCGGTCGAGGAGCGCCACGCCGGGGACCGCGGTCACGGCGGCGGCCAGGCGCTCGATCGTGGCGAGATCACGCCCCTCGCTGAAGTTCGGCACGCACTCGACGAGCATCGCCTGGCGATCATAGCGGCGCGCGGCGGCGCGGTAGACTCCGCGGGGCGCCGATGAGCACCTCCGACGACACACCTCGCCCGCCCCCGCCTGGAGGGCCTCTGCCCTCGCTCCTCGACGACGCACCGCTCGCCTGCGCGTCGGCGACCGAGCACGAGGGCCCCCGGCCCGAGGCGGCGAGCGCCTGGCGGCGCTTCGACCGGGGCGCGAGGCGGCCCGGGGCGGCGGCCCGATGACGGCCGCTCGGGTGGGCCTCGGGGCGCTCGTGGTCGGCGTGCTGGCCGGCTGCGCGGAGCCCGCGGCGCGCCCGCGCGCCCTCCTCGGCGGGGCGATCGGCGCGCGCGAGGCCGCGAGCACGGTCGTGTGGGCGACGGCCTACGGGCTCCACGGGCTCTTGCGCCTGCAAGACCCGGAGACCTGGCCCCCCCTGCCCGGGGGACCGGCGACGACGGAGGTCGAGCCCGGACACACCACCGTCGACCTCGACCGCGCCCGGGGGCACGCGCTCGTCCTCTCCGGCCGGGTGCTGGCCCGGCGGCTCGAGGACGGCGCGGGTGTCTGGGTCCAGCTCGACCCGGCGCGGTCCGCGGGCGAGTGGTTCGACGAGCTGCAGGTGGAGCTCGACCTGCGCGGGGGACTGGACGACGACGGGGCCGGCGGGCGGCTCTCGGGCGAGGGGACGGTCCGCGCCGGCGGCGTGGCCCTGCCGCTGCGCGTGGACCTGCGCTGGCGCCTCGAGGTGGTCGGTCAGACGGTCACGGCGCTGTTCGACGAGGGCGTCGTGCGGGTGGGCCCTCGCGAGGTGCAGGTCGACCGACGGCTCGACCTGCGGGCGCAGGTCGACCGCGGGCGCGCGTCGAGGGCGTGGGACTGACGTGGACGACCACCTGCGCGAGCTCGAGCGGCGCGCCCGCGAGACGGGCGCCCCGGCCGACGAGGGGGCCTGGCTGGCCGAGCGCGTGCGCGCGGGCCTCCTCGGGCGCGAGCGCCTCGAGCTGGCCGCCTTCTGCGCGCACCCGGGCGCCTGCGCGGCGCTCGGCGTCGCCCCGCCCCTGCCGGTGCGCGACCCCGGCGCGCTCGAGGCCTGGTCGGCGGCGCTCCTGGAGCGCTGGCCCGACGTCTACCTGCGCGCGGTCGTCGCCGGCCGCCGCTGCGTGCTGGCGGCCTCGCGCACGTCGACCGACCGCACCGTGGAGGCGCTGTTCCGCGGCGTCGCCGCGGGCGAGGCCGCGCGCGAGGAGGCGCTGCTGCGGCTCGTCGAGCGCTGGCTCGACGACCCCGAAGACGGCCGCCTGCGCCGGATCTGGGAGGAGGCCCCGCTCGGCGACGCGCTCGGCGAGCACGCCCTCGTCCTGGCGCAGGGGCGGAGCGCGTTCGCCCGCGAGGCCCTGGCGGGCCTCGTCGAGCCGGTCGCCGGCTGGCGGCGGACGCGGCTCGTCGAGGCGCTCGTGCGGCACGTCCGGCACCGCGCGTTCGCCACGCCGGAGCAGGCGTCCGAGCGGCTTCACGCCGCGGCGGCGGCGGCGCTCGTGAGGTGGGCGCTCGGCGCGTGATCGCCGCGCCGGGGACGAGGCCGAGGACGAGGCCGAGGTCACGCGCTTCGTCGCGGGCGTCCAGCGCCTATCGGGCCAAGCGTCGTTCTTCTTCCACGGCGAGGAGCGGAGGCTCCCGTTCGCCACGCTCGCCGTCCGCGACGACGACCACGACCGCACGTCCAATCTCGATCGCCCGGGCGTGTTCCGGCTGAACGTCGGCGTGAGCGAGGCTCGCTTCGAGGGCCCGTTCGAGGCCGGCGCGGCGCACGACCCCGCCGCGCTCGATCGACAGCGCCTCCTGACGGAGGCCCACGCCGGCGCGGTCGAGAAGGCGCGGCGCGCCGCACGGCGCCTCGTCCTGGCCCGGCGGCTACGACGAGCGCGCCACGATGAACCGCGCCAGCGCGCGCAGGGGCTCGGCGGGCGGGCCGAGGTCGGCGAGCGCGTCGACGGCCTCGGACAGGAGGCGCTCGGCCTTGGCGCGCGCGCCGTCGAGGCCGAGGAGGGCCACGTAGGTGAGCTTGTCCTGCTCGGCGTCCTTGCCCGCGGTCTTGCCCAGGGCCTCCGTCGAGGCCGTGCAGTCGAGCACGTCGTCCATGACCTGGAAGCAGAGCCCGACGGCCCGCGCGTAGGCGTCGAGCGCCGTCCAGCGCGCGTCGCCCGGGCGGGCGCCGGCCGTGCGCGCGCCGAGGAGGACGCTGGCGCGCAGGAGCGCGCCGGTCTTCATGCGGTGGAGCCCCTCGAGGGCCGCCTCCTCGCGCGGGAGCCGCTGCCCGGACATGTCGAGCGCCTGGCCGCCGACCATGCCGCCCGCGCCGGCCGCCTCGGCCAGCAGGCGGACGAGGTCGAGGCCCAGGGCGGGGTCGTCGCCGTAGGCGCGCGCGAGCGCCTCGAAGGCCAGGGCCTGCAGGCCGTCGCCGACGAGGATCGCCGTGGCCTCGCCGAACGCCTTGTGGCTCGTCGGGCGGCCGCGGCGCAGGTCGTCGTCGTCCATGGCCGGCAGGTCGTCGTGGACGAGCGAGTAGACGTGGATCAGCTCGACCGCGCAGGCGGCCGGGAGCGCGCGGGCGCGCGCCCCGCCGAGCGCCTCGGCCGCGAGCAGGCACAGCGCCGGGCGCACGCGCTTGCCGCCGTCGAGCGCGCTGTAGCGCATGGCCTCGTGCAGGCGCGTCGGGTCGCCCGCGACGGGGGGCAGGACGCCGTCGAGCGCCGCCTCGACGTCGCGGCGCACGCCCTCGAGCAGCGGCTTGACCTCGCTCACGCCCGGGCGGCCTCGGACGGCGCGGAGAGCTCCTCGATCCGCCGCTCGGCCTTCGCCAGCACCTCGCGGCAGGCGCGCAGGGCGGCGACGCCCTTCTCGTACTCCTGCAGCGACTCGTCGAGCGTGAGCTCCCCCCGCTCCAGGCGGACGAGGATCTCCTCGAGCTGGCGGTACTGGTCCTCGAACTTCACCGGCCGCTCCTGCGCCGCTGGCGCGGCCCCGAGGATACCCGACGCCACCGTCGTCGCTCAAAGCCACTGGACAGATCGGTGCGACCACGCTTCGCGTGTGACCAGCCCTCGATCGGAGCAGCGAGTGAGGCGAGGCCGCGGAGGCTGAGGCGAGGCGGCGCGCGCGCGGGCGACGTCGTATCGGCATACTTCGAGCCCGCGCGCGCGCCGCCCCGCCCAGCATCCGCGGCCGCAGCCGTCGAGCACACCTAGGGGTGGATGCGCACCACGACCGCCTCGAGCGCGCCGCGCTCCAGCCGCGTGTGCACGAGGTCGCCCGGCTCGACGGCGGCGGCGTCGCGCAGCACCTGGTCGTCGGCCGTCGTCGTGAGGCTGAATCCGCGGGCGAGCACCTGCAGCGGCGACAGCGTCAGGAGCCGCCCGGCGCCGGCGCCCAGCCGCGCGCGCTCGACCTCGAGCCGCCGGCGGACCGCCGCGTCGAGGCGCGCC
>JAHBXY010000070.1 GCA_019636275.1 Planctomycetota bacterium | reverse complement strand
GTCGGGGGCGCCGCGGAGGTCGAGCGGACCGAGCGCGCCCTCGACGAGGGCCGGGGTGAGCTCGCTGCGCTGACGCAGGCTTTCCAGGGCGGCGAGGGCGCGCAGCCGCGCCGGCACGTCGACCCGGTCGACGGTCGGGCGCGCGCGGGGCGGGAGGTCGAGCGCCTCGCGGCGGCGGGTCACCGCCTCGTCGGCCCGCCCGGCGACGGCCGCGCGCAGGGCCGCGCGCAGCGCCTCGGGGTCAGCCACCGGCGCCCTCGGCGAAGGGGTGACCGAGCGCGGAGAGGGTCACGAGCAGGGCCTGGCGGGCGGCGTCGAAGCCCTCGCGGTCGCCGGCGGCGAGGGCGGTCTCGAAGGCGTCGAGGGCGGCCTCGAGCGCCTCGCGGTCGATCGGCGGCAGCTCGCCCACGACGCGCTCGCCGAAGCGCAGGAGCTCCTGGTTGTGGACGTCGTCGCGCGGGTAGAACTTGACCTCGGCCATGGCGGCGACCGCGCGGCGCACCTCCTCGTCGGAGAGGCCCTTCACGTGGCGCGTGATCACCGTCTGGAAGCGCTTGCCGGCGCTGGGGACGAGGGCCTCGACCTCCAGGATCCCGTTGAGGTCGTAGGTGAAGCGGAGCAGGATCTGCTGCCCCGCGGGCCCGGGCGGGAGGCCCGTGACCTCGAGCTCGCCCAGGCGCAGGTTCTCCTCCACGCGGCGGGCCTCGCCCTGGTAGATGCGCACGCGCACCTGCTGCTGGTTGGGCTCGACCGTCGAGACGACCTCCTCGCGCGACACGGGGATCGTCGTGTTGCGGTGGATCACCGGCAGGAAGTAGCCCTGCTGCAGGCGGTCGCCGAAGCGCTTGACGACCTCGACGCCGAGCGAGAACGGGCAGACGTCGGTGAGCACGACGTCCTCGAGGGCGGCGTCCTGGGCGACGAGGCCGGCCTGGACGCCGGCGCCGAGGGCCACGACCTCGTCGGGGTCGAAGCCGCACAGCGGCTCCTTGCCCAGGCGCTCGCGCACGAAGGCGCTCACGAGCGGCATGCGGGTGGCGCCGCCGACGAGCAGGACCTCGTCGACCTGCTCGGGGCCGGCGCCGGCGTCGCGCAGGGCCCGCTCGAGCGGCGCGCGCAGGCGGTCGAGGAGGTCGCGGGCGCCCTCGGTCAGGGTCGCGCGGGTGAGGGCCACGCGGTCGTCGGTCAGGGCGCCCTGGGCGTCGGGGAGGCGCACGTCGACCTGCTCCGCTTCGCCGAGGGCGCGCTTGGCGCGCTCGCACTCGGCGCGCAGGCGCGCCACGCGCAGGGGCTCGAGCGCCTCGGCCGCCTCGAGCTGCAGGCCGCGCTGGCGCAGGACGTGGCCGACGAGGCGGTCGGTGAAGTCCTCGCCGCCGAGGCGGCCGTCGCCGGCGGTGGCCTGGATCTCGAGCGTGCCCTCGAAGACGGTCATCACGGTCACGTCGAACGTGCCGCCGCCGAGGTCGAACACGAGCAGGCGCTTGTCGGCGCCCGGATCGGCCAGGCCGTAGGCCAGGGCGGCGGCCGTCGGCTCGTTGAGGATCCGGCGCACGGTGAGCCCGGCGAGCTGGCCGGCCAGGCGCGTCGCCTGGCGCTGGTGGTCGTTGAAGTAGGCCGGGACGGTGATGACCGCGTCGGTCACCGTCGCGCCCAGGTCCGCCTCGGCGTCGGCCTTCAGCGCGCGCAGGACGAGGGCCGAGAGCTGCGGCGCGCCGAAGCTCTTGCCGGCGATCGTCACCTGCTGGTCGGTGCCCATGAGCCGCTTGAAGCAGCGCGCCACGCGCTCCGGCCTGGTGACCCCCAGCTCGCGCGCCGCGGCGCCGACGACGACCTGCCCGTCGTCGAGCACGCCCACGGCCGACGGTGTGAGCACGGCGCCCGACGCGTTGCGCACGAGGCGCGCGCGGCCGCCCTCGAACACGGCGCAGAGCGAGTGGGTCGTCCCGAGGTCGATGCCGATGATGCGCCCGGCGGCGCCCGGAGGAGGCATGCGCGGACGATGCACCGCCGCGGGCCGGCGCGCAACGCTCTCAGGGGGCTCACGCCCCGGCGAGCGCTTGGGCGATGCCGTCGGGGTCGATGGCCAGGAGCGCTCCGATGGCCTGGATCTGGGCGCGTTCCTCGTCGGTCAGCACCCCATCCGCCCAGGCGGTCCGGACCAGGCCGTCGAAGTACGCGCGGTGGAGCTGGTCGCACCGACCCGGGTCGAACCCCGACTCCTCGGCGAACGAGCGCAGCGCCTCGGCCTCGACCAGCGTCACCTGGTGATCGGCGACGACCCGGTCGAGGAGGTCAAGATACTCCGCCGCGTCCACGTCCAGACCAGCCGGCAGCTCATCGACGACTCGCGAGAGGAAGGGGCGGTGCGCCACCGGCCGCTCGTGCTCGGGCAGGGACTCCACCTGGTAGCGATCGAAGACCATGCCGGTCCGCGGGATCCGGGGCCAGGCCTCGACGGGCGGTTGCGGGGTCGTGCAGCCGATCGCCTCGAGGGACCCCCGCCCCACGGCCCTCAGCCCGAGCAGGTACACAGACAGGAGGCGGGCGGTCGACCAGGCGTCGGCCAGCGCGGAGTGGGTGTTCTGCAGGGGGATGCCGAACTGGCGGCAGAGGTGGTCCAGGCGGCGACTGGTTGCTCCAAGCTCGCAGCCGAGGCGCAGGGTGCAGATCCCGGGGTGGGCAGGGATCCTCAGGCCCAGGTGACGGAACTCGTAACCGAGAAACCGCTCCTCGAACTGGAGGTTGTGGGCGACGACGACGGCCCCCGCGAGCCGCTCGACGACGTCACCTGCGACGTCCTCGAACCGTGGGGCGTGCCTCACGTCCTGGTAGGAGAGGACGCCGTGCACCCTCGCCACACCGAGGTCTCGGCCCGGGTTGATCAGGGTCGACCACTGATCGGACTGCGAGCCGTCACCGGAGAAGCGGACGACGCCCACCTCGACGACCCGGTCCATCGCGCCGACGCCGGTCGTCTCCAGGTCGATCACGGCGAACCGGCAGGCCTCGAAGGCCTTGCCCTCGACCGGCGAGGCATACGTCGCCGCGCCAGGCGGAGCGTCAGGCGGTGGCATGGGCCGTCGCGGGGTGAACAGGCCAGCCTGGGGCGCCTTCATCCTTCGGGTCGTGGGCCGGGCCGGTCGCATGTCCATGTCAGCCTCCGGCGCAGGGTCGTGCATTGCCGGAGTGATTGCAACCCTAACAGGACCTCGACCGTTGGCGCTCCAGGCGGACGACCTCACGCCAGAGGGCGAACGGCGACACGCCCGCGTAGCCGCTCTCCTGGGCGTCGTTGCACTCGATCACGATCCAGGCCCCGTCCGTCCGCTGCGCGATGTCCACGACGAGGAACGGGACGTCCAGGCGCCGGGCGGCCTCCCGGGCGACGTCCAGGGCGGGACCGCGCTCGTCGGACGTCAGCTCGTAGTCGCGGCCCTCCCACCAGTAGCGGCCGCACCCGACCAGCTCGCCGCGCCACCAGAAGGTCCGGAACTCGTAGGAGCTCGGGATGCGCTCGGGGTCGGGGTCCTCGACGGGGCGCAGGGCGACGAGGCTGCGGCACACGACGTCCTGCCAGCCCAGGATCGGGTCGCGGGCGTAGTCCGCGAGCGCGCGCTCCAGCTCGTCGGGCCCCGCGATGATCGACAGCTTGCGTCGATGACGGCTCGTCTGGCGCGCCCCCTTCATGAAGATCGGCCAGCCCAGCTCGTCCTCGATCTGCTTCGGGTCCGGCGCCCCCTCGAACCACAGGCTCCTGGGGGTCAGGTCGGCCAGGAGCGGGTACCAGCGGGGCAGGCGCGTGGCGCGGAGGTACTGCTCCGGGCCGTGGATCAGGCGCACGCCGTCGCGCAGGAGCGCGGCGTGGCTCGCCTCGTAGTCGTCGACCGCGCCCACGCGGGCCACCGCGACCACCTCGCCCGGCCGGTCGTAGGGCCGGCGGCAGGCCATGAGCCGGTCGAACTCGAAGTCGTAGATGGGCACCCCGACCGGCCGGGCCCAGACCCACACGGCGTCCTCGAGCAGGAACAGATCGTCTCCGCGCCTCAGGCCATCGGTCACGTGGGCCTCGATCCTGGTGGCCTCGTCCACCGTGATAGCGAGCGAGGGCCCGGCGCTCCACCCGACGCGGCGATCACGTCAGGGGCGCTCGAAGATCCTCGTCACGGGAGCCGGCCTCGACCGCCTGCGCAGCTCGGAGCATCGCCCTCGCTTGCCTTCCAGCGCACGCGCGGAGGTGGTCGCCCCCCCCCCTCCGCGAGCTCACGCCTCTCCAGGGTCACCGGGTCCGGTGCGCGCATTGGCGCGTCGCCACGCCGTCGGGGAGACGCCGTGCTCGCGGCGGAACATCCGGCTGAAGTGGGTCACGTCCGCGTAGCCGACGCGCTCCGCGATCAGGTCGACGCGCTCGGGGGAATGGAGGAGGAGCCGTCGCGCCTCGGCCATGCGCCCGCTCACGATCCACTTGCCGGCGCTGCGCCCGGTGGCCCTGGTCAGGGCGGCCGTGACGTACGCCGCGCTGCGACCCACGGCGGCCGCGACGTCGCGTGGCGTCAGGGGGCCGAGGCAGTGGCGCTCGATGAAGCGGAGCGCGCGGCTGACGACGACGCCGCCGGCCGAGGCGCCGGCGACGGCCGGGAGCGCGGCTCTGCCCACCTCGGCCAGGATCAGCGTGAGCAGGCTCCGCTCGATCGCGTCGAGGCCACGACCCGGCCCCCGAGGCTCGCGGCCGACGGTCTCGAGCTCCCCGAAGAGCGCGTCGAGGAGGCGGTGGCGAGCGGACGGGATCTCGACGACGGCAGCGGCCCCGTCCCGGACCCGCTCGAACGGCTCGAGGAACGACGCCCCTCCGTGGGCCACGAACGAGGGCGCGGAGAAGGCCAGCGTCCAGGACTGCGATCGGTGCGAGTCGAGGGTGCGGTGCGCCTCGCCTGCGGGGACCAGCAGCGCCTCGCCCTCGCGGACGGTCCACTCCCCGCGCTGCTCCACGCGAGCCCGGCCGGCCGTGAGGAACACGAGGACCGCGTAGGTGTGGGTGACCGCGGACCTGGCCGGACCGCCTTCGCAGGTCGTCCGCCGTGAAGCCACGACGGGGCGCTGGCCGGCGGCCTCGCTGTCACGGGCGACGGGCCCGGGGTGTCGCATGCGACGGACGCTATCACGCAAGCGCGCGCTCGAGGGGCCGCTCGTCGAGCCGGCCGCCGGGAGCGGCGAGCCCGCCTGGCACGAACCCCCTCCGAGAGCCCCTTGCGCCGATCCGCTCGCGTCTTGCCGCCGTCAGCGCCCTCCTCCGACCGTGACCTCGGCCACGATGAGGTACTGCCTCGGGAGCGCGTCGGGCTCGATGCGCGCGGTGAACCCGGCGGCCTTCAGCTCGGCCAGGACCGCCTCCGCGCCGAGGCGGAGCTCCTGAGGAGGCCCCTCGGGGGCGTCCGCGGGGTAGTCGACGATGACGAGGCGCCCCGTCGGCCTGAGGGCTCGCCGGAGCCTGGCCGCGTAGGCCACGCGGTCGGACATGTGGTGCCAGGTGTCGACGACGAGGACGCGGTCGACGGCGCCGACCTCGAGCCCGGGGTCCACCGGCGAGACGAGGCGAGCCTCGACGTTGTGGAGGCCGGCCGCCTGGAAGCGCCGCTGCATGTGCGCGACGAGGTCCGGATCGACGTCGAGCGCCAGGACCCGCCCGCGCGCGCCGACCGCGCGGCTCAGATGCGGTTCGAAGTAGCCCGTCCCCGCGCCGACGTCGGCGACGACCATGCCCTCGGCGATCGCCAGGCCCGCCACGACGACGTTCGGCTGCTGCCAGGCGTCCCGCGCGGGATCGTCGAGGACCTCGGCCCAGCGTCGGAGGTCGTGCTGCCCTCCCTGGTGATGGTCCCCGCCCCGGTGGCACGTCGGAGGCTGCTCCGCAGGCTCGCCCCCCGACGCGCACCCCGTCATGACCAGCCCTGCGCCGACCGCCGCGCTCGCCTGGAGCAGCTCGCGTCGCGTGACTCGCCCCTCGCTCATGTCGATCATGGCGGCATGCTAGACGCCGGCGCGAGCTGCGCGTAGAGCGCGGCTTGCGATGGAGCTGGCGCATCTTTCGATCCGTCGGGGGCGCGAGGATCACCGCACCGCCTCCTCCCGTCCGCGCGTCCTGGCGCTCGACAGGCGAACGCGCCGACACGTGGGGCGCTCGCCCGCCGGTGCGCGCGCGGGCTCCTGGACGACGAGCAGGGAGCTCGACGACTCGAGGAGCAGGTGCACCAGCATGCGGTCGGCGGCGTCGGCCACGCTCGGGGCCGTCGGACCGGCGACCGCGATCAGGTCCGGCTCCTCCTCCTCGAGGAGCGAGCAGAGCGGCCGGAGGGCGACCTCGCCGACGAAGCGGATGCGGACGGTCGCGAGGTGGCGCTCGGCCTCCTCGAGCGCGGCGCGGACCGCCGGCGCGAACGGGTCGCCCGTGACGACGAGCACGACCTCGGCGTCGTGCGCCGCGGCCACGCCGGCGGCGACGCGCACGACGCTGGACGCGGGCGCGCTGGCCGTCAGCGGGACCACCACCCGGTCCACGGCGCCGCCGGGGCGGCGCGGCTCGCGCAGGAGCAGCGCGGGCCCCGGCGCGCGCCGGACGAGCCGAGCGACCGCCCCGCCGAAGACGGCAGGCGGCGGCCTGACCGCGATGGCGATCGCCCCGGCGGCGTGCTCGAGGGCCTCGCTGACGAGCACCTCGACGGGGTCGCCGCGCCGCACGACGGACTCGACGTCGACGCCCTCGGCGCGGAGCCGGTCCGACCAGGCCTCGAGCGCGTGCGCGGCCGCGAGCTCCCGCTGTCGCGAGCGGTGGAGGACGACGCGCGGCGGAGCTACGGCGTCCGGGTGGTGAAGCGCCTCCCCGAGCTCCAGGAGCGCTTCTACGCCATCACGATCGAGCGGAAGGTGAAGCACCCGGCGGCGGTCGCCATGACGCGCACGGCCAAGGCGGAGCTGTTCGCGCCGGGGCGGTGACGCCCCTCCCCCCGACCGGGTGGCTCGAGCTCACGACGGCGAGCGCCCCCTCGCGAGCGTTTCAGGGCGCGTCACGACGTGGCTTGCGTCGCACTCGCCCGGGACGCAATTCTCCATAAGTCCTTCGGGCGCCGCGCCGCGCTTCAGGCCTCCCCCTTGCGGCAGGCCCGCACGCTCGGGGGACGAACGACATGGGCACCGCGCTCCGCACCTGGCCGCTCCTCGCGCCGCTGCTCGTCGCGGCGCTCGGTGGAGCGCACCCCGCCTTCGCCCAGCCGGAGCCGGCGCGCCCGGTCGCGTCCTCCGTCGCGGGGACCAGCCACGTCGGGCCGTCGTGGGCGGCGGACCTGGGCCCCCAGGGGCAGGCTTACCTGCGCGCCGCCCTGCGCCTGGCCTCTCCCTCGCAGCGGGTCGACTTACACGCCGGCCGCCTGCCGATCGGCACCTTCTACGACCTCGTCGCCACCGGCGTCTTCGGCGAGGCCGCCCTGCGCCCTGCGAGCTACATGACGGTGCGCCGCGGCCTCGAGGGCGCCGGCCTCCTGGGCGAGTTCGACCGGCTCGTGCGCGACCTCGACCCTGCGACCCGCCAGCGCTTCCTCGACGGCGAGCTGACGCCGCGCGAGCTCCTCGCGAGGCAGGCCCGCGCGCGCGGCGCCTGGCAGGACGCGGCCACGCCCACGAGCTACGCGCGGCTGGTCGAGCGCCTGCAGGCGAGCGGCGAGCTGGCCCGGTTCGAGGCGGCCGTGGCCGCCCTCGAGCCGGCCGAGCGCGAGGCCCTGCGCGCGCGCGGCCTGAGCCCGCGGCGCGCGTTCGAGCTGATCGGCGCGCACGAGGCCCTGCGGCCGGACGTGGTGATCGTGGGCGGCGGCATGGCCGGGATCGCCACGGCGCGGCGCCTCGAGGCCGAGGGGCGCCGCGTGGTCGTGCTCGAGGCCGGCGAGCAGCCGGGCGGCCGGGTGCGCACCGACGCGACGACCTTCTCCATGCCCCTCGACGCGGGCGGCGCCTGGATCCACAACTTCTTCGAGAACCCGACCGGGCGGATCGCCGAGCGCCTGGGGCTCGAGCTGGTGCGCGATGTGCCGGAGACGCGGCTGACCTTCGACGGGTCGCGCACCCTGCGCCCGTTCGACGACGCGCGCCTCGAGACCTTCGAGGCGCGCCTCCACGAGGTCGCCGAGCGCGCCCGCGCGGAGGGGCGCGACATCTCGGTCGCCGAGGCGGCGCGCGGCTTCCGCGACCCGCTCATGGAGCGGCTGATCGCCAACTCGCACCACGGGGCGACCGACGCGCGCGACCTCTCCCTGCGCGACCGCTCGCTCATGACCCCGGAGGCGGAGGACCGCCTGGTGCGCGAGGGCATGGGGCTGATCCCCGAGGCGCTGGCGCGCGGGCTCGACCTACGCACGGGCGTGCGGGTCGAGCGCGTGGAGTGGGGCGGCCAGCCCAACGAGCCGGCGCGGATCCACACGTCGGACGGCCGCGTCTACGAGGCGGCGCGCGTCGTCGTCACCCCGTCGGCGCCGGTCGTCGAGAGCATCGCCTTCAACCCGCCGCTCCCGGCCTGGAAGCGCGAGGCCCTGGCCAACCTGCCCATGGGGCGCTTCGGCAAGGTGATGATCGAGTTCGACCGCGACGTGTTCACGCGCGTCGTGCCGACGGGGGCGCGGATCTACGACACCACGAACCCGCGCGGCGTGGTCGAGTACGTCATCCGACCGTTCGGGCAGGACGTCGTGATCGCGCTCTTCGGCGGCGAGCTGGCAGAGGACATGGAGCGCATGGGCCGCGAGCGGGCGACGGAGTACGTCAAGGAGAAGCTGGCGCGGATCTTCGGCGAGCAGGTGCGGCCGGCCGCGCGGCGGGCCGAGCTGACCACGTGGAACACCGACCCGCTCACGCGCGGCGCCTTCTCGGCGGCCGCCCCCGGGCACTTCGAGGCGCGCGAGGCGGCCGGGCGCCCGGTCGGCAACCGGATCTTCTTCGCCGGCGAGGCCACGGCGCCGCCCATGTGGGTGGCCACGATCGCCGGCGCCTACCTGAGCGGCGAGCGCGCGGCCTCCGAGGTGAGCGCGTCGCTGCGCGGGCAGTCCGACCCGCTCGCCCCCTATCGCCGCGCGGACGGGACCGTCGAGTGGCGGCGCGCGCTCGGCTCGCGCGCCCTGCACGAGGCCGGCGGGCTGGCCCACTTCGGCCTGGCGCTGTTCCTCAAGGAGCTCGCGGTGGTCGCGCGCACGGGCGACCGCCTGCGGATCGAGGAGTTCTTCGACTCGCTCACCGAGACCGACTTCTACACCCACTACGGGCTGTTCGTCCTCGGCGCGCGCGCGGGCGAGGTGGCCTACACGCGCTTCCTGCAGCGGCACGTCAAGCCGGCGTTCGTGAACGGGGTGCTGAAGACGAACCTGGCCCTGGCGGTCGGGATCGCCCTGCCGGAGATCGTCGGCGGGCGCTTCGAGGGCCGGGCCTTCGCGATCTCGCTCGCCTCCCTCGGCCTCTCCTCGGCCGCGGTGCGCGCCGGCGTGCGCTCGATCGCCTGGGTCACGTCGCTCGATCAGGCACGCGCGACGGGCGCGCTGGCGCGCCTGGGCGCGCGCGGCGCCGCGCTGGCGCGGCTCGGCGGGTGGTTCTACACCGCGGTCGAGCTGGCCGTGATCCTCTACGTGGCCGACGAGGCGGCCGAGGCGGCGACGGAGTGGCTGGACGAGCGCGCCGCGCGCCGGGCGCTGGCGGAGGCCGGCCAGGCCTTCCTCGCGGCCACGCGCGACCGGGGCGCCGGCCCGGCCGAGGTGGCGGCCGCCGCGCGCGCCTACCGCGACGCCTGGACCGCCTGGCGCAACCGGCTCTACGACCCGCTCATGCTCGAGGAGGCCCGCTTCGCCGCGCGCCTGGAGAAGGCCGCACGCGAGGCCAAGCTGGCCGCCGACCGCCGGACCGCGGCGCTGGCGCGGCTCGAGGCGCACCCGGCGCTGCGCACCTCGGTCGCGCGGCGCTACGGCTCGGTCGAGCGCTACGCCGAGTCGCTGGTGCGGGCCGACGAGGAGCGCCTGGCGCGCGACCTGGAGGCGATCGGCGCCGCCTACACCCGCGCGCGCGACGAGCACCTGCGGCGGATCTACGGCGAGGGCCGGCGCGGGCGCGACCTGCTCGCGGGCGTGCCCGACCTCGACTGGCACCTCGGCGGCGCCCCCGACCCCTTCGGCGCGCGCACCGACGCCTTCGCCCGCCTCGGCCGCGAGCGCGCCCGCGCCCGCCTGGCCGACGCCCTCGGCGGCGGCTCGCTCAACCGCCTGGAGACCTACGAGGACGAGGCCGTCGTCCTCGCCGCCGCGCGCGACGCCCTCCGGCGCGCGGGCCGCCGCGCCGAGGCCGACGCGCTCGACGACGCCCTGCGCTCCGCCGCGCGCCTGCGCGCCGCCGACGCGGCGCTGTTCGAGGCGCCCGCCCCCGCGCCGACGCCGGGGCTGATCCGGCCGCTGGAGGAGGCGGCGGGCGGGCGGCGCGCGGGCTGAGGTGAGCTGCCCCCGGGCCGCTCAGGAACGCGAAGGGCCGGAAGCCTCGCGGCTTCCGGCCCTTCGTGCGTTGGAGATGACGGGACTCGAACCCGTGGCCTATACGTTGCGAACGTATCGCTCTCCCAGCTGAGCTACATCCCCATCCAGGAAGCGCCCATTCTAGGGCCCGGACGCCGGGACGCAAGCGCCCGCTCGACGTGTCACGAAGAAGCGGGGGCCTGGTCCTTGTGTTTGAGGAACAGGTCGTCGAGCGCCTCCCGCAAGAGGACGGCCTCGGCCACCCCGCGCCGCTGGGCCAGGCGCTTGAGCTGCTCGAGCTGACCCTGGGGGTAGTAGCTCGTCTTGAGGACCATGCGCTCGCGGGCAGGCAGCCCCAGGCGGTTGCCGCCCAGGGTCTTGGCCCGCCAGAGGGCGCTCCGCGCCTGCTCGATCAGCACGCCGAGCTCCGCGCCGTCGCGCGGGGCCGCCGCCAGCCCGCCGCTGACCGTCACGGGCACCTTGCGCCGCTTGGGCCCGCGCCCGACCACGGCCGGGGTCCGGGCGACCGCCTCGCGCACGAGCTCGACCACCCCCAGCGCCGGCTCGAGGTCCACCCCCGGCAAGGCCACCCCGAAGAGGTCGCCCGCGAGCCGGCCGAGGTGCGCGCGGTCGGTCAGACGCGCCTCGAGGCGCCGGGCCACCTCGGCCAGGAGCGCCCGCGCCCGCTCGACCCCGAGCTGCTCGACGTGCCCCGCGAACCCGTCGACGTCGACCAGCGCCAGCGTGCAGGCCTCGCCCCGCCCCTGCGCGGCGGCCAGGGCCTCGGCCCAGGCGGCGCGCGCCGCCGTCCCGTGCGGGAGGGCCGCCAGCGGATCGGCGGCCGCAGGAGGCCGGGCGGCCGGGCGACGACGGGCTGCGCGCGCTCGCGCCACGGACGGACCTCCTGCCGAGGGCGACAGGCCCACCCCGCGCCGGCCAGAGATTACCTGGTCCCCCCGTCATCCCGGAGGGCGGCGCCCGGGCCTGTCGGACCCGCCTCCTACGCTGGGGACGTGACCGCGCGGCGCCTGCTGACCGGCCCCGTCGGGCCGGGCTCGACGTTCTCCGTGCTCGCCCTGGCCGAGGAGGCCGGGCGCGCCGGGCGACGCCACGCCCTCGTCCTGCCCACGCGGCCCGCCATGGAGCACGCGCGCAACGAGCTCGCGCGCCGCACGGGGAGCTGCGACCCGCGCGCGGTGTTCACGTTCGCCGGCCTGGCGCGCCACCTGCTCGGCCCGACCCACCCGCGCCCGGCCACCGCGCGCGAGCGCGACGCGCTGCTCGTGCGCACCCTGCGCGCCCTCAGCGGCCCTGAGCGCGACCTGGGCCTCCGCTTCCGCGGCTTCCGCCAGGGCCTCCTGCGCGCGTTCGACGACGTCGAGCAGGCCGGCCTCTCGACCGTCCGCGAGCTCCAGGCCGCCCTGCGCCGGGCCCGCATGGACGAGCCGCGCGCCGAGCGCCTCGTGTCGGCCTACCAGGGCTGGCGCGAGGCGATGACCCGCGCCCGCCTGGCGACCGAGGCCGACCTCCTTCACCAGGCCGCCCAGGCCCTCGCCCGCGGCCGGGCCGCCGCGCCGCCCGCGCTCCTGCTCGTCGACGGCTTCACCGACCTCACCCACCGCCAGCAGGAGCTCCTCGCCGCCCTGGCCCTGCGCGCAGAGGAGGTCGTCGTCACCTGCCCCGTCCCCGACCCCGGCGCACCGACGGGCGCCTTCGCCGCCCCCGACCGCATGCGCGCCGCCCTGCGCGAGCGCCTGGGCTTCGTCGAGGAGCCCCGCCCGCCTGCCGACGACCCGCGCCCCCCGGCCCTGCGCCGCCTGGCGACGCACCTGCTCGCGCCGCGCGCCGCCGACGACGCCGCGCCGGCGCCGGTCGACCCGCAGGGCCTCACCGTCGTGCGCGCCGCCTCGCGCCGCGACGAGGCCGAGCTGGCCCTCGCCCGCGCCCGCGAGTTCGTGGCCGCCGGTCAGCGCCGCTGGACCGACGTCCTCCTCGTCGTCCCCGACGTCCGCCGCTACCGCCGCACCCTCGAGCAGGTCGGCCGCGAGCTGGGCGTGCCCGTGCGCGTGCGGGGCCCGGTGGGCCTGTCGGCCGCGCCGATCGTCCAGGCCGCTCTGGCGCTCGTGCGCGCCGCGGCCACGCTCGAGCTGCCGCCGCTCCTCGTCGCCGCGGCCAGCCCGGCCCTCGGCCTGACGCCCGACGAGGCTGACCGCCTCGGCCGCGCCGCTCGCCGCCAGGGCCTGCCGGCCACTGGCGACGAGCGCCCCTGGCGCGACCTCGCCCGCGAGCTCGGCGGCGCGCCCGGCGCGTTCGTCGAGCGCGCGCTCTCGCTCGGGCTGGGGCTCCGCCGCCAGCTCACACGCGACCCGAGCACCGCCTGCTGCGGCCTCGTGCGCGAGGCCCTCGAGCGGCACCTGCGGCCGGTCTCGCCCGCGACGCTCGCCGCGCGCCCGACGCCCGATGCGGTCGCCGAGGCGGCCGAGGAGGTGGCCGCCCGCCGCGCGCTCCTCGAGCTCCTGGCCGACCTCCAGCGCCTGGCGATCCCCCTCGACGATCCGCCGCCCGCCGACGCCGAGGCGCCGGCCGAGCCCGCGGCCGTGGGCCCGGCGCGCCTGGCCGCGCGCATCGAGGAGGAGGTGCGCGCGACCGAGGTCACGCCGGTCGACCGCCGCCGCCACGTCCTCCACGCCGTCGACCTGCGCGAGGCGCGCGCCTGGGAGGCCGACCTCGTGCTCGTCCTGGGCCTCGTCGACGGCGAGGTCCCGCGCGCCGGGCGCGACGACCTGTTCCTCCCCGAGGGGACGCGCCGCGCCCTCACCGGGCGCCGCGCCCAGGGGCGCGCAGGCGTGAGCCTGCGCACGGCGCAGCACCGCGCGCAGGACGAGGCCTTCCTGTTCCACGCGGCGGTCACCCGCGCCCGCCGCGAGCTGTGGCTGCTCTACCCCGGCTTCACGCCGAGCGGCACGCCGCGCGCGCCGTCGCGCTTCCTCGACGAGGTCCAGGCCCTCGTCGGCCCCGAGGCGTGGGCGGCGTGCGCGCGCCGCCGCACGCCGAGCGACCTCGTCGCCGACGAGCCGGCGCTCCTCCTCACCCGCCCCGCCCTGCGCCGCTTCGCCTACCGGCGCGTGGCCCAGGTCGCGCGCACGACCGGCCCCGAGGCCGAGCGGGTGCAGCTCGGCGTGGCCGTCCTCGACGCGCTGCTCGAGCGCGACGACGAGCTGGCGCGCACGGCCGCGGCCCTCACGCGCCCCGACGCCGCCCTGCGCCGCCCGCCCGGGGCGCGCGCGCTCGACCGCGTCTACTCGGCCTCGGAGCTCGAGGCCTACGCCACGTGCCCCTACAAGCACTTCGTCCACCACCTGCTCGGCGCGCAGCGCGAGGACGACCTGGCGCAGCAGGGCCTCGACGCGCGGCGGCAGGGCATGATCCTCCACGGCGCGCTGGAGCAGGTCTACGACCAGGGCCGCCCGGTCGAGGAGGCGTTCGAGCGCGCGTTCGCGCGGCACGCGCGCGGCCTCGACGTCGGCCTGGAGGAGGAGGCCTTCCGCCGCCGCGCCCTCGTCGACCTGCGCGCCTTCGTCGGCGAGGACGACCCGGCCTTCCGCCGCCGCGCCGGCCTCACGCCGCACCGCTTCGAGCTGCGCTTCGGCCCCGACGCCGAGGCCGGGCCGCTCGTGATCGAGGCGCCCGAGCTCGGCGGGCAGGTGCGCCTCAAGGGGAGCATCGACCGGATCGACCTCGCCCCGGCGGCGGCGCCGCCGGCTGACGCGCCGGACGCGCCCCCCGCCCGCGCGCGCGGCTTCGTCACCGACTACAAGCTCGGCGGCCGCGAGGTCGACGCGCGCTACCTCGACGGCATGCACCAGGGCGAGCGGCTGCAGCTCCCCGTCTACCTGCTGGCGCTCGAGCGCGTGTTCGACCTCGAGCCGCTCGGCGCCGCGTTCGCGGCGCTCGGCACGCGCCGGCGCACCGGGGTCGTCGAGCCGGCGGTCGGGACCGCCTGGGAGCGCGCGGGCGTCGACGCCGACGACGACCGGCGCGTGCGCCTGCACAAGGTCCCCCTGCGGCCGACCCTGCGCCGGGCCGAGGAGCACATCAAGCGGATCGTGGCCGGGATCGCCCACGGCGTGATCGAGCCGGCGCCGCGCGACGCGGCCGAGTGCACCCGCTGCGACGCGCGCGACGTGTGCCGCATGGAGCCGTGGGAGGCCCGCCGCCGCGCCCGGCGCGGACGCGCGCTGCCGAACTTCGTGCCGCCGGCGCCTCGCCCGGCGGTCGCCGCGCCGTGACTCACGGCGCTCGCCGGTCGTGGTGATCGAAGTCCACCGTGTGGACTGGCATGGGACACGGAGGCAACGAAGGTCGACGAAGGACCCGGAGGGTCATGGCCTTGGTCCTTTCGCGCCCTCCGTCGTCTTCGTTGCCGTCGTGTCCCATGGGCGGCCAGAGCGGCTGACGTCGGCTCATCAGAATCACGCGGTGACCGCCGTCAGAGCAGCGACTCGAACGGCCGCCCCGCCCGGCGCAGGACCTCCTCGCCCGCGAGCACGCCGCGGTAGAAGGCCTCCTCGAACACCGGGATCCCCGACAGGTCCGAGCAGGCCTGGAGCAGGGCGCCGATCGGCTCGAGCGCGGCCGCGCGCGCCGGCCCCCACGTGAAGCCCGGCGTGGGGCGGATCATGGCGTGCCCCCAGCGCCAGGCGTCGACGGCGAGCACGTGCTCCGCGAGCGACGGATGCACCTCGAGCAGCTCGCCGAGCGCGAGGTCGACGATCGCCCGGTGGTCGAGGGCGAGCAGCCGCGCGCGCGCCTCGGCCGGCGGCTGGTCGGCGAAGGGGCGGTACCAGGTGACGACGCAGGGCGCGTCGGGCGGCGCGCCGCGGTTGGCCACGACGTAGCCCAGCGACGGCTTGCCGTAGAACACGTTGTCCCAGGCCAGCGGGGCGCCGGCGCCGCCCGGGGCGCGGGCGAGCGTCACGTTTGCCACGAGCCAGGGCGCGTAGGTGAACGCCTCGAGCCCGGGCGGCGGCGCGTCGAGCGCGCGCGCGAGCACGAAGCGCGGCGCCGCCCACACGACCTCGCGCGCCACGTAGCGCACGACCTCGCCCGCGCCGGCATCGTAGACGTGCGCCGCCGACGGGGCGCCCGGCGCCGCGCCGGGCTCGAGGCGCACGCAGGGGGCGCGCCCGAGGAAGCGGGCCCGCGGCGCCGCGCCGCGCAGGAGCGTGACGAGCCGCGCGTTGCCCTCGGGCCAGGTGAGCGTCACGTCGCGCGTGGGGTCGTCCGAGCTGCGCGCGGCGAAGTAGTGCAGGGCGGCCCAGGCGGACGTGTCCTCGAGCGCGCAGCCGTAGTCGTCGCGGCAGGCGTAGTCGACCCACCAGCGCAGGGCCGCCGAGCCGGCGAGCCCCTCGCGCTCGAGCCACGCCGCCATGGAGAGCCCGTCGAGGGCCAGGAGCTCCGGGTCGCGCGACGACGCGTCGACGGGCAGGGCGAACGCGCGCCGGCCGTCGGCGCCGCGCCGGCGGGCGAGGGCGTCGACGCGCGCCTGGAACGCGGCCATCGCCTCGAGGTCGTCGCGCCCGTGGGAGAGCGGCGGCGGGAACAGGTGCTCGGTCCACAGGCCCGCCTGCCACAGGCGCTCGTGCGGCGCGGGGCACACGGCGCGCGTGTCCCAGTCGGGGCGGCCGCGCGCGTCGCGGCCGCGCAGGAGGCCGACGTCCTCGAGGAAGCGCTCGAGCGCGCGGTGCTCGGTCGTCGGCACGCGCAGGTAGTGCGCGCCCCAGGGGAAGGCGCTGACGTCGTTCCTGCCCCCGCGCGCGTTGCCGCCCGGGTCCTGCCCCACGTCGACGAGGAGCACGTCGTCCACCCCGTCGCGCGCCAGGCGCCACGCGCAGGCCAGGCCGGCCACGCCCGCGCCGACGACGAGGACGCCCGCCTGCTCCTCGCGCGCGGGCGACCGGTCGCGCAGGGCGCCGTCGCGCAGGAGGTGGCCCAGCTCCGGGTCGTCTCCCCAGATGCGGCCCCCGACCTGGGCGCCGACCGGGCCGCCTATCGGACCGCGACGGGCCGCCGCCGGGCCGCGACGCGGCGGCGGGCAGCCCGTGGCCGCGGCCAGGGCGCCGCCGAAGAGCAGCCGCAACGCGGCGCGCCGGGGCAGCCGCACGCGGCGCTACTGCGCCCCGCCCTCGAAGCGCGAGAGCGTGCCCTCGGTGCGGAACACGGCCGTGGCGGTGCGCACCTCGCTCACCTCGCGCACGATCCCGAGCCCCTTCACCAGCCAGCGCGTTGTCGTTCCGCGGCTGTCGTCCTCGCCGTTGAACTCGATCTGCAGGACGAGCGCCTTGAACGTGCCGGCCGGCGTGGCGACCTCCTCCTCGCGCACGACCTTGAAGGTCTGCCGCCCGGGGGTCGGGCCCGCCTTGCCCACCCACACCCACTCCTGGCCGACGGTCATCTCGTCGCGGGCATTGGGCTGGGGCTCGGCCAGCGTGAACTCCTTCATGTGCTCGCCGAAGCCCTGGATCCGCTTCACGCAGTAGAGGACCCCGTCGCGCGTGACGTAGAACGACCGCTGCGCCAGCTCGTTGTCGAGCTTCCACTCGAGCACCGCCGCCGGCCGGCCGTCGACCGACTGCGGCTCCGTGACGTAGGCCTCGAGCCGGTAGGGCGCCTGCTCCGGCTCCTGCGCGTCGCCCGCGGTCGACTCGATGCGGAAGTTGACCGTGTAGGTCCAGCGCCGGTTCACGTGCAGGGGGTACCAGCTCACCCCCTCCAGCCCCTCGGGCGCGACGCGCGCCTGCGGCTGCGACGGCTGGGCCTCGTCGCCCGGCGGCGAGGGCGTGTCCTGGGCCACGACGGGCGCGGCGATCACGGCGAGCAGCAGGGCGGCCAGGCGGACGTGGCGCACGGGGCACCTCCCTCGAAGGGCGCGATTCTACCCGCCTTCGCGCAGGGTGGCACCTCGCGGCCCGAACGTGCGCGCGCCGGCGCCTGCCGCCGCGGCATTCACCGCCGCGGTTTCTCACCGCAGCCGGCCTTCACGCAGCCGGCCTTCACGCAGCCGGCCTTCACGCAGCCGGCCTTCACCGCAGCGGCGCTTCACTCGTGCCGGATCCTCGCCCCGAGCGCCGCCCTGACTCGTCGACGAGCGTCCCGCTCCCCGTGGCGACGACCCGCCATCACGCCCGCGATCACACCACGGCGGGTGTTCGGAGCCGCAAGCGAGGCGAGGCCGCGGAGGACGAGGCGGGGAGGCGCGCGCGCGGGGCGTATCGATCGCCTGATCCTACGTCCCCGCGCGCGCGCCTCCCCGCCCGGCATCCGCGGCCGCAGCCGTCGAGTACCTACTAATCGTGGCGGATGAGGGTGGCCTCGCTCTCGGTGGTCGCGTCGCCGGCGGAGATCGTCGTCCGCTCCTGCACGCAGCCGATCCCGGAGGCGAGCCACACCTTGCGCTCGATCCGCGCCGTGCGGCCGCCGGACGAGGACGTGCCCTCGTCGACGAGCACGAGGCAGTCGAGCTCGCCGTGGTTGCGCAGGCGCAGCTTCTCGCGCCCGACGAGGGTCACCGTCCCGCGCGACGACCCGTCGGACGAGGCCCACTCCCAGCTCGTCTTGCCCGGCAGCGCCGCCACCGCCTCGCCCGTGAGCAGCACCCGCCCCGGCGCGCCGACCCGCTCGCCCTGGCGCGCGCACAGCACCCCGACGACGCCGCGCGTCTGCCGCTGCGGCTGCACGATCGCGCCGCTGGCCGCGTCGAGCGCGTACCAGTTGACCTGCAGCAGCCGCTCGCCCGAGTGGTCCTCGAACACGGCGCAGGGGACGCCCGACACGTCGTCGACCCGGGCGATGCGCGTCGTGTACTCGATCGTGCGCGTCTGCTGCCCCGTCGTGATGCGCAGGTTGTAGGTCCACGAGCGGCCGACCTCGAGCGGGAAGTAGGCCGTCGCACCGGCGTCATCCGTCGACCACGCGCGCGCCGCGCCGAGCGCGGCCAGGAGGCAGGTGACCACGACCGCTCGCCCGCTCAGCCGCCCCTGTCGCACCGCGCCTCCCCCTCGCGCCGGCGCTCGCCGGCAGGCGCCAGTCTAGACCCGGCCGCCCGCCGTCGCACGACCGAACGGCCCCGGTCAGGGCAGGAAGTCCGCCCGGCGCAGCCCGTGCGCGACCATCTTCGTCTGCAGCGTGCTCGGCCGCAGCCCGAGCAGGGCGGCGGCCCCGCCTGGCCCGTAGATCCGGCCCCGCGCGGCGCGGAGGGCGCGCGCCAGCGCCTCGCGGATCGCCTGGTCCAGCGGGGTCACCGGTCCGCCGACCGCGGGCGGCGGGAGGGGCGCGGCGCGAGGCCCGGCCAGGCCCGCCTCGTCGAGCGCGCGCCCGTCGATCGGCCCGCCGCGGGCGAGGATCGCGGCGCGCTCGACCAGGTTCTCCAGCTCCCGCGCGTTCCCCGGCCAGGTGTGCGCGACGAGCCGCGCCAGCGCCTCGGTGGTCACCGTCGGGCGCGCCCGACGAGCGAGCCGGGCGCCGGCCCGCGCCAGCGCGGCCTCGACCAGCGGCGGGACGTCCTCCGGCCGCTCCCGCAGCGGCGGGACGTGCAGCGGGAACACGCACAGGCGGTGGTAGAGGTCGGCCCGCCACTGGCCGTCGACGATCATCTGCTCGAGCGGCCGGTGCGTCGCGGCGACGACGCGCGCCCGGGCCCTCAGCGCGCGCTCCCCGCCGACGCGCTCGAACGTGCCCTCCTGCAGGAGCCGCAGGAGCTTGGCCTGGACGCCCGGCAGGAGCTCGCCCACCTCGTCGAGGAACAGCGTCCCGCCGGCGGCGCGCTCGACCTTCCCCACGTGCCGCCGCGTCGCGCCCGTGAACGCGCCCGCCTCGTGGCCGAACAGCTCGCTCTCGATGAGGCCCGGCGGCAGCGCCGCGCAGTCCACGTGGACGAACGGCCCGTCGGCCCGCGCCGACCGCGCGTGGATGCGCCGGGCGAGCAGCCCCTTGCCGGTCCCCGACTCGCCGCGCAGGAGCACCGTCGTGTCGTGCGCCGCGACGAGGTCGGCGCGCGAGAGCACGGCCTGCATGGCCCGACTGCGCGCCTCCACCACCCCGGATTCCTGCGACGCCAGCCGTTGCCGCAAGGTCCGGGCCTCCTCGTGGGCCCGGAGCGACGTCTCGGCCACGCGCTCGATCGTGCGGCACGCCCGGTGCCCCGCGTGGAGCACCGCCGCCAGCGCCCGCTGCAGCGCCGACCTCGGCCACGCCTCGTCGGCCGTCGGCGCTGCGCGTCCGTGCGGCCGGCGCAGGTCGACGACCGCCCCGCCGACCGGCACCCCCTCCTCGAACAGCGGCAGGACCAGCCGCCGCCCCGCGCCCCGGATCGCGCGCTCGAGCGGCCCCAGCGCGGCCTGCGCCTCCCGCACGGCCGCCGCGATCGTGCCGTCGTCCTCGACCACGTCCCACGCGCCGCCGCTCGCCCGCCCCAGCCCGACCACCGCCAGGCCGCCGCCCTCCTCCACCCAGGCCAGGGCCAGGCCCCGCGCCGGCAGGTGGACATCCAGCGCGGCCGCCACCCGACGGGTCAGCGCCACGCGCGTATGACCGCCGGCGCACGCGCCGGCCACGTCCTCGATCAGAGCGAGCTCGTCCACCGTCAAGCCGGTGTACACCGGCTAGCCGGTGTCTGTCCACCGGTTGTCCGGTGCTCCAACGGCAGCGCGGTGCCCTCCGTCCGGCCCGGTGAATGCGTGAGGCCGGCCCGGAGGTGAACGCCCATGACCTACGTGATCACGAGCGCCTGCGTCGGCTGCCTGGACGCGGCCTGCCTCGAAGCGTGTCCCATCGACTGCATCCTCGGGCCGGTCGCGCCCGAGGTCCTGGCCGCGATCCCGCGGTCGGAGCGCGGCCTGCGGCTGCCCGGAGTCCAGCTCTTCATCCACCCCGACGAGTGCATCGACTGCGGCGCCTGCGCCGCCGTGTGCCCCGCCGGCGCGATCCTGCACGAGGACGACCTCCCCCCCGGAGCCGACGACCTCGTGAGGGCCCGCGCCTACTTCCGCGCGTGACCGGCAAGCCGGCGCCAGGTCGCAGTACAATCCCGGCCGACGGCGGGCCGCGGCCCGCCATCGCCACTTCCTTGCGAGGCCAGCCGCCCGTGACCGCAGCCGTGAAGACCGAGTCCGTCCTCGAGGCCCTCCGCCGCATCTCCGCGCCCGGGATGACCGGGGACATCGTCGGCCTCGGCTTCGTCAAGGACCTGACCACCGATGGGGCCGTGCGCCTGCGCGTCGAGTTCCCGGGCCCGCTCACGCCCGCGCGCCGCGGGGTCGAGCAGGCCTGCAGGGAGGCCCTGCGCGACGTGGCTCCGGGCGGCGTCGAGGTGACCGTCGAGGGGCGCATCCCGTCGTCGTTCGCCGGCGCGCCCGAGGACGCGCCGAAGAAGAAGGTCCTGGCCCCGGGCGTGAAGAACTTCATCGCCGTGGGCAGCGGCAAGGGCGGCGTGGGCAAGTCGACGATCGCCGTGAACCTCGCCGTGGGCCTGGCCCGCGCCGGCGCGCGCGTCGGCCTCCTCGACACGGACGTCTACGGCCCGAGCGTCCCCTTGCTCATGGGCGTCACGCGCAACGCCTTCCTGGAGGAGATGGCCCTGCGCCACGCGCAGGGCGAGGGCCGCGGCCCGGAGGGCAACCCGCTCCTCCTGCCCTACGAGGCCCACGGCGTGAAGACCATGTCGCTCGGCTTCGTGGTCGAGCCGGAGAAGGCCGCGATCTGGCGCGGCCCCATGGTCCACGGCGCGATCCAGCAGCTCCTGGGCGAAGTGCAGTGGGGCGAGCTCGACTACCTCGTCATGGACCTCCCGCCGGGCACGGGCGACGTGCAGCTCACGCTGGCGCAGTCGGTCCCGCTCACGGGCGCCGTGGTCGTCTGCACGCCGCAGGAGGTGGCCCTCGCCGACGCGCGCAAGGCCGTCGACCTGTTCCGCGCCACCAAGACCGAGGTCCTGGGCCTCGTCGAGAACATGAGCTACTACGTGTGCCCGCACTGCCGCGAGCACGACGACGTCTTCGGCACGGGCGGCGCCCAGGACGCGGCGGAGGAGTGGAAGCTGCCCTTCCTCGGCGCGCTCCCGCTCGACACGCGCGTGCGCCGCACCGGCGACGCCGGCCGCCCCGCGCTCGCCGCCGAGAGCCAGGCCGACGGGACCCCCCTGGCCGAGGCCCTGTGGGGGATCGTCGACCGCCTCACCGGCGTGCTGGCGGAGAAGGTCAAGGCCCGCCCGAGGTCGCTGCCGATCTCGCGCTCGTGAGCGCCGAGGCGCCCGCGCCCGCGCCCGGCCCGCCCACCCCGCCCGCGCGCCGCTGGCGACGGCGGGCCGGCTGGGCCGCCGGCGCCCTCGCGGGGGTCGTCGGCGCCTACGCCGCCCTGGTCCTGGCGGCGCTCGCCTCCCGCGGGCCGCTCGACCCCGCCTACGCCGGCCCGCGCCCGCTCCCGCCCGAGGTGGCGGCGCGCTTCCACTACCCCGAGGCCGGGACGCCGCCCGAGGTCGTGGCCGAGTTCAACCACGAGCGCGGCCGCGGCTGGACCCGCCGCTGGGTGCAGGTCCGCGTGACCGCCCCCGGCGACGCGGCGCCGCATCTCGTGCAGATCGTCCACCACGCGCCCGACCCGGCGCCGGCGGGCCGGCGTCCGGCGGTGGTCGTCTCGCCGATCCTCGGCGGCCGCAATGACGTCTCGATCCTCGCCGCGCAGGCCCTCGCGCGGCGCGGCCTGCACGCCGCCGTCGTCCTGCGCGCCGAGAGCCTCCTCGACGGGGCGCAGGGCGAGGAGCGGCTCGAGCGCGTCCTGCGCACGGCGATCGTCGACCGCCGCCGCGCGATCGACTGGCTGACGACGCTCCCCGAGGTCGACCCCGCCCGCGTCGGCGCCGTCGGCGCCAGCCTGGGCGGGATCGCCACGACGATCCTCGCCGCCGTCGAGCCCCGCGTCGGCGCGAGCGTGCTCGTCCTCGCCGGCGGCGACCTCGCCTCCGTGATCACCCGCTCGGCCGAGCCGCGCGTGCGCCGCTACGCGCGCGAGCGCCTGGCCGGCGGCGTCGCCGACGTCGCCGACCTGCGCCGCCGGATCGCCGCGGCCGTGCCCTCGGACCCGCTGGCCCTGGCGCCCCACGTCGACGCCCGGCGCGCGCTCGTGATCATGGCCCGCTGGGACGACGTCGTCCCGACCGACGCGCAGGTCCGCCTCCACGCGGCGCTCGGCCGCCCGGCGAGCCTGACCCTGCCCGCCGGCCACTACTCCGCGGCGGCCCTCCTGCCGCTGGTGCTCGACGAGGCGGCCGACTTCCTCGAGCGCACACTCGGGGCCGCGCCGGCCGAGTGACCGCGCGACGAGCGCGTGAGGCCTACGTGACGACGACCCCGGCGTAGCCCACGACCCGCCGGTCGTCGCCCGAGACCTCGCCCGAGTGGCCGTGCCGGACGAGCTCCGCCCGTGTGGCTCCGAGCCGCCGCGCCGCCTGCAACGCGACCGTCGTGGGCCGCACGCCGCACATGCTCACCTGCTCGCGCGCGCACGTCGCGAGGAGCCCGGCCGGGTCGAGGGCCAGGAGCGGGCGGAGCGCGCGCTCGTCCTTGCGGCGCGTGACGTCGGCCGCCTCGTGGTGGTTCATGTCCGTCGACGCGACGACGAGCACGTCGTCCGCCCCGATGACGTCGGCGAGCGCGTCGCCCAGCGCCAGCAGGTCGTCGGCGCCCGGGGCCGCGACGACGACCGGCGCCACGCGCAGCGGCCGCCCGGCCCGCAGCCGCTGCAGGAGCGGCAGGTGCAGCTCGACCGCGTGCTCGTCCTGGTGCGCCCGCGTGTCCGCGACGACCAGCGGGCTCGCCGCCCGCAGGCGCGCGAGCAGGTCGTCGGCCACCGCCACGGCGCCGAGCGGGGTGCGCCACGCGCCGCCGGACCACGCCGAGACGATCGGCGGCGGGACGGTGTGGTTAGGACACAGGACGACGACCACCTCGGGCACGACCACGCGCGCGTAGGCGGCCGCCGCGATCGACAGCGAGTAGCGGTAGCCCGCGTGTGGCGCGACGACCGCCCGCGCCGGCGCCGGGGCGGGCCCGGCGGCAGCGGCCAGGGCCGCGTCGATCATCGCCTCGAGCGCCTGCGGCCGGTCGGGGTACCAGGTCCCCGCGAAGCGGGCCGGCCGCTCGGGCGGCGACGCGCTCAGGCCGCGCCCCCGGCCGGCCGCGCCCGCCGCACGGCCGTCCGCGCCAGGAGGTCGCCCGGCCGCTGCCGGTGCGGGCTCACGACCATCATCAGGAGCGCGAGCATCATCGTCAGGTAGGGCGGCGGCAGGAGCAGCTCCACCCGGAACAGGTTCCTGCACAGGAGCGCCCAGCGCGTCGGCCGCCCCCCCTTCAGGTCCTGCACCTCGAGGTCGAGGAGGCGCTTGCCTGGAGTGCGCGCGAAGAGCGCCTCGAACACGGCGAAGTAGGCGACGACCGCGGCCACGAACATGGCCACCAGCGCGAGCTGCCCCCGCGGGTCCGAGGCCGCGCGCTCGCCCAGGCCCGGCGCGAACACCTGCACGAGCCCCAGGATGGTCACGACCACGAAGCCGAGGTCGACCAGGAACGCCAGCATGCGCTCGGGCAGGGGCGCCGCCTCCGACAGCTCCGGCTCGACCTCCGCCGCCGGCGCCGCCGCCTCGACGGGCGCCGGCGCCTGCTCCTGCGCCCGCTCGGCGAGCGCCCGCGCGCACAGCTCGCCCAGGTCGCGCGGCGGGCCGGGCGGTCGCGGCCGGCGCCGCAGCGCCGCGAGCCCCTGGAGCACGAGCGCCGCGGCCAGCGCCAGGAGCGACGCCCCCCAGCCGTAGACGACGGCCCGCTGCTCGGCCGGGACGCGCGCCAGGTCGAGCCACTCCGACCAGACCTCGCCCTCGCGGATCCGGTAGCGGATCGAGCCGCCGATCTGCGCCATCATGAGGAGGCGCTCGGCGCCCGCGTCGCCCTCCGCGAACGCCGCCGCCAGCGCCGTCACGCCCGCGCTGCCCGTGAGCCCCTCCCGGGCGTAGGTTACGCGCTCGCGCAGCTCCGGCAGGCCCGTCTGGAGCACCCGCCACACGTGGACCGCCGGTCCCTCGGGCGTCTCGGTCGGCGCGCCCAGGAGCAGCACCTCGCCGGCCGGCGTCGTGACCGCCGCCGCGGCGACCAGGTCGAGCGGCAACTTGGCGATCGTGCCGAAGCGCGGCGCCCCCTCGGCGTCCAGCTCGAGCGTCGTCCAGCGCACCTCGCCCGGGCCGAGCCGCGAGCCGGTCGGGTCGGCCAGCACGCGCCAGAAGACGAGGAGGCGCGACGTCGGGCCGGGCAGCTCGGCCGAGGTGACGAACACGGGCGGCGCCGGCCGGTCGCCCGGCTTCAGCACCACCGCGTCGGGCAGCCGCGCCGGCGTCGGGAGCATGGCCCGCGACTCGCCCAGGCGCGCCGCCCGCAGGCTCCCCTGCCGGTCGGTCCCCAGCGCGTAGACCGCGCCCCCCAGGCGCGCCAGGTGCCGCGGGTGGTCGAGGCCGAGCTCCGGATCGTCGAACGTCCCCGACCAGCGCCGCTCGAGCGTCTTCTTGTCGTAGAGCGAGAAGAACCAGCGCGCCCCCCGCGGGCCGTCGTCCGCCAGGAGGGTCACCAGGCGGTCGCCGTGGAGCACCGCCCCGCCGAGCACCCCGTGGACGCGGTCGCGCCGGCCGAAGGTCTTCCCGCCGTCCTCGCTCGCGCGCCAGTAGAAGGCCGGCTCGCGCCCGCCCTCGTCGAAGAACACGAGGACCCGCCGCCCCTCGGCGACCACGCGCGGGGCCATGTAGCCGGTCGCGAGGTCCATGTGCACGTGGGCCAGGACCACGAGCAGGCCGACCAGCAGCAGGATGGGGACGACGGTCCCGCGACCGAGTCGAGTCCAGTCGCTCGGCGCCACGGGACCGCGCTCGGCCGGGGCGTTCATCGCGGGCGACTTTACCACGGACCACCGCCCGGCCCCCGGGCCGGCGCCCCGCTGTAAGGCCACCTTGCGCTTTACCTGGCCGACCGCCCTCGGCTGCGACAACTCTTTTGCGCGCAAGCACCTCCCGCGCGCGCCGCCGCCGGCAACCCGCTTGCAATGAGGTGCCGCGTGGAACCGGCCGGCGCAGGTGGACGTGTCAGGGGGTGCAGAGTGGTGACCGAGGCGCTGCGGACCGACGACGAGCTCATGGCGTCGCTGGGACGCGGAGACGGGGCGAGCCTGGGGGAGCTGGTGCAGCGCTACCAGGCGCCGCTCGTGGGCTACCTGACGGGGATCGTGCATGACGCCGACCGCGCGAAGGACCTGGCCCAGGAGACGTTCCTCAAGATCTACCGGCACGCCGGCGTCTACCGGACGACGTCGCGCTTCACCACGTGGCTGTTCCACATCGCGCGCAACGTCGCGCGCGACGAGTTGCGCGCGCGCCGCCGCCGGCCGCAGCTCTGCAGCTCGGACGAGCAGGTGATCGATGCGACCGCCGCCGCCCAGGACACCCAGGTCGAGGCGCTCGAGCGGCGCGAGGTCGTCCTGCGCGCCCTCGGCCAGCTCGCCGCGCGCGACCGCGTGCTCATCGTCCTGCGCGACCTCCAGGGCTGCTCCTACGAGGAGATCGCCGAGCGCACCGGCCTGGCGCTGGGCACGGTCAAGTCCGGCCTCAACCGCGCCCGGCAGCGCTTCGCCGAGCGGGTGGCCGAGCTCGACTGACCGCGGCGGCGGCGCCCCGCCGCGGCTGCTACGATGCGCCGGGGCCACTTCGGCCCCCGGGAGGCGCCCCGCGTGACTCCGCTCACCGTCGACTGCGCCCGCGTCCGGCAGCTCCTCCCGGACCTCCTCGAGCCTCCCGGCGCCGCCGGGCCCCCGGCCGTCGCCCCCCCGACCGTCGCCCCCCCGACCATCGCCCCCGACGACCGCGCCTTCGCCGAGGACCACCTGCGCGGCTGCCCCGGCTGCGCCGAGGCCCGCGAGCAGATCGCCGAGGCCCTGCGCGCCCTCGAGCACCTCTCGCCCGCCGACGTCGCCCGCCTGCGCGCCCTCGCCGACGCCGAGCCCGACGCGCGCCCGCTCGCCCGCCTGGCCGCCGCCTGCGTGGGGCTCGTCGTCCTGGCCGTGCTCGGCGCGGTCATCCGGCTGGCCCCGGGGCCCGGCGCGGCGCCCGCCGCCCCGGCCGCCCCGGCGCCCGCCGCCTGGAGCCCCGCGACCTTCGGCGCGCTGGCCGTCGGCGCCGAGGTCGGGATCGAGGTCGAGCCCGACCTCCTCCCCCCGCCGATCGAGCTCCCCGCTCCCACCCCGCCGGAGCCCGCCCCCGAGCCGATCGTGGTCGCCGAGGCCCTCTGCCGCCGGCGCCCGTCGCCGCCCCGCCGCCCGCCCGGTCGCCGCCGCGCCTTGGTCGCCGCTGCGCCGATCGGGGCGCCGGCGCCGGCCGACCCCGCCCTCGGCCGGGCTGCGCCCGACCCGCTGCCCCGCCGCCGCCGGCCGAGGTCGCCGCCCTCCTCGGCCGGCTGCAGCTCTCCGACGGCGCGCGCTACCGCGGCGTGACCTTCTTCTTCGCCCGCGACCCGGCGGCCCGCGACCGCCTCGGGCGCGCCCGCGTCCCGGCCCTGCCGACCGTGCGCGAGGCCGCCCCGCCCGAGCCCGAGCGCTGCGTCGTGCGCCCGCCTGACGGGGCCGGCAGCTACCGCGTGCTCGCGGGCGAGCTCCTCGAGGCCCCCTGCGGCCTGCGCCTCGCCTCGCGCCCCCAGCGCATCGGCGGGCGCGTCGAGCTGCCCGTCACGCCCGCCGGCTTCGACGCCCTGGCGGCGATCGAGGGCCGCGCCCGGCGCGAGCCGCTCCTCCGCGCGCCCCTGATCGCCCCCAGCCGCGTGCGCGCCGCCATGATCGCCGGCGGCGAGCCCGGCCCCGTGGCCGTGCTCCTCGAGGTCATGGCCGACCCGACGCTGCAGTTCGACCGGCTGCGCCGCGAGCTCGCGCGCCTCGAGCCCGAGGCGCGCGACCTCGAGCGCCGCCTCCGCGGCCTGCTCGAGGACGAGCGCGGCCTGCGCGCCGTGGCCGTGTCGATCCGCGGCGTGGCGCGCACGGTCGACGTGTTCGCGTCCTCGCGCGACCTCGCCGACGCGCTGCCGCGCCTCCTCCGCGCCGCCCTGCTCGAGGCCGCCCTCGAGGCGCCCGACGAGCTGGCCGCCGTGGGCATGGACCCGCGCAGCGCCGGGATCGAGCTCGGCGTCAAGGAGACGCGCGAGCGCCACGAGGCGCTGCTCGCCGCGTTGCTCGACGTCCGCGGGCGCGCCGACGCCGACGGCGTCTTCGAGCGGACCGGCCCGAACGACGCGGCGGCGCTGTGGCTGGCCGGCGCGGAGCTCCTCCAGGCCACGGCGGTCGTCCGCCGCTGACGGCCCCGCCGCGCGCGCGGCGCGTATCCTGACCTTCGTGGACGACGACGACCTGCTCACGCCCTCGCCCGAGGGGCTCGCGTGCGGCGCGGGCGGGTTCCACGTCGACCCGTGGGGCCCGGTCGAGACGGCGGTCATCACCCACGCGCACGCCGACCACCTGCGCCCCGGCGCCGGCCGCTACCTGTGCGCGGCGCCCTCGGCGCCGCTCCTGGCCCGCCGCCTGCCCGAGGGCGCGCGGATCGAGCCGCTGCCCTACGGGGCGCGCGTCACGCTGGGCGACGTGACCGTCTCGCTGCACCCCGCCGGGCACGTCCTCGGCTCGGCGCAGGTGCGCCTCGAGCGCGGCGGCCAGGTGTGGGTCGCCACCGGCGACTTCAAGCGCGCGCCCGACCCCACCTGCGCCCCGTTCGAGGTCGTCCCCTGCGACGTCCTCGTCACCGAGGCCACCTTCGGCCTGCCGATCTTCCGCTGGCGGCCCGCCGGCGAGGTCGCGCGCGAGGTGCTCGCCTGGGTCGAGGCCTGCGCGGCGCGCGGCCGCGCGGCCGTCCTCTTCTGCTACGCGCTCGGCAAGGCGCAGCGGCTCCTGGCCGAGCTGGCCCTCGCCGGCCGCGGCGACCGCCCCGTGTGGCTGCACGGCGCGATCGCCCCGCTCGTCGACGCATACCGCGAGGCGGGCGTGCGCCTGCCGCCGTGCGCGGTCGTCACCGCCGCCCCGGCCGGCGCCCGCTTCGCGGGCGAGCTCGTCCTCGCCCCGCCCTCGGCGCACCGCAGCCCCTGGCTGCGGCGCCTGGGCGAGCAGGAGACGGCGCTGGCGTCCGGCTGGATGCGCGTGCGCGGGATCCGCCGCCGGCGCGGCGTCGACCGCGGCTTCGTCCTCTCCGACCACGCCGACTGGCCGGCGCTCCTGCGCACGGCGCGCGAGACGGGCGCGCGCCGCGTCCTGGTCACGCACGGCCACGCCGACGCCCTCGCCCGCGCCCTGCGCGAGGCGGGGCTCGACGCCGCCGCCCTGCCGACCGAGTTCCAGGGCGAGGCCGACTTCCACGCCGGCTTCCTCGAGCCCGCGGCCGAGGCGCCGTGAGGCGCTTCGCCGCCCTGTTCGCCGAGCTCGACGGCACGCGCTCGACCGAGCGCAAGGTGCAGGCGGTCGAGGCCTACCTGCGCGCCGCCCCGCCGGCCGACGCGGCCTGGGGGCTGTTCCTGCTCGCCGGCCGCCGCCTGCAGCGGCTCGTCACCGCGCGCGCGCTCGCCGGGTGGGCCCTGCACGTCACCGGCGCGCCGGCCTGGCAGCTCGAGGCCTCGGCGCTGGCCACGGGCGACCTCGCCGAGGCGATCGCCCTGCTCGTCGACGCCGCCCGCCCGGCCCCGCCGCCGGAGGCCGAGGGCGCCTCGCTCGCCGCCTGGGCCGAGCGCCTGCAGGGCCTCGCCCCGCTCGCCGACGAAGCGCGCCGCGACGCGGTCGCCGACTGGTGGCGCGAGCTGCGCGAGGACGAGCTGCTCGTGTTCGTGAAGCTGCTCACGGGCGAGCTGCGCGTCGGCGTGTCGCGCGGGCTCGTCGAGCGGGCGGTCGCCCGCCTGACCGGCCTCGACCAGGTCACCGTGACCCGCCGCCTCGCCGGCCCCTGGGAGCCGACGCCCGACCTGCTCGAGCGCCTGGCCGCGCCGGCCGACGTCCACGACCCCGCGCGGCCGCTCCCCTTCATGCTCGCCTGCCCGCTCGAGGGGCCGGCCGACGCGCTCGGGCCCGCCGGCGACTGGCTGGTCGAGTGGAAGTGGGACGGCGTCCGGGCGCAGCTCGTGCGCCGCGCCGGGCGCGCCTGGCTCTGGTCGCGCGGCGACGAGCTGCTCACCGAGCGCTTCCCCGAGGTCCGCGCCGCTGCCGCCGCCCTCCCCGACGGCTGCGTGCTCGACGGCGAGCTCGTCGTCGTCCGCGGCGACCGACCGCTGCCGTTCGCGCTCCTCCAGCGCCGGCTCGGGCGCCGGCGCCCGGGCGGCGCGCTCCTGGCCGAGGCGCCGGCGGCGTTCGTGGCCTTCGACCTGCTCGAGGAGGGCGGCGCCCCCCTGGGCGACGCCCCGCTCGAGGCCCGGCGCGCCCGGCTCGAGGCCCTGCTCACGGCCCTGCCGGCCGAGGCCCGCGCGCGCCTCTGGCCCTCGCCGCTCGTCGCCGCGTCGTCCTGGGCCGAGGCCGCGCGCGCCCGCGACGAGGCGCGCGCGCGCGGCGTCGAGGGGCTGGTGCTCAAGCGGCGCGCCGGGCCGTGGCAGCCCGGGCGGCGCCGCGGCGAGTGGTGGAAGTGGAAGGTCGACCCCTACGCCTTCGACGCCGTGCTCGTCGCCGCCGAGCCGGGCGCCGGCCGGCGCGCCTCGCTCCACTCGGCCCTGACCTTCGCCGTGTGGGACGCGGCTCCCGACGACGATCCGCCGGGCGAGCTGGTCACCGTCGCCCGCGCCTACTCCGGCCTCGCCGACGACGAGCTGCGCCGGCTCGACCGCTGGGTGCGCCGCCACACCACCGAGCAGTTCGGGCCCGTGCGCGTGGTCGCGCCGGCGCTCGTGTTCGAGCTGCGCTGCGAGGGCGTGGCCCGCTCCGGCCGGCACCGCTCCGGCCTCGCCGTGCGCTTCCCCCGGATCGCCCGCTGGCGCGACGACAAGCGGCCGGAGGACGCCGACACGCTCGCGCGCCTCGAGGCGCTCGTCCCGCCCGAGCCGCCCCCGCCGCGGCCCGAGGACGTCGTCGGCGGGCAGCTGACGCTGTTCTGACCGCGCTCACCGCTTGATCTGCGAGCGAAGCGAGCAGATCGAGCGGTGGCGCGCATCCCCGAGCGGAGGCCGCGTAGCGGCCGGAGCGAGGGCGACAGGTGCCTCACTGCGGATCGGAGCATCGCGCCGCGCGCCCGGACGTGGACATCAGAAACAAGCGACGGCCGCTGTGACCGCGCTCACCCCGCTCGCGCCGCGCTCCCCCAGGCCGCGCCGGCCGCCAGGCCCGGGCCGAGCACCGACTCGAGGGCGGCGCGCAGGGCGTCGGGGCGCACGGGCTTGGGGAGGTGGTCGTCCATGCCGACGGCCAGGCAGCGCTCCCGGTCGCCCTGCATGGCGCTGGCGGTCAGCGCGATGATCGGCGTGCGCGGGCGGACCCCGTCCCAGGCCGCCCGGATGCGCGCCGTGGCCTCGTAGCCGTCGACGACCGGCATCTGGCAGTCCATGAGCACGCAGGCGAAGTCGCGCGCGGCGACGGCCCGCACCGCCTCCTCGCCGTTGCCGGCGACCTCGGCCTGGAAGCCGAGCCGCTCGAGCATGCGCACGGCCAGCCGCTGGTTGATCGGGTTGTCCTCGGCGACGAGGACCGTCGGGCGGCGCTCGTCCTGCGGGCGCGCCGGGGCGGCCTCGACGGGGCCGAGGTCCGACGCCGCCGGCCGGCGCTCGGCGCGGGTGCCGCGCGGGTGGGAGAGCCGCACCTGGCTGACGCGGGTCGAGGTGATGCGCGCGCTCGCCCCGCGCGCCTCGAAGCGGGCCGTGAACCAGAAGCGGCTGCCCTCGCCCGGGGCGCTCTGGAGGCCGATCTCGCCGCCCATCAGGCTCGTGAGGCGGCGGCAGATCGCCAGCCCCAGCCCCGAACCGCCGTGACGGCGCGTGGTCGAGCTGTCGGCCTGCGTGAACGGCTCGAAGAGGCGCCCCTGCACCGCCGCCGGCACGCCGGGGCCGGTGTCGATCACCTCGAAGCGCACCTGGACCTCGGGGCCGGCGCACGGCTCCGCGCTCGCGCGCACCTCGACGCCGCCGCGCTCGGTGAACTTGACCGCGTTGCCGACCAGGTTCAGCACCACCTGCCGCAGCCGCACGGGGTCGCCGCGCACCGTCCGCGGCAGCCCGGAGTGCAGCCGGCAGCTCAGGGCGAGCCCCTTCTGCTCGGCGGCCTCGGCCAGGAAGCCCACGGTCTCGCGCACCGCCTGGCACAGGTCGAACTCGACCACCTCGAGCTCGAGGCGGTCGGCCTCGATCTTCGACAGGTCGAGGATGTCGTTGAGCAGCGTCAGCAGGTGCTCGCTCGAGCGGCGCACGACCTCGGCGTACTCGCGCTGCTCGGGCGAGAGGTCGGTGTCGAGGAGGAGCGAGTTCATGCCCAGCACCCCGTGCAGCGGCGTGCGGATCTCGTGGCTCATCGTGGCCAGGAACTCGCTCTTGAGCCGGGCGCTCTCCAGCGCCTCGTCGCGCGCCCGGCGCAGGTCCTCGGCGGCGCGCATGCGGTCGATCGCGGCGGCCAGGTAGCTCGAGAGCACGAGCAGGGTCTCGGACGTGCGCGGGTCGTCGGGGCCGGGCGGCCGCGAGACGTGCAGGGCGCCGATCACCTCGCCGGCGCCGAGGATCGACACCGACCGCCGGCGCGTGCCCGGCGTCGTCGCCGGGCCGTGGACGAGGCGCACCGCCTCCTGCCCGTCGCGCGCGGCGAGCTCCAGCTCGACCCGCGCCGCCCCGAGCCGCTCGGCGACGAGCCGTGGGACGTCGCGCAGGAACGCGTCCAGGTCGTCGGCGGCCACGTGGCGCTGGGCCAGGAGCACGATCGTCTCGCGCGCCTCGGCCTCGCGCTGGCGCAGGCGGACCTGCCCCGCGAGGTCGCGCTGCACGCGGAAGTGGTAGGCCGTGAAGAGCAGCGCCGCGGCCAGCAGGCAGGCCGGGAAGGCGACATGGAGCAGCCCGAGCGCGTCGTCGCGGACCTGGCTGGGCTCGGACGACCCGTGCGGCGGGCTCAGGTGGACGGCGAGGAAGCCGACCTCGAGCGCCAGGGCCAGGCACACGAGGACTCCCAGCCACAGCCCGCGACGCGACAACGAGGTGACCGAGGAGGGCATGCCCGACGCGTGCGCAAACCGGCGACCCGACGCAACCCGTGCTCCCGCAAGCAGCGGCGGGGCCGGTGTCGAGGACCTCGACGGCGCGCGTCGCGATCTGCGACGCGCCACGAGGGCCGGCCGGGCCTTGGGCTTCGACGCCGGCCGGAGTCGGCCCGGCCCGTCGCAGACACGTGAAGTTCGCCCTTCCGGCCGGGCCTAGCCGACCGGGGCCGGCGCGTCCTCGCGGAAGCGCCGCGACGCGGCCACGAGGCGCTCGTAGCGCGCGACCTCGAGGTCGACCCGCGCGGGGTCCCAGCCCAGGGCGTCGCCCATGGCCTGGGCCGCCTCGCGCGCGCAGCCGAGGCCCTGGTCCTTGGCCTGCAGGAACACGAGCGTGCGCCGGCGCAGGAGGTCGTCGAGGCGCAGGGCCTTGTCGTGGCGCGCGGCGAAGACCGCCTCGTCGACGAGGTAGGGCAGGTCGGGCACGAGGCGCCCCGGCCGGACCCCGGCCGCCTGGCCGGCGGCCAGGACGTGCCGCGCGCGGAGGCCGTAGGTGCGCGTCAGGTGCAGGGCGACGTCCGGGTCGAGCGCGTGCTCGCGCGCCAGCGACTCGGCGTAGGCGCGCAGGTCGCGCAGGGCGCCGGGGTCGCGCGCGCCGGGCAGCGGCACCTCGGCGCTGCGCGAGGGCTCGCGCGAGACGCGCCCGGCGCCCATCTTCTCCAGCGCGCGGTCGACGACCTGCTCGCCCATGAGGCGGTAGGTGGTCAGCTTGCCGCCGGCGATCGCCAGGAGGCCCGGGTCGAGCGACAGGATCTCGTGCTCGCGCGAGACGTCCGACGCGTGGCCGGCGGCGTCGGCCCCCATGAGCGGCCGCAGGCCCGCCCAGGTGGCGATCACGTCCTGCGGGCCGGCGTTCAGGCGCGGGAAGTAGTGGTTGGCCGTCTGCAGCAGGTAGTCGACGTCGGCGCGGCTGGCCTCGACCGCGTCGGGCGCGTCCTGCTCGTCGGTGTCGGTCGTGCCGATGATCGTGCGCGCCCCCCAGGGGATCGCGAAGAGCACCCGGCCGTCGCGCACCGACGTGAGGACGATCGCGTGCTGCACCGGCAGGCGCGGGCCGTCGAGCACCAGGTGCGCGCCCTTGGTCGGGCGCAGGAGCTTGCGGCCCAGGCGCTGCTCGAGGAGCGCGTCGGTCCACGGCCCGGCGGCCACGACCGTCACGCGCGCGCGCACCTCGAACGGCGCCGACGGGCTGCCCTCGCCGGTGAGGCCGTGGTCGTCGAGGCCGTCGCGCACGAGGAGCCCGCGCGTGCGGCCCGCCTCGTCGCGGATGAACGATGTCGCCTCGCAGCGGGTGGCGACGATCGCCCCGTGCTCCTCGGCGTCGAGCGCCGACTCGAGCGTCAGGCGCGCGTCGTCGGTCATGCAGTCGTAGTAGAGCGCGCCGCCGCGCAGCCCCGCGTCGTTGAGCTCGGGCTCGGCGCGCAGGAGCCGGCCGCGCGTGAGCATGCGGTGCCGGCGGTAGTTGCGGAACATGGCGAGCACGTCGTAGGCCCACATGCCGGCCGAGAGCTGCAGCATGCCCACGCGCGCCGTCTTGTAGACGGGGAAGATGAACGGCAGGGGGCGCGCCAGGTGCGGGGCGTTGCGCATGAGCACGGCGCGCTCGCGCGTGCCCTCGAACACGAGGCCGAACTGCATCTGCTCCAGGTAGCGCAGGCCGCCGTGGATCAGCTTGGACGACGTCTGCGACGTGCCCGAGCCCAGGTCGCCCTTCTCCACCAGCGCCACGCTCAGCCCGCGCAGGGCGGCGTCGCGCGCTATGCCCACGCCGGTGGCGCCGCCGCCGAGCACGAGCAGGTCGAACTCGCGGTCCTCGAGACGCCTGAGCTGGTCGCGCCGCGCGGTCATCGGGGTGTCGCTGCCTCGGGGGTTCCCCCTCTTTTACCCCGGGCGCCGGACAGGCGAAGGCGCGGTGTGTGACGGATGGGAGGTCTCCCCCGGGGCGGGCGCTCGGTCTCCCGCCCGCCCCGGGGGCTGACCGTATCCTGGGCGCGTGCCCCCGATCGACCTCGCCACGCCCCCGTCGCTCCGCGCCTCGTTCGCCTTCCCGCTCCAGTCGCCGCTGGCCCGGCGCGAGGTGCTGTGGGGCGCGGCCCTGCTCCTGCTCCTGCCGGGGCTCGGCTGGCTCCTCAACATGGGCCACCGGATCCACATGGTGCACCGCATGCAGCAGGGCCTGCCGGCCTGGCCCGCGTGGACCGGCTACGGGGCGCTCCTGCGGCACGGCCTGGTCACCTTCGTCGGCATGGTGTGCTGGCACGCGCCGGGCGGCGCCCTGCTGGCCCTCGCGGCCCTGACCCCCTGGCGCTGGCTGGCCGTCCCGGGCGCGCTCCTGTGGGCGGCGGGCACGATCGCCGTGCCCGGGTTCATGACGCACTACTGCGTGCGCTTCGACGTGGGCGAGGTCTTCGCGCCGCGCCGCACGCTGCGGAGGATCCGCGAGGTCGGCCCCGCCTACTGGCGCGCCTGGGGCGTGGCCCTGGCCGCCCTGGCGCTCTCGCTCGTCGGCCTCCTGGGGCTCGGGGTCCTGTTCTTCGTCACGAGCGTGTGGTTCTGGCAGGTGGCCGGGTTCGGCTTCGCGACCGTGTTCTCGGCGCGCTACGGCCTCCGCGCCGCGGACGCGTGAGGGTCGGTCACGGGTCCGGGCGCCAGACCAGGCGGAACCCGACGGCGTCGTGGCGGCTCCCTGGCCGGACGTCGAGGCGCAGGTCGGTCGCCGACGTCGGGCGCCGGCGCCCCTGCGTCCAGGACCCGCCCATGGCCAGGCAGCGGGCCAGCAGGCCGTCGCCCTCGTCCGCCTCGACGGCCACCCACTCGTGGACGTTGCCGGCCAGGTGCAGGTGCCCCCAGCGGCCGGCGCCCTCGGGCAGGGAGTCGACCGGCAGGGCCGCCGCGCCGAAGTTCGCCGGGAGGTCGGCCGGCGCGGCGTGCCCCCAGGGCCAGGGCCGCTCGTCGCCGCCGCGGGCGGCCCACATCCACTCGACGAGGGTGGGCAGGGCCAGGCCGAACGCGCGGGCGTAGTCGTCGGCGTCCTCGCGTGTGACCCAGGCCACGGGGTGGTCCGGCGGCGCGCCGCGCGCGGCCTCGTGGTCGGGGAAGCGCGCGCGGAACTGGCCGGCCGAGACCTCGCAGCGGCCGAGCAGGTAGGGGTGCGCCAGGGGCTTCGGCCCGCGCGCGAGGTCCAGGCTCAGGCGGCTGAGCTTGTCGAAGTACTCGTTGTTGTTCCCCACGCGCAGGTCCGGCCGCGCGTAGCTGCGGGCGGCAGGCGGCGGCACGAGCAGGAGGAGCGACCCGTCGGCCGCGCGCGCGGCGCGCGGGCCCTCGCGCGCGAGGTGGGCGGGCAGGCGCAGGACGCCGACCTCCTCGCGGGCGACGAGGTCCCCGTCGGGGCCGAACAGCTCGACGTGGACGTGGCGCCAGCCGCCAGACGGCACCGGGACGTCGACCGGGAGCCGCGCGCTCTCGACGGGTCGCCCGTCGACGCGCACGTCGAGGCGGCCGCCCTCGGTCCTGGCGTCGACGCGCCACACCTCCTCGTCGGCGGCGAGGAGGGTCCAGCCCTCGTCGACCGGGCCGAGGTCGAGCGTCGGCGTCGGACGCGCGGGCGCGGGCGCGGGCGGAGGCGGCTCCGGCGTCGGCGCGGAGCCGAGGCCCCGCGCGACGAGCGCCACCGCCACTGACCGCCAGCAGGCCGGCGACCGCGGCGGCGGCGCGGCGGCGGCGGCGCCGGCTCGCGGCGGCGCCGGCGAGCGTGGCCCGGCCGTCCAGGGCGAGGTCGAGGTCATCGGCGAGGGCGTCGGCGTGCGGATAGCGGGCGTCGGGGCGCTTGGCGAGGGCGCGCTCGACCACGTCGGCCAGGGCGCGGGGCGCGTCGGGGGCGACGACGCGCAGGTCCGGCGGCGGCTGGCCGACGATCTTGCCGTAGAGGTTGGCCAGCGAGTCGGCCTCGAACGGCCGGGCGCCGGCGAGGACCTCGTGCAGGACGACGCCGAGCGCCCACACGTCGGCCGGGGGGCCGATGCGGTCGCGGTCGGCGTCGATCTGCTCGGGGGCCATGTACCTCGGCGTGCCGACGATCGCGCCGGTGCGCGTGAGGCGCTCGAGGGCCCGGCCGCCGGCGACGCCGAAGTCCGAGACGCGCACGCGGCCGGCGGCGTCGACGAGCAGGTTGTCGGGCTTGACGTCGCGGTGCACGACGCCGCGCGCGTGGGCGTGGCCCAGGGCGCGCGCCGCGTCGCGCACGAGGCGCGCGCGCTCGAGCGGCGGTAGGGCGCGGGCGGCCGTGGCCAGGTCCCTCGCGCCCTCGACGAGCTCGCAGGCGAGGAACATGAGCCCGCCGACCTCGCCCGCCGCGTGGACGCGGACGATCCCCGGGTGGTCGAGCCCGGCGGCGACCTCGCCCTCGCGGCGGAAGCGCTCGCGGTCCTCCGGCCTGGCCGCCGCCGAGTCGAGCAGCACCTTGACGGCGACCTCGCGCCTCGACGCGCGCTCGCGAGCGCGGAACACGGCCCCCATGCCGCCGCGGCCCAGCTCGGCCACGAGGTCGTAGGCCCCGAACGCGGCGCCGGGGGCCAGGTTCACCGGAGCGCCAGCGCGGCCAGCGCGACGACGAGCAGGAGGGCGAGCAGGAGGGCGAGCAGGACGACGACGACGAGCGTCCGTGAGCGACGACCGGCGGGCTCGGGCGGCGGCGCCGACGACGGGTCGCGCGCGGCGGCGAGGGCGGCCTCGACGTCGGCCAGGAAGGCGGCGGCGTCCGGGTGCCGCCGGCCCGGGTCCTTCGCCATGGCGCGGGCGAGGAGCGCGGCCGTGGCCGGCGTCACCTCGGGCGCGAGCTGGCGGACGTCGGGCGCCGGCTCGGAGACGATCCTGTGGAGGATCGAGGGCACCGAGCCGCCCGCGAACGGTCGCGCGCCGGCGAGCAGCCGGTAGAGCGTCGCGGCGAGCCCGTAGACGTCCGCGCGGGCGTCGAGCGCCGTCTCGCCGCGCGCCTGCTCGGGGGCCATGTAGCAGGGCGTGCCCACGACGGCGCCCGTCTGCGTCAGGCGGTCGTCGCCCGCCTGGCGGCGCGCGAGGCCCAGGTCGCCCAGCTTCGCCGCGCCGTCGGGCGCGACGAAGATGTTCTCCGGCTTGATGTCGCGGTGCACGAGGCCGGCCGCCCCGAGGGCGACGAGGCCGCGGGCCGCGTCGCGGGCGATCTCGAGGGCCCGGACCTCGGGGAGGCGGCCGCCGGCCGCGGCGGCCAGGCGCTCGGCGTCGCCGCCCCCGACGAGCTCCATGGCGATGAACAGGCGGCCCGTGGCCGGGTCCGCGCCGGCGTGGAACGTGGTCACGACGTGCGGGTGCTGGACGGTCGCGGCCGCGCGGGCCTCGCGCAGGAAGCGCTCGACCGCCTGCCCGGCGAGCCGTTCGTTGGCGAGGACCTTCAGCGCCACCTCGCGCCCGAGCGACCGCTGCCGGGCCCTGAACACCGCGCCCATGCCGCCCTGGCCCAGCGGGCCGAGGACCTCGAAGTCCCCGATCACGTCGCCCGGCTGCGGCGTCCCGGAGCGGGTCGTCGACGCGGGGGCGGCGCCCGTCGAGAGGGTCGTCGCGAACGGCATGTAGGTGATGTCGCCCGCCGGCGCCGCCGTCGACAGGGGCGGCGGCGGCAGCGTGGCCGCGTCGGCCATCGTCGCGTCGCCCGACGTCGCGAGCGTCGGCGGGGCGCCAGGCGCGAGGGTCTCGTCTTCGGACCCGTGCAGCCCTGCGACCTGCGCCGGCGTGAGCACCCCGCGCTCCACGAGGAGCTCACCGGCCGGGCGACCGCTGGCCAGCGCCGCCTGCCGGCAGCGCGCGGCGAGGTCCTGCGCCAGGAGCCCGCGCTCGACCGCGCGCTGGAGGAGCCGCGCCTCGGGATCGGCCGCGAAGTCGCCGAGCATGTCCCCCCTCTGCCCAGGGTCATGATCACCCGTACTGGCCACCCGGGAAAGTGGGGAACCGACGACGGCTTGCTCTCGGTGGGCCACCGGGAGCGAACGTGATCGACGCACAGTCTCCAGCGCTCTGGCCACACCTCGGCGCAGCGACGGGTGGCTGACAAACAGCTTGTGACCAAAGCCTGCCGACGCTACGGTGCGAAGACGACGCGGGGCTACACCGACCACCGGGCGACCCGTTGCAGGGTGGGACGAAATGTTCGAGCGGCTCCTGGGCAGCGCTGATCGACTCGTCGCCGTGGACGTCGAGACCACGGGCTTCCACAAGACAGATCGGATCGTCGAAGTCGCCGCCGTCACCGTCGATCGAAGCGGTGAGGTGATCGACGAGTGGGACACTCTGGTGAACCCTGAGCGGGACGTGGGACCCGTGCACGTGCACGGGATCAGCGCGACGATGGTCTCGGTGGCACCGCACTTCGATGAGATCGCGGAGGCTCTGGCGAGGCGCTTGGACGGCGCCGTCATCGTCGCCCACAACCTCGCGTTCGATCTCCGGATGCTCGGACGAGAGCTCGAACGCGCGTCCGCGAGGTTCACCCCGGGCAGGGGCGTTTGCACCCTCAGACTCACCTCGGCGAAGCTTCGTGACGCGTGTCTCGAGCATGGCATCGACATCGAGCACGAGCACCGCGCGCTCTCGGACGCGCGCGCGACCGCACAGGTCCTCGCACGTTCCGTCGGCAACGCCGCGTTGACGACGCAGCCGGCGCGGTTGGCGTGCCCGGGCGCGGCGCGCACGACCCGGACGCTCCGCAGGCACCAGATCGCCACGGACACCTTGCCGGTCATGCCATACCTGGCTCGCATGGCCACGCGAATGCACCATCATGGCGAGCATGGGGACGCTCTCGTCTACCTCGACGCCCTCGACTGGGCCCTGGCCGACCTCGTGATCACGTCGTGTGAGGCCGCCGAGCTCGAGCAGCTCGCCCTGGAGCTCGGACTGCGCCCCGAGGAAGTCGAGCACGCTCACCGGCGGTATCTGGACGAGCTGGTCGCGGCCGCTACCCGCGACGGGATCGTGTCAGACCAGGAGTACGGTCTCCTCACGAGCGTGACGGCAGCGCTCGGCCTGGACCGCTCGCGGCTCGACCAGGCGGTGGAGCAGTGGAGGCCCGACACGGGCGTCGGCGTGCGCCTGACCTCGGGAATGCGGGTGTGCTTCACGGGATCGGCCTGCTATCCGGACGGGACCGAGCTTCCCCGCGCCCGACTCGAGCGGCTCGCGAGCGCGCTCGGGCTGGAGCCGGTGAGGGACGTCACGAGGTCCGGGTGTGACCTCCTCGTCGCCGCCGACCCGACCTCACAGTCGGGAAAGGCCGGGAAGGCGAAGCGCTTCGGCGTGCCGGTCGCGTCGGTGGCGGACTTCTTGCACGTCCAGGCGGATGGTGTCCTGCCCGTCCTCAGCTGCCCGGGCGTCCCCGGTTCAGGCCATCGCGCAGCGGGTTCGACCGGAGCCTGAGCGCCGAGTCGATGCGAGCACGAAGCAACCCGGAGGACGTCGTTGACGACGAGTGACGACCGCTCCTCTCACCAGGCGCGCGCCGCTCGCCTCGCCGAACGCGTCCAGGCGGGTGAGCTCGCGCGCGAGCGGCTCGAGCTCGCCGCGTACCTCGGGCACGCGGCGGCCCGCCAGGCGGTCCCCCGGCCCCGGCCCTCCACCGCGTGCGCCTGGGGGCTCCACGGAGTCGACGCCTTCTTCCTGGACCTCGACGCCTACGGCGAAGAGGTCCGCGACCGCGCGAACCTCGCCATGTGCCGGGCGCTGCTGCCGCGCTGGCAGGAGCAGTACCCGGCGGAGGCCTGGCTGGGCGAGTGGCTGCGTGACGAGGAGCGACGGATCGTCGAGGGGCGCCAGGGAACGCCCGAAGAGCGGGTCGAGCGCGCGTCACGCCTGCGCGAGCGCCTGCGGGCCTTCCCGCCCTTCGCCGCGCTGGTGGGCCGGTGGGAGGGCGAAGCGCACCTCGAGTACCACTCGTTTCTCTTCGCCATGACCCTCGTGGCGGCCGTCCAGGGGCAGAAGGTGGGGGTCGTCGCGTTCGACCTCGCGGGCAGCAGGCTCCACCGGCGGGGCCGCGCGTGGCTCCGCCGGGTCGTCCGCCGCGAGGTCGCGCCGTGGGCCCTGGGGGAGGGGGACCCCCTCAGCGCGCGTCCGACACCGGGAGCCCCGTCCGCCGGCTGAGCAGGAACTGCACGAGGTCGGAGAGGTCGGCCTCGCCCACCTGCTCGGGCGTCACCGGCTGCATGCGCACCGACCACTCGCCGCGCGTGAGCGCGCGCGCGGGGTCGGGGGAGCGGAGGAGGTTGGTCAGGCCGGCGCCGGCCGCCTCGGCGGTGCGCCAGCGCAGGAGCGCGCGCTCGGCCAGGCCGGTGAGCGCGGGGCCGTTGCCGCCGCCCTGGTCGACGTGGCAGCCGACGCAGCCGGCGCGGCGGAAGACGGCCAGGCCGCGGGCGACCGCGTCCGCGGGCGGCGCGAGCGCGTCGGGCTCGAGCGGCGGGCGCGGGGGCGTCCCGCCGCGCTCGAGGGGGGCCCCGCCCCCGAGCGCCAGGCGGTCGCGCGCGGCGGCCAGGGCGAGCACCGAGAAGGCGGCGGCCAGCGTGGGGCTGTCCTCGTGCATGAGCGCCGACTCGCCGCGGAAGCGGTCGCCCGCGCGCGCGTGCAGCGTGCCCAGGTGCCGCACGAGCTCGGCCGCCCACACCCGGGCGCCGACGCGCCACACGCCGGCGCGGTGCAGGGTCTCCGCCAGCCCGGCGAGGTAGTAGAGGTAGACGCCGCGCGCCCAGCCGAGCGCGTCCTGCTCGAAGCCCGGGTTCTGCCCCAGGTCCCAGCGCTGCGCCAGCCAGCGCAGCCCCGCCAGCGCCTCCGGCCCCACGACCAGCGCGTCCGGCGCCCCCCGGCGCTGGTCGACGCCCTCGAGCGCCAGGCGGGCCAGGACCCCGTCGGCCGTGGCGCTGCCGTAGGAGCGCCACACGGCCATGGTCCCGCCCACGTCGTCGCTGCCCGCCTTGCTCAGGCGCGGCGTGAAGGCGAAGCCGCCGTCGCGCAGGTCGCGCTCGCGATCGTGGGCCGGGTCGCCGCGGCGGCTCACGAGGGCGTAGTTCTGCGTCAGGTCGAGCCACAGCCGCGCCCGGTCCCACACCGCCGCGTCGTCGGCGAGCCCGGCCTCGGCCAGCGCCTGCAGGGCGTAGCGCGCCGTCGACACGTCGGTGCGCAGCCCGCCGCTCTCGAAGCGGTCGTGGTAGCTCCAGCCGCCGTAGCGCGCGTCGATCGGGTCGTAGCCGTGGCGCTCCTGCACCTGCGCCGCCTGCAGCCACGCGGCCAGCCGCGCCCGCGCGCCCGCGTCGTCGAGGGCCAGGAGCGCCAGCGCCGACGCGTAGGTGCGGTGCGCCGGCCGCTCGGCCGGGTCGTCGACGCCGCCGTCCTCGGCCTGCGCGGCGAGGAGCGCCGCCCGCGCCCGCCCCAGCGCCGCGGCGCCCGCCTCGTCGAGGTCGCCCGCGCGCGCGAGCGCGTGGGCCACGAGGGCGGTGACGGCCACGCTGGGCCGCGCCGGGTCCTGGTAGTGGGGCCACAGGCCGCCCTCGCGCTCGAGCCCCACGAGCTGCGCGACGCCGTGGGCGACCAGCCGCCGGGCGAGGTCGAGCTCGAAGCCGTGCCCCGCCGTCAGCTCGACGCGGAGCACCTCCTCGCGCCCGTCCGCGCGCCGCACGCGCAGGACGAGGGCATCGCCGGCCGCGAGCGCCTCGAGCCGGTCGAGGAGCACGCGCGACGCCGTGGACGGGCGGCCGTCGACGGTCAGGATCACGTCGCCCGCGACCAGCCCCGCCTGGCCGGCGCTCCCGTCGGGGTGGACCTCGACCAGGAGGAGCCCCCCCTGGTCGGGCATCATCTTGACCCCGAACGAGCCCTTGGCCGTCCCCGGCGCGGTCTTGACGACGACGCCCGGCGGGCCGTCGGAGGTCGACGGGCGCGGCGCCGGGCGCGTGGCCCAGAAGGCCACGACGCCCACGAGCACGACGCCCGCCCAGCCGAGCAGCTCCTTGACCCCCGCCCTCACGGCGCCTCCGCGGCGAACGAGCCGGCGACGCGCTCGAGCCAGGCCGGCGCCGCCGCGTCGCGCGGCCGCACGAGCAGCAGGTGGAACACGCGCGGGCCCGCCCAGCGCGAGACCTGCGTCACGCGCACGAGCTCCTCGGTCCGCTCGACCTGCGCCAGGAACTCGAGCCGCAGCCCGGCCGGCGCGCCGCCCGGCGCGCCGCCCGGACCAGGCAGGCGCTCGGCCGAGAGGCGCTTGTAGGAGAGGTACTGCTCGAACGCCCCCGTCTCGACGGCCACGGCGAACGCCTCGGGGCCGTCGAGGTCGGGCAGCTCCTGGGCCTGGACGAGGATCCGCGTCGGCCCCTGCTCGAGGACGAGCCGCTCCGTCGGGCGCTGGTCGGCCGCCAGGGCCTTGAAGCCCTCCGGCACGAGCAGGGCGAAGCCGGTCGCGTCGCGCAGCGGGGCGAAGCCGCCGGTGAACGACAGGCCCTCGAGCGCCGCCGTGCCGGCGGGCGC
>JAHBXY010000007.1 GCA_019636275.1 Planctomycetota bacterium | reverse complement strand
CGCCGGCGGGAGGAGCGCCGGCACGAGCCAGCGCGTCGTCGCCAGCGCGGCGAGCGCGCCCGTCGTCGTGAACAAGCCCACCTCGCGCAGGCCGGGGAGCCCGGAGAGGGCCAGCCCGCCGAGGCCCACGATGGTCGTGAGGCCTGCCAGGCGCAGCCCCGGCCACACCGCGCGCGCGGCCGCGAGCGGGCCGGCGGCCGCCGGCGCCAGCGCGTGGTGCGTCATGACGTGCAGCGGGTGGTCGATGCACACGCCGATCAGCGTCGCGCCGAAGGCCAGCGTCAGGCCGTGGACGCGGCCGTGGGCCAGGAGCGCCGCGCTCGTGCCGGCGAGCAGGCCCACGACGACCGGCGCGGCCGAGGCGGGCACGGCGCGGGGAGAGCGGAAGAGCACGAGCAGCAGGCCCACGATCGCAGCCGTCGACAGGGCCGAGATCCGCGCCACGTCGGCGCGGATCCCGCGCTCGGCGGCGACGGCGAACGGGTGGGCGCCGCCGCGCTCGAGCGCCAGCGGCGCGCCGAGCGCCTCCGACAGCCGCGCCCGGTGCGCCTCGAGCCGCGCCAGGAGCGGGCCGGCGCTGGCCGTGTCGAAGGGCGAGGCGCGCGTGCCCACGAACAGCACGGCCGCCCCGCCGTCGGCCGTGAGGAGGCGGCCCTCGTGGACGCGGAGGCCGTCGCGGCCGGCGGCCTCGAGGCGCTCGAGCGCGCGCGGGAAGGCGAGCAGCGGGTCGTCGGGCAGGAGCCGCTTCACGAGCGGCGCCGACGGCAGCTCGAGCTGGCGCCTGAGCGCGCGGGCGTGGGCGCGCAGTCCGTCGTCCGAGAGGAGCGACGGGAGCTCGTCGTCGGGCGCGACCGAGAGGAGCGCCAGGCGTCGCGGGAACAGGAGGGCGTGCACGGCTCGCTCGAGGTCGGGCGCGACGCCGCCGCGCACCCAGGCCACGGCCGGGTCGCCGGCCAGGGCCTCTTCGAGGGCCGCGCCGGCGCGCGCGGCCAGGTCGGGGTCGGGCGCGCCGGCCGGCCTCAAGATGATGACGAGCGCCCGCGTGAGCTCGGACCCGGCCAGCGCCCGCGCGAGCGCCGCGCCGCGCGCGTCGTCGCCCAGGGCCACGAAGTCGGTGACCTCCGTCGTGACCTGCAGCCGCGCCCCGACGAAGGCCCCGAGGCCCAGGACGACGAGCGCGAGCGCGGCCACCCGCCCGCGCCGGGCGCGCTCGCTCACCGCTCGCCCGCCGGCAGGCGGAACACGCGCGCCGCCTCGTCGGGGCCGTAGCGCCGCTCGACGTCGACCCGCGAGAAGGTGGTGAGCGTCTCGTCGCCGCCGACCTCGACCAGGCGCATCCGCGCGAGCACGAGCCCGCGGCCCTGGAGCTCGAGCCGCTCGATCGCCTCCTTCAGCGGGGAGACGCGCGGGCGCAGGACGAGCGTCCAGCCGTCGTCGTCCGCGGGCGTATGGGCATGGGCGAGGTGGAAGATGCGCTCGAGCGCCGGGCGGTCGCCGGCCAGGACCTTGACGAACGCGTCGACGAACAGGCGCACGGCCGGGCGACGGGCCAGGTCGAGCTCCGTGCGCCCGTGCTCGTCGCCGAGGGCCAGGCGGTCGCCGTCGAGGAGCACCGTCGAGGGCGCGGGCGCCGTCACGTGCCGGGCCAGCCGGCCGGGCGGCTGGAAGTGCAGCGTGCCCCGGCTGACGAGCGGCGCGTCGAGGAGGGCGAAGCGCTTCTCCTCGCGGAAGTCGGCCTCGAGGCCCGGCATGGCGCGGAAGCGCCCCAGGAGGTCGTCGAGCGCGTCCGGCGCCGCCAGGCCGGCCGCCGGGGCGAGCGCCAGGGCCCCGAGCAGCAGCAGCCAACGCCTCATGGGCGCCCAGCCTACTCGCCCCCGGGGGCGCGTGGCGTCCACGGCCCGGCCGACCCTTTCGGGTAAATGACTTGCATGTCCCCCCCGGCGATGGGTACCCTCCTCCCTGGCTGGCCTGGAAGGGTGGGAGGTCCCATGCGCAGGAGCACCGTCGTCGCCCTCGCGGGCGCGCTCGTCGTGGGCGCGTTCGTGGCGGGCGTGCGGGCCGATGACTCGATCAACGGCACCTACTCGCTGAGCGGCCGCGAGAAGTCAGGGGGCCTGGCCGGGTTCTTCGGGCTCGGCCCGAAGGTGACCTCGACCCTGTGGGTGTCGCGCAACGGCGACGGCACCTTCCGGGTGGCGCGCACCTCGTCCTACTCGAAGGACGGCCAGGCGATCGGCACGCTCACGGGCACCGGGCGCCGCAGCGGCGACGTCCTCGACGTCACCTTCCCGCGCACGACCGGCCTGAGCAACGTGCTGCTGGGCGAGCGCGCCGACGGCCCCCCGTTCAAGGCGCGCTACACGATCACCCGCGACGGCAAGGTCGACGGCTGGTGCGAGGCGCCGGCGCGCAACGGCTCGGTCCGCCGCTTCAACGAGAGCGGCCGCCGCGGCGCCGACGCGCCCTGGCCGACGACCGGCGACACGACCACGCCGCCGACGACTCCGACGACTCCGACGACTCCGACGACCCCGACGACTCCGACCGAGCCGGGCACGCCGACGACGCCGACGACGCCTGACGGCCCGCTGGCCGACGACGTGCGCGTCGACCGCCCTGTCACCGGCCGCGTGTTCCTCGTCGGCCAGGCGCTCCCGTTCGTGGTCGTGCCGGCCGACGCCACCCTGCGGATCGAGGGGCCTGCCCGCCGTGACGGCGGCAACCTCGTGATCACGGGCCCGGGCCAGGTGACCCTCCGCGCCGCGCACGCCGGCCGCACGAGCGCGCCCGTGACCATCGAGGGCATCACGGCCGAGGTCGTCGAGGTCACCGTCGAGCAGGCGATCGCGATCCTCGACGCCCGCCCGCCGCACTACCGGCGCCCGCTCGGCGCCCCGGCGGCCGACGGCGTCATGGAGCCGGCCGCGGTCCTCAAGGACCGGCCGCTGACCGTGCGCGTCACCCTCCAGGCCTCGAAGGACCTCTCCGAGCCGGCCACCGTGCGCCTCACCGGCCAGAGCGGCCGGACGCGCTTCGACGGCGAGGTCGCCGTGCAGACGCTCGGGCGCGGCCACGCCGTGTCCGTGGCCACGACCGCGCCGCTGACCGACGCCGTGGCCGTCAACGTCCTCGACGTCACCTGGAAGCTGGCCGACCGCGACGCGGGCAAGACGCCCATGCGCGTCTACACGCTCCACGGGCAGCCGGTCGAGAACCCCATGCCCAAGTACGCGCCGGCCGCGCGCCCCGTGCAGCTCGTGACCAAGTTGCACCTCGAGCTGGCCTGCACGTGGGCCGACGGCGCCACGCGCAACGACGGGCGGGGGATCTGCTTCAAGATCGACAACGCCTTCGCCCACCACGTCCACCCGCGCGACTACCGGGGCACGCCGCCGTTCGTCCACGCCTACACGGAGGGCTCGACGCCGCCGGTCAACTACCGCGACCTGCCGGGCGCGATCCAGTCGGGCGGCAAGCGCAGCCCGTCGATGGGGATCTACTACCCGCCGCTCGAGCCGACGCAGGACTACCAGGAGTACCGCCACTACGCGCGGAACTTCGGCTGGTGGGTCCTCGACAACCCGACGCACACGGGCGGCCGCTGCAACCAGCAGGCGAGCCTGATCGCCGACATGTTCGGCACCGTCGGCATCGAGGCGCGCGTCTACTACATCGAGCGCGTCGCCCGCGGCAAGCAGACGGGTCGCCCCATGCGCCGCTACTACAAGTCGAGCCGCTCGTCGCGCTCGTGGAACTTCCACGGCGTGACGGAGGCCGTCCTCGAGGGCGGGGTCAAGTGGCTGTATGACGGCTCGGGCTCCTACCCGACGCGCATCAACGGCCAGACCGAGGACCTGATGAAGATCCCGAACGGGCCGTTCATCGACTTCTGGCACCCCTGGACCTACGAGGACGTCTACACGTCGGTCCCGCAGTCCGACTGGCCCGACACCTGGGAGGGCGTGCCCCTCCAGGCGGGCGAGCGCTACCCGTAAGTCGGTCGCCACTCGCTCGTGACGCCCCGAGGGCCGCGGAACGCCGCGGCCCTCGGCGTCGTACGACCGGCACCCCACACTCTCCACTCCCGAGGCCGCTCCCCCGATGAAGCGAGCGATCGCGCTCTCGCTCCCCCTCGCCCTCCTCGCCCTGCACCTGGCCTCGCGCGCGCCCGAGCCCGCCGCGCCGCCCGTCGCCGCGCCGCCCGCCCCGCGGCCCCGGCGCCGCCGCAAGGCGCGTGGTGATCGGCCTCCCGGCCCGGTCGCCAGATTTGGGCGCGGCGGCCGCCCGGCGGCGCCGCGGTCGGTGGCGGTGATCGACGTGCCCCGACCCCGCCTTCGCCGTGCTCGAGGCGCTGGGCGAGGCCCCGGCTGCCGCGCGCGCGCGCCTGGCGTGGCCTGGTCCGAGCCGAACCGCGTGGCGGCGCGCCCGCCGCCGGGCCCGGCCGCTGCACCTGCCAGGGCGGCGGGACGGGCCGCCTGGCGCCGGCGCCCGGCGTTCACGACCTCGCCCACGTGAAGGACGCCCTGCGCCTGCCCGAGGCCTGGCTGGAGGCGCCGGCGCGCGGCGCGGGCGTGCTGGTGGCGATCGTCGACACCGGCCTCGACGCGGCCTGCGAGGCGCTGCGCGGCGCGTGCGAGCCGGCGATCGACCTGACCGAGCCGGGCGGCGCCGCGCAGGACGAGCACGGGCACGGGACCGCCATGGCGGCGATCATCGCCGGCCGGCGCGAGGGCGAGGCCGCGCGCGGCTTCCTGGGCGTGGCGCCGGGCGCGCGCGTGCTGCCGGTGAAGGTCGCCGACGAGCGCGGCGCGGCGCCGCTCGACCGCGTGGCCCGCGGGATCCTCGCCGCCGCCGAGCGCGGGGCGCGGGTCATCTACGTCGGCCTCGGCGTGCGCGGCCGCTCGCCCGCGCTCGCGGCGGCCGTCGACCACGCCCGCCGCGCCGGCGCCCTCGTCGTGGCGCCCGCCGGCAACGACTCGCTCGATCAGGTGCGCTCGCCGGCGGCGGAGCCGGGGGCCCTGGCGATCGGCGGCCTCGGCGCCCAGGACGGCGCCCCCGACCTCGCGCTGGCCCTGTCGTCGAACCGCGGCCCCGAGGTCGCGCTGTGGGCGCCGGCGGAGCGGGTCCCGGCGCCCTACCGCGGGCGCGCCTGCTACCACGACGGCACCTCGACCGCGGCGGCGCTGACCGCGGGCGTCGCCGCGCTGGCCCTCGGCCGCGCGCCGGACCTCGACGCGGCGGCGCTCGTCCGCTGCCTGCAGGCGGGCGGGGCCCCGCTGCCGCAGGTCGAGCGCACGGTCCTCGCCGAGCGCATCGCGGCGCGCGCCCTCGACGGGCTCGGCGCGACCCTGCGCGCCGCGCGCGACCACGCCGAGGTGCAGGTCGCGGCGCGCCTGACGCCGGCCGTCCCGCAGGCCGGGCAGCCGGCCCGGCTGGAGGTCGTGGTCAGGAACGTCGGCCACGCCCCGCTGGCGCGGGTCGAGGTCGACGTCGGCCCGCGCGGGGCCGGGTCGTTCTCGGGCCCGCTGCCGCCGCGGCAGCAGGTGGCCGACCTCGCCCCGGGCGAGGCCCGGACGCTGACCTTCGCCGTGACCCCGGGCGAGGGCCCGGGCGGCGCCCTCGTCGAGGCCGCCGCCACCCAAGGCGCGCGGGGTCGGCCGGAACGCGCGGCGCCGTGTTCCGGCCCGCGCCCGCGCCGCCTGGATCGCCACCCGCGCGCCGCAGGCGAGCTTCGCCGTGGTCGGCGCGCGCCTGGTCGCCCCGGTGACCGTCGACGCCCCGCTGGCCCGCTTCGAGGTGGTCGTCGAGAACCGCGGCGCCGCCCGGGGCGAGGGGGCGCTCTTCGCGTGCATCGACGGCGCGGTCGTCGCCGACGAGGCCCTGGCGCTGGCCCCGGGCGAGCGGGTCACGCGGCAGGTCGTGGCCCCCGTGGCGCCCGCGGCGCTGGCCTCGCCGGTGCAGCTCGAGGTGGCGGCGCTGGTCCCGGGCGACCCGCGCCAGGACGATGACGTCGACGCGCTGGCCGTCGCCGTCCAGGACCCCTCCCTCCCGCTCGATCCGCTCTACCGGCAGGCCGGCGACATCGACTTCGCGATCGACGCGCCCTGGCGCGTCGCGGGCGACCGGCCGCACGTGCCGCTGCTGGTGTTCGTGCCGAGCATCGGCCGGCCCAGCCGCTACGCGACCTTCCACGAGGGCCTGGCCCTGCGGCGGGGCGCCACGCGCCCGGTCGAGGCCGTGCGGCCGCGGCGCCCCTCGGCGCCGGCGCGCGCCGCGGGCGACCTGGTGACGTTCACGGCCGCGCACTTCCTCAAGGAGCTGGCCGACGCCGCGCAGGGCGACGAGGCCAGCGTGCGCCGCTTCTTCGACGCGCTCATGACGTCGGACTTCGCCATCGACTACTCGCTCTACGCCGTCGGCGCGGCCGGCGGACGGCGCGGGTTCGAGCTCGTGGCCGGGCGGGCGAAGCAGCTCCCGGGGCTGCGCTGGACGGGGTCGTCGCTCGGCGGCGCGATCGCCCGCTCGCAGTGCGCGATCGCCGCCGGCTACCTGCTGCCGAACCTGGTGCGCGGGCGCCTCGACCGGCGCGTGGCGATCGACCTGGCCTCGCTCGGGCTGTCGACGGCGGCGGTCGAGACGCTGGCCCACGGGGTCGGGCGCGCGGCGGCGCGCACGACGCTCGGCCAGCGGGCGCTGACCTTCCTCGCCCGGCACGGGCGCATCGCGCGCGTCGGCGGCTGGGCCGTCGACGTCGGCCAGCTCGTGCTGATCCTCTACGCCAGCGAGTGGCTGTCGGAGGCGGTCGAGCGGCCGCTGATCCGCCGCGACGCGCGGCGCGCGCTGACCCGCTCGTGGGAGCGCCTGCGGACGGCCACGGCCGGCGGCGACGACGCCGAGTTCCAGGCCGCCCTCGACGAGCTCGACGACGCCTTCGAGGCCTACCGCAACCTGTGCGCGCAGGAGCTCGAGGATGCGCTGACCGCGCTCACGCGCGAGCTGCAGGGCGTCTCGCGCAAGCTGCACCAGGTCGACACGGTCCGCGGGCGCACCGAGGCCATCCCGGAGCGCCTGCGGGAGAGCCGCGAGCGCGTGCTCGAGCGGCAGGCCAAGGAGGCCGACTCGCTCCTCTCGGCGGCGCTGGGCAAGTTCGAGGCGAACGTCGCCCGGGCGATCGACGGGGTCCTGGGCGCCGACGCGCCGGGCGCCGTGGCCACGCTCTCGGACCCGGGCACGAACAAGCCGGCCCTGTTCGACCTGCAGGCGCGCCTCCTCGCCGAGCTCGAGGCGGGCGCGTCGGCGGAGCGGCAGGAGCTGCTGCGCGGGCGGCGCCGCACGGTCGTGCGCATCCGCGACCTCGAGGTCGAGCTCCTGCGCGCGCTCCTCGACGACGCCGGCGCCCGGCCGTTCGAGGCGGTGACCGGCACCGACGGCATGGTCCTGCGGCGCGTGACGGTCACCGCGCGCGACACCTGGCACGAGCCGTCGGAGCGCGAGGAGGAGGTGGCCGCCGCGCCGCACCGCTTCGCGCCCGCCGGCTGGGTGCGCGCGGAGCGGCTCTACCACCACGACGTCGAGCGCGACGTCACCTGGACCGCGCCCGGCGTCGTGCGCCTCGACGAGGAGGGCGCCCCACAGGACGACCCCACCCTGCTCGAGGCGCCGCGGCCGATCACGGTCAAGGGGCGCTACAACCTGCTGCGCCTCCCCCGCGGGCTGCTCGAGCAGGTCGCCGTCGGCGGCGCCGCCTTCCTCCACGTCGAGGTCGACTGGACCCTGACCAAGCTCGTGCGCGGCGCGATCGTCGAGCCGGCGCGCGGCCGCCACGCCCAGATGCTCCGCGTGCAGCTCGGCGCGCCCGGCCTGCCGGCCCTGACCGGGCTGGCCGGCGGCTACCTCGACGCGCACTACCACACGATCGCCGAGTGGTACAACCCCGAGCCCGGCTTCACGGCCGACCTCGAGCTCGACGCGCCCCGGCAGAAGTACGGCGGCCCGATCCCCATGCTCGTCGAGTCGGCCTACGCGGTGGGCGCGATCGACGCGCCGACCTACGACGCCGCGCGCGACCGGCTGGTGACGACCGACCACAACTGCTTCTACGTGGCCGACGACCGCGTGGCGCACCGGCCGCCCTACGGTCCGACGTCGCCGCGCAGCAGCGGCGGGCTCACCGAGCACGCGCGCATGCGCGAGCTCCTGGGCGCGTCGGTCGGCGAGGAGCTGTGCTACCCGACGCCCGGCGTCTTCAGCGTCGGCGCGCACATGCTCGACTACCGGTCGCGCCACTACGACGGCACCTGGAACGGCAAGGAGCCGCTCGGGCGGCTGCTCTCCCGCTTCACCGCCCCGCTCGACCTGCCGACGCTCGACCGCGTCCTGACCGACTTCGCCCGCGGCGGGCCGGGCAACGAGCGGGCGTTCGCGTTCGCCGCGCACCCGGTCGGCTCGATCTCCTGGAGCCAGGCCGACCTCGACCGGGCGCTCTCGGGCTACGCGCGCCTGGCGGACCGCAGCTTCGCCTTCAAGGGCCTGCAGGTGTGGAACTCGCGCGCGGCGCGCGAGCACTCGAAGGAGAAGCTGCACCAGTTCATCGACGACCTCAACCCGTTCACCGAGCCCGCCTGGCAGGCCGGCCGGGCGCACGAGGCGGAGGTGCACGCGACGCTGGCCCGCTACCGGCGCCTCCTGCGCGCCTACGCCGCGGTCCGCCACCCGCTCGACCCCGAGGTGCGCTTCGTGCGCAAGCACTTCATGGTCGCCGGCAGCGACGCGCACGGCGACTTCAACTACACGCTGGGCGGGCTGGCCACGGTCATCACGTCCGTGCTGGGGCTCAACGACCGCACCGACAACACGCTCGAGCTCAACGACAACGCCTTCATGCGCGCGCGCACGTTCGTGGCCACCGAGGGCCAGGAGGCCCCGGCGCTGATGAGCGGGCTGGCCCGGGGCACGTCGGTCGTGACCGACGGCCCGCTGGCGTGGTTCGAGGTCGACGCCGACGGACACCTCGACGCGCGCACGGGCGAGTACGACCTGTCGGCGCCGCCCCGCTTCCGCGACCGCGAGGGGCGGATCGGCGGCCAGGGCGCCTTCGACGGCGGGCGCACGGCCGTCCTGGCCAACGACGCGCGCCCGGTGCTCCGCTACTCCTACGCCAACTACGACGAGTTCGGGCGGCCGGTGGAGCGCGACGCGCTCGGCCGCCCGCTGCGCACCGACGGCGCGGTGGCGGAGCTCCTCGTGCACAAGACCGACCTCGACGGGCCCGACCCCGGCGAGGCGTGGACCGCGCGCGGCCGCCTGGCCGTGCACGGAGGGCGCGCCTTCGGCCAGCCGTTCACGGAGGCGCTCGACCCGGCCGAGGAGGGCCTGGTGCGCGGCGTGGCCGCCATCCAGCTCGAGGCGGTCACGGCCGGCGGCGAGGGCACGTCGCCCGCCGACGTCTACCGCGGCGTGACCAACCCCGTGTGGCTGGTGCAGGTGCGGGTCGTGGCCCACCTCGACCCGCGGCGCTTCGACGCGGCCCGGGGCGTGATCCTGCCCGGCGGGCTGTCGGTCGAGCTGAGCTCGCCCGTGTCGCTGGCCCCCGACCGCCTGGGCTTCACGCTCCGGGCGCTCGACGCCCGCGGCAAGGCGGGCGAGGCGCTGGTCACGCTCGAGCCCGACGGCTGGGGCGCTGGGAAGGACGCTGGCGGTCCCTACCGCGACGGCGTCCTGCGCGCGTCCAACCGCGCCGAGGTGCCCCTGCGCGCGCTCCCGCGCTTCTCCCCCGCCGGGCGCGGGAGCGACCCGAGCCGCTGGGTGACCCTCGTCGCGGTCACCGCGGCGCCGCTGCGCGACGCCTTCGGCAACGCCCTCAACCCGGTGGCCGCGTGGTTCGAGGTCGACCCGCGCTCGGGCGCCCCTGGCCGGCACGCGGCCCGGACCGCCGCCGCCGACCTGACGCCGGTCACGCTCGACCCGCCGCGCGGGCGCGGGATCATCGACGCGCTCCGCGCCGGCGACGCGCTCCGCGGGGAGTGACCGTGACCGTGGCTACGGCCCGTCGCGCCAGCGCGTCGGCCGGTCGACCATCTTCTTGAACCCCAGCCGCTGGCAGAACGCCGCGAACTCGGCCCGCGGCGCCCCCTGCCAGCGCAGGCCGTCGAGGTCCTCGGCCAGGGGGACGTCGACGCGCAGCGTGGCCAGGCGCTTCCACAGGAGCGCGTCGTCGCGGCGCTCGCGCAGGCTCGCGGCCAGGCGCTCGGCGCCGCGGACCTTCACGCCGGCGACGGTCCAGGCGGCGGCGTCGGGCGGGATCGCCTCGATCGCGCCGTAGGCCGAGAGCAGGGCCGCCGCGCTCTTGGCGCCCCAGCCGGGGACGCCGGGCAGCCCGTCGGCCGTGTCGCCGATCAGGGCCAGGAGGTCGGGGATCGAGCGCGGCGGGACGCCCCACTTGGCGACGACCGCCGCCTCGTCGTAGACCTTCTCGCGGCGCCGGTCCCAGAGGACGACGTGGTCGCCGCGCACGCACTGCGCCAGGTCCTTGTCGACCGAGCACACGAGCACGCGCTCGAACGCGTCGCCCCAGCGGTGCGCCGCCGCCGCAAGCGCGTCGTCGGCCTCGAACTCGACCATCGGCCACACGACCAGGCCCAGCGCGCGCAGCCCCTCCTCGGCCAGGGGGAACTGCCGCATGAGCACCTCGGGCACGCCCTCGCCCGTCTTGTAGCCGGCGAAGAGCTGGTTGCGGAACGACTCGACCGTGTGGTCGGTCGCGCAGCCGACGTGCGTGACGGCCGGGTCCTTGAGCAGCGACAGGAGCGAGCTCAGGAGCCCGTAGACGGCCGCCACGTCGCCGCCGTCGGGCGCCTTGATCGGCGGGAGGGCGTGGAACGCGCGGAAGAGCTCGTAGGTGGCGTCGATCAGGTGGAGCTGCACGCGCGCGAGGAGAGCACGACGCGCGCCCGCCGCCAAGGGGTCTCAACCAAGACGAGGGGCCCCCCGCGGACGACGGGGGGCCCTCGCTGGACAGGTTCAGGAGTGTTCAGGAAGAAGAAGGCAGTGAGTTCGAGCGGGCCAGGCGCGTCTAGCGCACCTCGACGTAGGACCCCCGGTTGTCGGCCGCGACCGCCAGCATGAAGGACCGCGCGTCGATGTCCGAGGCGATCCCGATGCCGAAGGCGTTGATCGTCGCGCCCTGGGTGTTCTCGTTGCGGATCAGGTCGCGGTGCTGGTCGAACGTCCCCACGTAGTGCATGGCGCAGTCGAGGAAGTTCGGCGACCCGTCGGAGAGGAGCACGATCGAGCGGTTGTCCTTGTCGCGGAGCGCCTGCGCCACGGCCATGCCCGTGTTCGTCCAGCCGGCGGGCTGCACGCCCGCGATCCAGGAGAACGCGTACTGCTTGTTGGCCGAGGTGGCGCGCTGCTTGTTGGACCAGCAGGACAGCGTGCACTCGTCGTAGAAGATCACGTTGAAGAAGAACGTGTCGGGCAGGCTCGCGATCGAGCGGCGCAGCTCGGCCTTGGCCCGGTCCAGGCGGTTGCCGTTGCGCACGACCTCGCCGGTCTCGTCGGTGAAGGGCTCGACCGAGAGGGTCATGCTGCCCGAGTTGTCGATCACGTAGATGATGCTGTTGGTGTTCGAGTCGATCTCCTCGCCGAAGAACACCGGCGGGGGCTCGTCGCGGGGGTCACCCCCGTCCGGCCGCGGCGGCAGCGGGAAGTCGCGCGGCGGCGGCGGCATGAAGTCGCCCGGGATCGTGTGGCCGGGCTTGGGCTTGGGGTTCGGGTCGTAGACCGGGACCATGACCGGGAGGTCGAGGTCGCTCCGGTCCACGCCGGGGCCCTTGCCGTCGAGACCGGGGTTGGGGTTGGCCACGGCCAGCCCCGCGCTGAGGATCACGGTGGAGGCGGCCAGGATCGCCCCGGACGTGCTCGCCACCACCCCGACCATGGAGATCCGCTTCATGATCTCTCCTCCCCTGTCCAGGGATTCCTCAGAGCACAGCAGGTGCCAGCGACTCGTCCACCGGAACGGTGGAACTTACGTCGCCAGGACCCTGCTTCGTATCAACTGCGGTTGAGACCGACCCGGGATCGTGCCGTCAACGTTCGTTGACTCCCGGAGGTCGGCCCCAGGACGGGGGTTCCGGGCGGCCGCCGGATGGGGCTGCGTCTCACGGTTTCAAGTCGCTGAGGCGACAAGGCTTGTGGGGCTCTCACCGGCCGTTGACGGCAGGTGGACGGAGAAGCGCGCTCCGCCGAGGTCCGGGCTGGCGTCGACGGCGATGGATCCGGCGTGGGCCTCGACCACGCCGAGGGCCATGGACAGGCCCAGGCCGGTGCCGGGGATCTTGCTCCCGCCGAGCGGACCCTTCGTGGTGAAGAACGGCTCGAAGATCCGGTGCGCCAGGTCCCGCGGCACCCCGGGCCCCGAGTCCTCGAACACCACGGCCACCCGCTCGGGCCCGCGCGGCTCGATCGTGACGCGGAGGCGCCGGTCGGTCCGGTCGTGCAGGGCGTGGACCGTGTTGATGATCATGTTCACGAACACCTGCTCGAGCTGGGTCGCGTCGGCGCACAGCGGCGGGGTCGCGGCGAAGCGCCGCTCGACGGCGACCTCCTTCGAGTCCAGCTCGACCTGCAGGAGGTGCAGGGCGCGGTCGACGACCCGGTCGAGGGCCACGCCGGGCGAGCGGTTGATCGGCGTGCCGCGGGCGAAGCGCAGCAGGTTCTCGATCGTGACCAGCGCGCGGTCGAGCGTCTCCTTGACGATCGGCAGCGCCTCGACCGCCTCGTCGGGCGTGCCGCCCAGGGCCAGGTCGACGTGGCCGCGGGCGCCGCCGAGCAGGTTGCCGAACTCGTGCGCGATCCCCGAGACGAGGCGCCCCAGGGCGGCGAGCTGCTCCTGCCGGAGCATGCGCGCCTCGTAGTCGCGGATCAGCGTCACGTCCTGGAAGACGAGGATCATGCCCAGGCGGCGGCCGGCGATGTTCTCCAGCGGGGTGGTCGCGTAGCCGATCCGCGCCTCGCGCCCGTCGGGGCGGCGGAAGACGACGTCGGGCCGGGCGACCGGGCCCTCCGACTGCGAGTCGCTCTGCCGCGGGTCGGGGCCCAGGACCACGGGCACGAGCGGGGCGAGGTCGTCGAGCTCGCGGAGGCCCCGTCCGACGACCTTGTGCTCGGGGACGCCGAGGATCCGCTCGGCCGCGCGGTTGTAGGTGCTGACGCGCCCCTCGGCGTCGACGGCGAGCACGCCGCTGGCGACGCTCGAGAGCACGTTCTTGAGGTGCTCGCCGAGGTCGGCCAGCTCCTGGCGCAGCTCGGCCGTCTGCAGGGCGCGCACCTCGCGCTCCTGCTCGGCCTCGCGCGAGAGCAGCCCCGTGAACACGCCGGCGGCCAGGAAGAGCGTCCCGCGCGAGAGGACCAGCGGCTCGAGCGGGCTCGCGGCGATCCCGTGGCGCAGCGCCAGGTAGGAGAAGCCGCCGGCCGCCAGGGTGCCGGCGAGCGTCCCGGCGAGGAGGTCGCGCGACGTGGCGATCACGAGGCCGAGGAGGAGGAACGCCAGGAGCTCGGGCTCGGACGTCTCGCCGAGCGTCGCGATCATGAGCCCCATGACGACGAGGTCGAACACGAGCACCCAGGCGATCCCGGCCAGGGGGCGGAGGCCGGGGCGGCGCTCGAAGGCCAGCAGCGTCGAGGCCAGGGCGGCCATGGCCGGGAGGAAGGCCAGCAGCGCGTGGAGCTGGGCGCTCCGCAGCGTGGCGCGCACGGCGATCACCACGAGGCAGGCGATCATCACCGCCCGGAAGCCCAGCATGACCACGTGGCGGGAGATCACGCGGGCCTCCGGCGGGCCTCGGCCCGGCGCCGCAGCGCCTCCCACAGGCCGACGGCCGCGAGCGCGTCGAGGAGCGGGCAGGCGGGCGCGAGGTAGCGAGGGATCGGGTAGAGGACCGCCGGCGCGAGGGCGAAGAAGGCCCACACGCCGGCGGTCGGCCGCAGGGCCCGCCAGGCCGGCTCGCGCAGGACGGCGAGGAGGCCGGCGCAGGCGCAGGCGAGCCGCACCCAGTGGAAGGGCAGGAGCGCCCAGCGGACGACGAACAGCCGCGGGTGCTCGACGAGGGAGATCGCGCCCGGGACCTCGGCCCAGTACCAGAAGTTCATGAGGGCGAGGCGCCCGAGCGACCGCAGCGGGTGCTCGCGCCAGGCCTCGGCCGCGCGCCGGTAGAGCTCGTCGCGGGCGCCGTCGAGGCCCAGGGCGTCGACGAGGCGCGCCTCCTCCTGCCAGGCGAGCGCCTGGAAGCCGGTGGCGCGGTCGCCGTTGAGCCAGCGGTTGGGGCACGTGACGGTCAACCACAGCTCGCGAGCGACGACCGGGTTCTCGGCCAGCGTGAAGCTGAAGCGGCCGGTGACCCGCTCGTTGCGGCGCGCCCAGAGCGTCACCGGCAAGGCGACCAGGAGGCCGACGGCGGCCCAGACCGCCGCGCGGCGGGCCAGGGCGCGGGCGCCATCGCGGCGCCGGGCGAGCAGGTCGGCCAGCGCCAGGGTGGGACCCAGGAGCAGGTAGAGCTGATGCGTCAGCGCCAGGGCGGCGAGGACCCCGCCGGTGACGGCCCAGCGGGCAGGGCCGCGCAGGGCCAGCAGCGCCGCGAGGAGCGCGGCGACGAGCGCGAGGAGCAGCGCCTCGCGCAGGAGGTAGGGCGTCTGCCCGGCGGCGATCGGATCGAGCGCCAGGAGGGCCGCCCCGCCGAGGGCCACCGGCGCAGGCGCCCGCGCGCCGCGCAGGGCCACGAACACGAGGCTGGTCGCCAGCGCGCCGAGCGCCGCCTGCGCGGCGCGGACGGCCAGGTCCGATGGTCCGCCCGCGACCAGGTAGCAGGCGGCGACGAGGGCCGGATACCCCGGCGGGCGGGCGGCCGTGGGGCGGCCGGTCCCGTCGAGGTAGCCCTCGCCGCGCGCGAGGCTCGCCGCGGGCTCGAGGTAGGTGACCGAGTCCGGCGCCGAGGTGTCGACCGGCGCCAGGGCGAAGCCCAGACGCAGGACGAACGCCGCCGCGGCGATCGCGAGCGCCTGTCGGCGAACCCTGCTGGCCTCCCGTGCGTCCCCCACGGTGCCCCTTGTACCAGCACGTGACGGCGCGGGCTCCGTCGACCCTGGCGGCGATGTGTCGTCAGTGCGCGCCACCAGCGCGTCCAGATTCGGGAAACCGCCAGTGGGCGGGGGTGACCAGGGCACGTCGCGCCGTGTCATGAGCATGTTAAGGCCCTGCAAATGCACCTGTTGAGTGTGTTGCAGGGACGCATTTCCAAAGATGGCTCCGCATGTGCTGCGTCTCACCACGCATTCGCCACCGCCAGGGGTGGGGTGGCGGACCAACACTGACGCGTGGAGCAAGCGGACATGCTCGGAACCACACATAAGGGCCTCTGGATCGGCGTCGGTGCGGCGATCCTCGCCGTCGGCCTGACCGGGTGCGGGGGTAGCAAGAAGACCGGCAGCCGCGAGCAGGCGGCGAAGAACGCGGCGGCGGGGATCAACTCCTCGACGACGGCCGGCTCCACCTCGGGCACGGGCTCGGGCACGATCGGCGGCGGCGGCACGATCGGTGGCGGCACGATCGGTGGCGGCACGATCGGTGGCGGCACCGGCGGCACCGGCGGCACGGGCGGCACGGGCGGCACCGGCGGCACCGGTGGCACCGGTGGCACGGGTGGTGGCCTGAGCAGCGGCAGCAACCCGCCGGCGGGCGTCACCGACGACCACGCCAACAACTCGCAGGGCGCCACCGCGCTCACGCTCGGGCAGCCGCGCAACGGCGTGATCAACTACGCCGGCGACCACGACTGGTTCCGCATCAGCCTGGACCAGGGCGTCGACTACACGTTCTTCACCTCCGGCCTGGGCGCCGGCATGGACTCGGTCCTGCGCCTGATCAGCCCCACGGGCACGCAGCTGGCCGAGAACGACGACGAGTCGGCGACGGTCACCACCTCGCGCATCCAGCACACGGCCACGGTCACGGGCATGCACTACGTCGTGGTGCTGCACAAGGACGCGCAGGCGGCGGCCGGCACCTACTCGGTCGGCGCGCTCCTCGGGGCGGTGGGCGGCGGCGGCACTCCCCCGCCGGACGACCACGCCAACGACGCGAGCACGACGTCGAACCTGACGATCGGCACGCCGATGAACGGCGAGATCGAGGTGGCCTACGACGTCGACTGGTTCCGCGTCACGCTGCAGGCGGGCACCACCTACGAGCTGCGGACGGACCTGCCGTTCGGCGGCGACACGATGATGCGCCTCCTCGACGCGAACAGCGTCGAGCTCGACGCCAACGACGACGAGGACCTGTTCGGCGGCCTGCTGAACTCGCGCATCGACTACACGCCGACCGCCACCGGCACCTACTACCTCGAGGTGTCGGGCTACTCGAGCGGCACGCCCACCTACACCGTGCTGGCGCGCGTCCTCACCACGGGCGGCGGCGGCGGCGGCACCCCGGTCCCCGACGACCACGGCAACGACATGACGACCGCCACGACGCTGGCGCTCGGGACGGCCATGGCGGGTCGCATCGAGGTCGGCGGTGACGTCGACTGGTTCCGCATCGACCTGGTGACCGGCGGGACCTACGAGTTCCTCACGCAGAACCTCGCCGGCGGCATGGACACGGTCCTCACGCTCTACGATGCGCAGGGCGGCTTCCTGCGTGAGAACGACGACTTCGCCGGGGCGGGCCTGGCGTCGCGGATCCCGAACATCGCCGGTCAGTACTACACGGCGACGGCCACCGGCGCGCACTACCTCCAGGTGCGCCACTACAACCGGACGACCGGCACCGGCACCTATGAGGTGGTGGCGATCCAGAACGGCGCGCCGCCGGTGACCCCGCCGCCGCCGCCCCCGCCGACCGCGGTGGCCATGCTGCAGGCCGCGTCGTGGAACGACGTCGACGGCTCGCGCGACGCGTCGGCCGGCGACACGATCACGCTGACCTTCAGCGAGGCGGTCTCGGTGATCCAGATCACCGTCAATCCGGCCCCGCCGCTCTACGCCGACACGGACTTCACGCTGCCGGTCGCGGGCGACGCCTTCGGCGCCAACGCCACCTGGCTGATCGACGCCGCGGACCCGACGAAGATCACGATCACGCTCGGCCAGGGCGCGAAGCTGCGCCTCTCGGGCACCTTCGACGCGGCCCGCACGACGGCCGGCAGCCCCTCGGGCATCGCGCTCAGCGCGCAGACGACGATCATGACGGCCTCGAGCAGCCTGGCCGCCCAGTCGGCCCAGCCGATCGACATCAACTCGACCGTCGCGGCCGGCTTCTTCCCGGCCGGTGACATGATCACGGCGCGCGGCAGCTTCGCGGCCACCGCCATGAACGACGGGCGCGTCCTGGTCACGGGCGGCCTGCGGTCGGGCAGCACGTTCGCCTACGGCAGCGAGCTGTATGACCCGATGACCCGGACCTGGTCGGCGACGCCGACGGCCATGGCCTTCGGCTTCAACGGCCAGAACTACGCGATCGGCCGCTTCGACCACACCCAGACGCTCCTCGCCGACGGCAAGGTGCTGATCTGCGGCGGGCGCGGGTTCGAGCGCGCGGCGACCAACGCCTCGGGCCAGGTGGCCGGGATCCTCGAGGAGCTGAACTCGGCCTTCGTGTTCGACCCGGCGACGGACTCGTTCGAGGTCGTGGGCATGCTCAACATCGCCCGCGAGAGCCACTACGCGACGCTCCTGCCCAACGGGCAGGTGCTGATCACGGGCGGCTACAACTCGGACGCCTACAACGGCCAGGGCGGCAGCCTGCCGGTGGCCGAGCTGTATGACCCGACGACGAAGACCTTCGCCATGGTCAGCCAGAACGGCGTCGACATGGTCTTCCCGCGCGAGTCGGGCTCGGCCCACCTCGTCAACGGCAAGGTCCTGCACGTCGGCGGCGAGATGTTCGTGCTCACCCAGGGGAGCACGACCGTCACCCGCTACCTCGCGCCGGGCAGCGAGACGTTCGACCCCGCCACCGGGACCTCCTCGGCCGGCGCTGGCCTGAGCACCAACCGGCGCTACCACGCCGGCGTGTCGCTCGCGTCGGGCGACGTCCTCGTCCTCGCCGGTGACAACGGCAGCGGCGCGGTGGCCTCGATCGAGCGCTACGACGCGGCGATCGGCGTGTTCACGACCGTGGGCGACCTGAGCGGGCCGCGCTCGCGCCACGGCGCGGTGGGCTACGGCGCCGACGAGGTCATGGTCGTCGGCGGCGTGACGTTCGACTACACGGCCGGCTCGGCCACCTACGTGCCGACGGGCGAGCTCTACAACGTCGGCGCGAACGTGAGCGAGAGCTTCCAGATGATCCACGGCCGCAACAGCCACCGGGTCGTCAAGCTGCTCGACGGCAAGGTCCTCGTGATCGGCGGCTGGGAGAACGGCCTGACCTCGGTCAGCGGCTCGAACGGCACCGCCGTCCAGGGCTGCGAGGTGTTCGTCCGGCCGTAATCGGTCGACGACGACGATCGAACGCGCGACGGGGGCCCAACGGGCCCCCGTCGTCGTTCCGGAGGCGACCGGGGGAGAGGCCGTGGACGACGTTCCTATGCTCGCCGCGCTCCTCGTGGTGGGGCTCCTGGGCCTCGGCTTCGTCGCGCTGATCGGCGCCGACACCGTGAGCGTGTCGTGCGCGGCAGGCGCGGACCTCCGTCGTGCAGGCTCACCCCTGCGGCTGATCGCCCTGCGAGTCGGGCTCTGCTGGGCGTCGATCGGGGTCCCGTGCCTGGCGCTGCCGCTCCTGCCCGGGCTGTCCTCTGGCCCGCCTCGAGCATGGATCGGCGCGGCGCTGACCCTCGGCGCCGGCGTGGGCCTGGCCGGCCTGGCCGAGCGGCGGGCGGCGCTCGGCGGCGGCTCGCCTGCCGGAGCGATCCTGGCGAGCATGGCGGCCGGGACGGTCGCGGCGCTCGTCGCCGGGCTCCAGGCGGCCTACGCGTCGACCCTGAGCGAGTCCGGGCCGGCTGGCCTGGCGGACGTCGCCGGCGCGCTGCTCGACCCGACCGTCGGCCTCCAGGTCCTGCTGGGCGGGGGCGGCCTGGGCTTCCTCGCCTGGGGGGTCCCCTGCGCCTACGTCACGCTGGGGGCGCTGTCGCCGGGGCCCATGCGGCAGGCGGACGCGAGGCTCCTGCCGCTCCTCCTCACCTGCGCCCCGGTGCCCGGGCTCCTCCTGCTCGAGGGCTGCTACGCTCTGGCGCTCCGCCTGGAAGGCCTGGCCCGGGAGGACGATCTCGTGGTGGACGAGCTCCTGCACATCACCACCCGCGACGCCTGGGCGCGGGCGCTGCGCGAGGGCCGCTACGCGCCGGCGAGCCTGGCGTCGGAGGGCTTCGTGCACCTCTCGAGCCCGGCCCAGCTCGCCGGGACGGCGGCGCGCTACTACGCGGGCCAGACCGACCTCGTGGTCCTGGTGCTCGACGCCGCGCGGCTCGCGCCGGACGTCCTGCGCTGGGAGGTGTCGACGGGCGGCGAGCGCTTCCCCCACCTCTACCGGGCGATCGACCCGGCCGAGGTCCTCGAGGTGCGCCTGCTCTGATGCGCTCGCGAGGGGCGGGTGATCGGCGCGGTCCCGGGCTGGCACGAACGATCCCGCTCCGCCCGTCCCCATCGCTCGCTCGGGCGAGTCGAGCACTGCAGCGGGAGGGAAGTTCGAAGCCCTCGAGCCCCGACCGCGCTACTCCCGCGGCGCGATCGTCCGCACCTCGAACCCCTCGCGCCCTACGACGAGCACGCAGGGCAGGCCGTCGAGGAGCAGCGCCCGGCGGCCGCCGTGGGGCGCGAAGCGCATCTCCGGGCTGACGCCGTTCCAGGCGTCCTGGCCCAGGCGCACCTCGACCGGGATCTGCCCCTCGCGCCGCAGGCGCTTGACCTCGTCGCGGACCGCCTGGACGAGCCGCAGGTCGGGCGGCCGGCGTGCGTCGGGCTGGCTCATGGCCGGGATCATCCCAGGCGCCCGCCGCGTCGGGCAATATGGAGCCTCCGGAGACGCCGTGAAGCTGCTGCCGTTCGGCCTGGGCGAGACGAAGCCCACCCACTTCCGCACCATGCTGCGGGTCGTGTGGGACAACCGCGACAACCTGGAGTACGCCTGGCGCGTGCTCAACCGCGGCGTGTGCGACGGCTGCGCCCTGGGCACGAGCGGCCTGTCGGACTGGACGCTCGACGGCGGCACCCACCTGTGCGTCGTCCGGCTCGAGCTCCTGCGCCTGAACACCATGCCCGCCCTCGACCACCGGCGCCTGGCCGACGTCGCCGCCCTGCGCGCCAACGACGACCGGGCCCTGCGCGCCCTCGGCCGCCTGCCCTACCCCCTGCGCCGCGACCACGGCGACGCGGGCTTCCGGCGGGTCTCGTGGGACGAGGCCCTGGACCTCGCCGCCGGGCGCGTGCGGGCGACGGACCCCGACCGGCTGTGCCTGTTCCTCACCTCGCGCGGGGTGACCAACGAGGTCTACTACGTCGGCCAGAAGGTCGCGCGCTTCCTCGGCTCGCCGCACGTGGAGAACTCCGCGCGCCTGTGCCACGCGCCGTCGACCGTCGGCATGAAGGCCACGATCGGCGTGGCCGCCTCGACCGTGTCCTACAAGGACTGGATCGGGACCGACCTCCTCGTGTTCTTCGGCACGAACTTCGCCAACGACCAGCCGGTGGCCACGAAGTACGTCGACCTGGCGCGGAAGGCCGGGGCGAAGGTCCTGGCCGTGAACTCCTACCGCGAGCCCGGGCTCACCCGCTACTGGATCCCGTCGACGCCCGAGAGCGCGCTGTTCGGCACGGCGCTCGTCGACCGCTTCTTCCAGGTCCACCAGGGCGGCGACCTGGCGTTCTTCTGCGCCGTCATGAAGACCCTGATCGCCAAGGGCGGCGTCGAGCGGGCCTTCGTCGACGCGCACACGACCGGCTACGACGACCTGGCCCGCGCCCTCGAGGCGCAGGCCATGCCCGACCTCCTGCGCCTGGCCGGCTCGTCCGCCGAGGACGTCGACGCCTTCGCGGCGGCCTTGATGGCGGCCAAGAACGCCGTGTTCGTGTGGAGCATGGGGCTGACGCAGCACGCGCACGGGGCCGAGACGATCAAGGGCCTGGTCGACCTGGCCCTCCTGCGCGGCTACCTGGGCCGGCCGCACGCGGGCGTCGTGCCGATCCGCGGCCACTCGGGCGTCCAGGGCGGCGCCGAGATGGGCGCCTACGCCACGGCGCTGCCGGGCGGCCTGCCGGTGACGCCGGAGCACGCGGCGCGCTTCTCGGCCCTGTGGGGCTTCGACGTGCCCGCGCGGCCGGGCCGCTCGACGCCCGAGATGCTCGCCGCCGCGGGGCGCGGCGAGGTGGACGTCTTCTACTGCGTCGGCGGCAACTTCCTCGGCACCATGCCGCGGCCGGCGCTGGTCGCCGAGGCGCTCGGCCGGGTGCCGCTGCGCGTCCACCAGGACATCGTCGTCAACACGAGCATGCTCGTCGACCCGCCGCCGGGCGGGACCGTGCTCCTCCTGCCCGCGCGCACGCGCTACGAGCAGCCGGGGGGCGGGACCGAGACGACGACCGAGCGGCGCGTGGTCTTCTCGCCCTACATCCCCGGGCACGACGTGGGCGAGGCCCGGAGCGAGTGGGAGATCCTGCAGGAGGTCGCCGCGCGGGCGCACCCCGAGCGGGCGCACCTGATCCGCTTCGCCTCGGGGCAGGCCGTGCGCGACGAGATCGCCCGGGCCGTGCCCGCCTACGCCGGGATCGAGCGCCTGCGGCGCAAGGGCGACCAGTTCCAGTGGGGGGGCCCACGCCTGTGCGAGGGCGGCGTGTTCCCGCTGCCCGGCGGCAAGGCGCGGCTCGCGCCGGTGAAGCCGCCCGAGCTCACGGTGCCCGAGGGCCACCTGCGCCTGGCCACGCGCCGCGGCAAGCAGTTCAACTCGATCGTGTGGGCCGACGCCGACCCGCTCAACGACGCCCGGCGCGAGGACGTGCTCATGGCCCCCGAGGACCTCGAGCGCCTCGGCCTCCGCGACGGCGACCGGATCGTGCTCGACAACGACCTCGGCCGGTTCGAGGGCCGCGCCAAGGCGGCGCCGATCCGCCCCGGCAACGTCCAGGGCCACTGGCCCGAGGTGAACGTCCTGATCCCGGCCGACCGCGTCGACCCCTACGCGCAGGTGCCGGACTACAACGCGCTCGTGCGCGTGCGGAGGGCCTGACGTGGACCGCCCGGCCCGTCATGAGCACGAGGACGCGCCTGCCGCCGATCGGGCGGGGGCGGCCGGCCCGCTGGCCGGCGCGCGCCTGAGCTACCTGTTCCTCACGGTCCGCGACCTCGGCGCGATGCTCGCGTTCTACCGCGACGCGCTGGGGCTCGAGGTCGAGTTCCAGGACGAGGGCCGCTGCGCCTTCCTGCGCCTCGGCGGGGCGCGCGTGGCGCTGTACGCCGGCGGCGCCGACGGGCCCGCGGCCGCCCCCCACTGGTTCGTGTCCCTCGATGTCGAGGGGATCGAGGAGGTCGCCGCCGCCCTGCGCGCGCGCGGGGTCGCGCTCGGGCCGGTGGAGACCGTGCCCTACGGGCGCGCGGCGCCCTTCCGCGACCCGGAGGGGAACGCCTTCCAGCTGCACGAGCCCGATCGCTGACCGGGTGCATGAGAGCGGGTCGCGCGACCTCGCGACGCCGGCCACCATGGGGTGTGGGCCGCCTCCTCGAGCGCCGTCTCGGAGCGACGCCGCGCCGACCGTCCGCGGCCGCGGCCGCCCCGCCCGCGGCATCGGCCCGCCGGGAGCGCGGCGCGCCCCCGGTCGCGTGGCGGGCCTGACCGTGGAGGCGCCGCGCCTCCGCCCGCGTGATCAGGAGTCGAGCTGCCCGCTCTGCCGCGAGCGGGTGGACGCCGTCGGCGACGAGGTGTGGCGCTGCGCCGGGTGCCAGGCCGCCTACCACCGGGCCTGCGCGACCGAGCTCGGCGGCTGCTCCACCCTGGGCTGCGCGCGGCGGGGGGACGCGCCGGAGCCGGAGGAGCAGCCGGTCAGCCTCGCCGACGAGATCCTCGCGGCCGTACGCGCCCGCCCGCTCCTGGACGGCGACGTGCCGGTCCGGCTGCCGCGGCCCGCGCCGCCGCCGCTCGTCGTCGCCCAGGATCCCCCCCGGGCGCCCCTGCCGCGCAGCGAGGACCCAGAGGTCGCGGCGGCCCGCCGCGCGCTCTTCATGTGGAACCTCACCTGGCTGTGCCTCGCCCCCATGCTCCTCGTCGGGGCGATCGCGGCCCTGTTCGAGCGCGGGCCGGCCGTCGCGGCCGGGGGCCTCCTCGGTGCGCTGCTCCTTTACGGGCTCGTGGCGCTCCCCCTGCACCTCGCCCGCAGGCCCCCCAGAGGCGGCTGATCAGCAGGACGGGACGAGGAACGCCAGCCGGTCCGGGTGGTCCGCGCACCCGAGCGCGTAGCCGACGCCCGCGTCCGAGGCTCACGGCCACGTGGCGCCCGTCCTCGACCTGGAGCAGCAGCCGGGTCATCGGCGCCTGGCACTCCGGGCACGGCGGGTAGACCGGGTCCTGCACCCAGTCCGGCCAGCCGCCCAGCTTGTCGCCGCCGAGGTTCAACTCCCGCAGGACCGCCTGCTCGTCCTCCGTGAGCGCCGGCCCTGCCCGCGCGGGGTCGTCCGCGCGCGAGGGGTGGTCGCTCGCCGGCTTGCCCCAGCCCGTGATCCGCCGCGCCGGCAGCGCCGCCCCGTCGTCCGTGACCGCGGGCGCCTCGGGGTCGATCAGGCGCGCGACGCCGTGCGGCGGTCCGTCGGGGTCGAAGAACACCTGCAGGAGCGCCGGCTGACGCTCCTTCGCCTCCGGGTGCTCGCGGAGGTCCACCTGCACGAGGAGCCGCAAGGGCGCCCCCCCGCCGCGGCCCACCGGACGCGGCGGCGCCGCCGTGAGCAGGGGCGCGCCGCCGAACTTGGACGCGGTCGGTGCGCCGTCGCCCACCTCCGTGAGCGGCCGCACGGCCTTGCGCGCCTCCTTCTTCAGCTTCGCCTTGAGCGCCTTGAGCAGGTCCTTGCGCGCCCCGGCCCGCGCGCCGGCCGCCTCGAGCAGCGGGACCAGGCGCTCCGCCTCGACGCCCTGCCGGGCGAGCGAGAGCGGCGTGTTGCCGTCGGCGGCGACCGCGTTCGGGTCGGCGCCCGCCTCGAGGAGCAGGCGCGCCGCCTCGACGCGCCCCTCGTCGACCGCGCGGTGGAGCGGCGTCCAGCGGTCGCCCTTGCTCTTCAGGTCGACCTTCACGCCGGCCCGCACGAGCTCACGCACGGCCCCGCACGCGCCTCTCCCGGCGGCCGAGTGCAGGGCGCCGAGCCCGGTCGGCGACGAGATCTTGTCCGGGTCGGCCCCGAGCCCGAGGAGTGCCCGCACGGCCGCCACCCGGTCGGCCGCCGCGGCCGCGTCGAGCGCGCCCTGCACGTCCTTGGCCCAGGGCGCCAGCAGGTGGATCACCTCGACGTGCCCGCGCGAGGCGGCGGCCCAGAACGCGGCCCCGCGCCGCACGTCCGTCTCGGCGTCCACCTTGGCGCGCGCGACGTCGACGAAGCCGAACCGCGCCGCCTGGAAGAGGGTCAGCGCGTCGCGGTCGAGCGGCGCCCCGCCGGCCGCCCGCAGGCGCTCGGCGATAGCCGTCTGCTCCAGCGCCTCCGCCAGCCCCAGCGGCGAGCGGCCTGCCAGCGTCGGCTGGTTCGGGCTGGCGCCCTGCGCCAGCACGAACTCGACCGCCGCCAGGTTGCCATGCCGGATCGCGTTCAGGAGCGGCGACGCCACGTCGGCCGCCGCCGGCCAGCCAGCGTCCTCGACCTGCACGTCGAGCACGTGGTCCCACTTGACCCCGAGCGGCGCGAGCAGCGCCAGCATCTCGACGTCCCCGCGCGCCGCCGCCTCGGACGCGGCGTTGCGGCCGCGCACGTCGTCGTCGTGGATCGCCCGGGCCGCGATCAGCCGCTCGACGCACGACCGGTGCCCCCCGCGCGCGGCCGGCACGAACGAGCGCCTGGCTCACGTACCCCCGCAGCGCCACCGAGTCCCGCGCGAGCATCACCTCGAGCAGGTCGGGCGCCCCCGCCCCGGCCGCGGCCCGATCGCCGCCCCGCGCGTCCCTTCGCTCGCCGCGGCCCACGCCGTCTCCACCCCCGCCCGGTCCCCTGCCCGCACCGCCTCGAGCAGCGTCGTCACCCTCCCCCCCTCTTACTGCTCACTCTTGTCCTGCCCGCGCCGCCAGCGGACTCGCGCCAGCACGCCCCACCGCCCCCGAGCACACCAGACGGCGCGTTCGCAGCAGGAGCGTCAGGCGAGGCCGAGGAGGGCGAGGCGCTGCGGCGCGAAGGCGACCGATGGCGGCCTCCTGGCCGCCGAGGGAGCCTGAGCGGTCGGGGTGTCGCGCGAAGCGCGACACCCCGACGCACCGCAGCGCCCGCCATCCTCGGCCGCAGCCGCGACTAACCTTGGACCTTGGCGCGGGTGAGCGCGTCCGCCTGGTCGACGAACTGGTCGCCCTTCCAGTCGGCGTCCTTCTCCAGGGTCTTCTTCACCTTGGCCGCGTGCTGCCGCGCGACGAGGTCGGCGTGCGTGGTGAAGTACTGCAGGCTGTGCCCCATGAACTGGGACACCTTCTCGAACTTGTGCTTCTCCATGAAGGTCGCCAGCTGCGTCTTCATGTCCTTGACCATCTTGTAGCCGTGGAGCATGACGCCGGTGCACACCTGCACGGTCGACGCGCCGAGCAGGATGAACTGCGCCGCGTCCTCGCCGGTCTCCACGCCGCCGATCCCCGAGAGCGTCTTGCCGGGGAAGGCGCGCGTGATCTCCATGCACATGCGCAGGGCGATCGGCCGCACCGCCTTGCAGGAGTAGCCGCCGGGGACGGTGTGACCCTCGACGTCAGGCTGCGGGCGCAGCGTGTCGAGGTCGACGGCCATGACCGAGAGGATCGTGTTGATCGCGCTCACGCCCTGGCAGCCGGCGCGGAAGGCGGCCCCGGCCGGGTCGGTGATGTGGCCGACGTTGGGCGTCATCTTCGCCCACACCGGCACCTTGGCCTTCTCCATCACCCACCCGCACACCTCCTCGACGATGTCCGGGTTCTCGCCCATGGCCATGCCCATCTTGCGCTCGGGCAGGCCGTGCGGGCACGACAGGTTCAGCTCGAAGGAGTCGACGCCGGCGTCCTGGCAGCGCTCGACGATCTCCTGCCAGGCGTCCTTGCGGTGCTCCTCCATGATCGAGCAGATCAGCGGCTTGCCGGGGAACTTGTCCTTCACCCGCTTGAAGTCGTCGATCCAGTCCTTGAAGGGCCGGTCGGAGATCAGCTCGATGTTCTCGAAGCCGTAGATCGCCTTCTTGTCCTTGGGGTCGGCGCTGCTGCTCACGCGCGCGTAGCGCGGGGCGACGTTGATCACCTTCGACGAGTCGAGGCTCAGCGTCTTGCACACGACGCCGCCCCAGCCGTCCTCGAAGGCGCGGATCATGCACTGCGCGTTGGAGCCGGGCGGGCCCGAGCCGATCACGAAGGGGTTGTCGAACTTGAGGCCGTCCACCTCGACGCTGAGGTCGATCATGTTCTCTCCACGCGCAGGTGCGCCTCGCGCCCGCCCACCGGGCGCGAAAGCGGGCTATTGTGGCGGCGGTCGCGCGGCGAAGTCAAGCCGGCGCCGGGGCGTTGCGGACACATGACCGAACTCGACCACGGCGCCGCGTCCGCGCCAGGCCCGCGCCCCGGCGACCCCGACCCCGCCGCGCTCCACCTGCGCCGGCGCACGCTCCTGCGCCGCGCCCTGGCCGGGGCCGCCGTCGTCGGCCTGGGCGGCCTGACGGTCACGCAGGGCCTCGGCTACGACCTGGCCGCCGACGTGCGCGGCGGGCTCCAGGCGCTGTCGGCCAAGGAGTTCCTGGTGCTCGAGGCGGCCTGCCGGCGCATCCTCGACGGCCTCGACGAGGCCGCCCCGCGGGCGGCCGCCCTGTGGGCCGACGGCTACCTGGCGCGCCAGGCGCCCTGGGTGCGCTCCGACGTGCGCCTGCTGCTGCACGCCTTCGAGCACACGCCGCCCGTGCTCTCGGGGTCGCTCTCGCGCTTCACGCGCCTGGCCCCCGACCGGCAGGACGCGCACCTCAACGCCTGGCGCCTGAGCGGCCTCACGCCGCTCAAGCAGGGCTTCGCGGCCCTCAAGGGCCTGGCCTTCATGGGCGGCTACCGGCGCGCGGCGGCCCTGCGCGCGATCGGCTACGACGGGCCGGCGGGGGCCTGACGTGTTCCTCGCCGGGCGCGACCACGCGGGCGACCTGACCCTCACGGCCGACGTGGTCGTCGTCGGCACGGGCGCCGGCGGGTCGATGATGGTCCACGACGTGGCCGCGGCCGGGCTGTCGGTCGTGGCCCTGGAGATGGGCGCCCACGCCACCTCGCGCGACTTCAACCGCGTCGAGGACCAGATGCTCGAGCTGCTGTTCCAGGACCGCGGCGCGCGCAGCACGAGCGACCTCGAGGTGCGCGTCCTGCAGGGCCACGGCGTCGGCGGCTCGACGGTCCACAACACGTGCCTCTGCAAGCGCACACCCGACGAGGTGCTCGAGGACTGGGCGGCGCGCTTCGCCGTCACGGGGGCCCGGCCGGCCGACCTGGCGCCGGCCTTCGAGGCCACCGAGCGCGACCTGGGCGTCGTGGACATCACGGACGCGCAGCTCAACGAGAACAACCGCCTGTTCAAGCGCGGCGTCGACGCGCTCGGCTGGCGGGGCGGCTACCTGCGCCACAACCGCCAGGGCTGCACGGGCGCCGGCTACTGCGAGCTGGGCTGCCCGTTCGACGCCAAGCAGAACGCGCTCAAGGTGCTCCTGCCGGCGGCCGTCGCCCGCGGCGCGACCGTCGTCAGCGACGCGCGCGTCGAGCGCGTGACGACGCGCGGCGGCCGCGCCACGGGCGTCACGGGCGTCCTGGTCGACGCCCTGGGCGCCCCGAAGGGCGCGCTCACGGTCACCGGCAAGGTCGTCGTCCTGGCCGGCAGCGCGGTGGGCTCGGCGGCCCTGCACCAGCGGAGCGGCCTGCCCGACCCGTCGGGCCAGGCCGGGCGCAACCTGCGCATGCACCCGGGCGCCGTCGTCGCGGGCCTCTTCGACCACGAGGTCGCCGGCTGGAAGGGGATCCCGCAGACCTACGAGTGCACCGAGTTCCTGGACTTCGCCCACGGCTCCGACCGGCGCGTGTGGCTCGTGCCGGTCTTCGCCCACCCGATCGGCACGGCCACGCAGATCCCGGGCTTCGGCGCGAAGCACGCCGAGGTCATGCGCAAGTACCCCCACGTCGCCGCGCTCACGGCCATGGTCCATGACGAGACGGCCGGCCGCGTGACCGCCGCGCGCAGCGGCCGGATCACGATCGACTACCACCTCGAGCCCGACGACCGGCGCCAGCTCGCCCTGGGCCTCGAGGCCGGGGCGCACCTCCTGCTCGCCGCCGGCGCGCGCGAGGTGATCGTCCCCTACGAGGTGGCGCCGTTCTCGATCCGTCGCGCCGCCGACCTGGGCGCGATCGCCGCGCGCGGCCTGCCGCGCCACGCCATGCCGCTCACGGCGGTGCACCCCATGGGCACCCTGCGCATGGGCGACGACCCGCGCCGGTCGGTCGTGTCGTCGCGCGGCGAGCACCACGCGGTGAAGGGCCTGTTCGTCGCCGACGGCAGCCTGTTCCCCACGTCGATCGGCGTGCCGCCGCAGATCTCGATCTACACCTTCGCCCGGCGCGTCGCGCCGCACGTCGTCGCCGCCGCCCGCTGAGGTGTGCTCGACGGCTGCGGGCGACGATGCTGGCCGCGGCGCGCGCGCGGGCTCGAACCAGGTCGCTACGTCGTCGCCCGCGCGCCTCGCCGCCGCGGCTCGGCCTCGTCGCCCTCGCCTCACGTGCTGCTCCGGTCGAAGGCGGGTCCAGGACTCGCCGGCGAGCGTCGATCGCTTCAGACGTCCTGACCGGTTTACCTCGCCGGCCGCGGCCGATAGGATCGACCTCCCGCCGGAGGTCCCCATGCGCCGCGCGCTCCTCGTCCCCCTCGTGCTGCTGCTCGCCGCCCTCCCCGCGCGCGCCCAGCCGACCGAGCACGTGCTCCTGTCGGAGCTCGCCCGCGAATTGCAGGGCGACCCGCGCGCGCTCGCCGCGCTGGACGCCCTGCTCGCCGACATGGGCACCCGGCCGGGCGCCGGCGCCATGCTCAGCGCGGAGCAGAAGGCGCGCCTGCGCGCGGCGCTCGAGCACGCCCTGCGCACGGGCGAGGTCGACGCGCTCGAGCGCGCGCCGGCCCTGCGCGTGAGCGAGATGGGCGCCGGCGTGGCCGTGGCCACGGCGGCCGGCGTGGGGTCGCGGCGACCGGCGGCCAGGCGGTCGGGGTCGGCGCGCCCCCGCCCTCGGCCCGCCCGCGGCGCGAGCCGCTCGGGATCCCGGTCGCCGCCGCGGCGCCCGCGCCCGCGTCCGGGCGCGACGGCCGCTGGCGGCGCTCGGGATCACGCCCCGCGGCGCCGTCCCCGACCCGGACCTGGCGCCGCGCGCCGCCGACAGCGCCCGCATGGCCGACGTGCTGAACCGCCTGGCCGTGAACCCGCCCGGCAAGCCGCGCCTGATCGTGACGCACGGCGAGGGCGAGGCGGCCACGCCGGCCGAGCTCCTCGGCCTGCTCGCGGCCACGGGCCACACGGTGCGCGTCGTCGACGCGCGCATGTTCGCCGACTTCGCCGGGCTGTCCGCCGGCGGCCGCGACCTGGCGGCGCCCATGTGGGCCGACACCGAGCTCCCGGTGCCGGGCCGCTCGACGCTGAAGGTGCCGGTGACGCACTCGCAGCACGAGCTCGTCGTCCGCGGCCCCGCGGTCAACGTCGACGTGTCCTTCTACATGGGGATCGACGGCGAGGCGAAGTTCCGCGCGATGGTCAACGACCGCGCCTCCTGGACCGGGCGCCGGATCGCGCACGAGTACGAGGGCGACCGCGCCGTCGAGGCGGTGCGTCTGGCCGGCGAGGTGCGCCGCTCGTTCGAGGCGAACCGCGCCGCGCACCCCGAGCTGCCCTACGGCGGCTACTTCACGCTGGGCGTGTGCAACGACAGCAACGCGTTCGTCGAGCACGCCCTGAACGGGCGCACGACGCTCTACCCGCTCACGCGCGACCTGCGCTACTACCGCGGCGACTCGGAGATCGACCGGATCGCCCGCGCCATGCCGGTCGACGGCCGCGGCGCGCCGGCGGACCTCGAGCGGGTCCTCGCCTCGCTGCCGACCGACGACCCCGACGAGCTCGTGTTCCCGGCCCTGCGCGACGACCTGCGCGCGCTCGGCGTCGGGCGCCCCGCGTCGGCGCCGCAGCAGGGCCCGCCGCAGCAGGGGCTCAAGGACGAGCTGGAGCGCGCCGGCGGGAAGCGTCCGTAGCGCGCCACCGGCGCACCGCCCGGTCCACGGGGAGCAGGTCCCGCGACGTCCGTCGCGACGCGCGGCGCAGCTCGCCGCGCCGGGTCACGCTCGTCGAGCCGTCAGCCCTGCGAGCCGCCGCCGCTCCCGCAGTTAACCCCGGCGCCACCGGAGACGAGCTCGAGCTCGAGCTCGGACAGCTCCGTCTCGTCGACGATCGCCTCGAGCTCCTGAGGGGTGAACTCGAACCCGTGCGCCTTCCCGAGCGCGACCAGCTGGGCGAGGTTCAGCGCCGTGCCCCGAACGGCGTCCTGAAGCGAGGCGTCCGCGTTGACGAGGGCGCGGAACTCCCTGACGGCTTCCTTCGACATGGATCTCGTCCGGGACCAGGTCACACCCTACCCCAACGCCCACGGTGACGCGCAGTGCCGTCCTCCGACCCCACCCGGAAGCGTGGGTGCGTCGGAGGCGCGGTCAGTAGAACGCCACCGGCAGCAGGAACGCGTGGTGCGCGAACAGGCTCGTCGCGCCGTACCACGAGAAGAGCTGCGAGAAGGCGAGCACGAACACGTAGGCCGCGCCCGCCGGCAGCGCGACCGCCGCGCCGGCGAGGCGCAGGACGGGGTGCGCCCGGCCGGGCCGAGCGGCGCGGGCGTGGGCCCAGCCGGCCAGGAGCCGGCCCGGGACGGCCGCGACGAGGAAGAAGGCGGCCGGCAGCCACAAGGCGTCCCGCGGCACCGGCTCGACCTTGAGCAGGAACAGCGGCAGGGCGAGCGCCAGCGTGACCACGAGGGCCAGGGCGTGCGCGAGCGGCGCCCGGGCCAGGCGGCGGCGCACCTCGCCCAGCTCGAACGCCGCCGCGAAGCGCCCCTCGGCGGCCAGGCGCGCCTGCGCCGCGAGCAGCCACGGCAGGACGAGCACGAGGAGGAGCGCGCCCAGGAGCGCCAGCCCCGGCGCCTTGCCGCCGGCGGCCAGGAGCGCCGTGGGCAGGGCCAGCCAGACGAAGCCCGCGACGAGCCCCTGCGTCCCCAGGCCGAGGTAGTGCGGCAGGCGCAGGGCCCCGAGCCAGGCGCGCGCGGCGGCGACCGAGGGCCAGAGCACGGGGCCGCGCGCGACGCCGCGCATGGCCCAGGCCCAGGTCGAGAGCGGGCGGAGGAAGTGGACGAAGCGCCCGCCGCGCGCGACCGCCAGGGCGCCGTGCGCCGCCGTCAGGGCGCCCACGGCCAGCGTCCAGCGGGCCAGCTCGCGCGCGACGTCGGAGCCCGGGTCGAGGAGCGCCGCGTCCCGGGCGTAGCCCCGGAGCACGAGCCACGGCGTCGCGATCACCATCAGCCCGAGCAGCGCCGCGCCGACGCGCGCCGCCCGGGCGAGGCCGGGCAGCGCCGCGCGGAGGCCCTCGCCGCGCCCGAGGCGGCCCTCCGCCTCGAGCAGCCAGCCCAGCGTGAGGAGCTGGAGCACCGGGATCGCCGCCAGCGCCGAGAGGCAGGCGAGCAGGCCCACCGCGCCGCACAGGCCGGTCCAGGCGCGCGCGAGCAGGTCGCGCGGCCTCCGGCGCGCCGGCGGGAGGTCGGGGAGGGCCACGGCCGCGAGGTCGAGCGGCGGCAGAGGGCTCGGTGGCGGGGCTGGCTGCACGCCAGGTCCTACCGGGTCGGGGGGCGGGCGGTTTCGTCGGTGGTTCACCACAGAGAGCAGAGGGCGGCTCGCGGGCAGGGATGAGGCTCTCCGACTGGGAGCTGGAACTGGGAACTGGAGCTGGGGGCTGCTGGGGACTGGGAACTCGAATGAAGACCCCACTTCTTCTCGCGTCGCGGATGGCCAGGTTCACGAGCTCGAGCGCGGCGTCGTCGTTGGGCTTGTGTCCGCGGGTCTCGAGTTCCGCACCTGCTGGTCGAGGGTCTCGATCGCGTGGGTGGTATCGATCGCGCGGCGGATCCCGGCAGCGAGGGCGGGGTAAGGGGCGATCTCGGCCCAAGGTGCGCCAGGCTTGCCGACCACGGGGAGGACCTCCGCGGGGGCTTCATTCGCAGATCTCCCTGCCCGTCCTCCGTCCTGGCCGGTTCCCACCCGGTCTGGTTCCGGCCGTCAGGCCAGCCTGCGCCCTCCGTGGTTGATCGAGGCGAGGGCGAGCGAGGTCTCGCCTGGTTCCGGCCCAAGAGGAACCAGGCGGCGGAGGCGAGCGCTCGTCAGGGCGCGCCCTCTGCTTCCTCTGCTCCTCTGTGGTGGACCATCCGTCCGGCGCCCAGCCATGAAACCGCCGCGCCCCCCGCCCGGTAGGACGTCCCATGCGCCGCTGGACCCTCCTCGCGCTCCCGCTGGGCCTGGCGATCGCGCTCGCGGCCGACGGCCCCGCGCGTTACCGCCCGCGCCCGACGACGCCCGCGGCCCGGGCCGAGGCCGCGGCGCTGGCCGCGCGCCTCGACGCCGTGCTCGAGCGCGAGTGGGCGGCGCGCGGCCTCACGCCGTCGCCCGAGGTCGACGACCTGGCGTTCGCGCGGCGCCTGTGGCTGGACCTGCTCGGCACGGTCCCGTCGCTCGAGGAGCTGCGCGCGCTCGAGGCCGCGCCCGCGGACGGCCGCCGCGGGCGGCTGATCGACCAGGCGCTGGCCGACCCGCGCTTCGCGTCGACCCTGGCCGAGCAGCTCGCGCGCGTGGTCGTGGGGGCCAACGCGCGGCCCGACGACCTGCTCTACCGGCGCCGGCGCCTCGTCGACTGGCTGACGCAGCAGGTGGCCGCGCACCGCCCGTGGGACGCGCTCGTGCGCGACCTGCTCACGGCCGAGGGGCTGTCGACGGACACGCCGGCGGTCAACTTCGTCCTCTCGCAGGAGCGCGACCCGATCAAGCTCGCCGGCCGCACGGCCCGCGCCTTCCTCGGGGTGCGGATCGACTGCGCCCAGTGCCACGACCACCCCTACGCGGCCTGGAAGCAGGCCGACTTCGAGGGGCTGGCGGCGTTCTTCGCCCGCCTGGAGCCGAACACGCCCGGCGTGCGCGACGCGGCCGCGGGCGAGCTCGAGCTCGACCCGCTCGAGGGCGCCATGATGACGCCAGGCCGGCGCCGGGTCGCGCCCGCCGTCCCGTTCGACCCGGGCGCCCTGCCCGCGCTGGCGGGCGAGCGCGACCGCCGGCGCGCCCTGGCCGCCTGGGTGACCCACCCCGGCAACGCGACCTTCACCCGGGCGATCGCCAACCGCGCGTGGGCCTGGCTCCTGGGGCGCGGCGTCGTCCACCCGCCCGACGAGCTCGACGTGACCGATCCCTGGAGCCCGGCGCTCCTCGACGTGCTCGAGGCCGGCGCGCGCGAGGGCGGCCTCGACCTCGAGCGGCTCGTGCGCGCGATCGTCTCCACGCGCGCCTACGCCCTCTCGTCGGTCCTGCCCGGCCCGGACGCCGACGCGGCGGCGCAGCTCCTCGCCCACGCCACCTACCCCGTCGAGCCCCTGCGCCCCGAGACGCTCGGGCGCGCGCTCTACCAGGCCACCTCGCTGTGGACCTGGGACGCGCGGCGGGCGCTGCTCCTGCGCTTCGCGCGCGCCGGGCAGGTGGCCGACTTCACGCGGCGCCACGGCGGCGACCCCGACGCCGAGGAGCTCGACGAGGAGACGCTCCTGCAGCGGCTGCACCTCCTCAACGGCCAGCTCGTCCACGAGCGGACGAAGGACGACGACGTCTTCGCCCCGACGACCCGCCTGCCGCTCCTGGCGCCGAGCGACGCGGCGGCGCTCGACGCCGCCTTCCTCATGACGCTCGCCCGCCGCCCGACGCCCGACGAGGCCGCCCCCTGGCTGGCCCGCCTCGCCGGAGGGCGCGACGCGGCTGCCCGGGCGGCCGTGACGTCGGACCTCCTGTGGGCGCTCCTCAACACGACGGAGTTCGTGACGAAGCACTGACCTGCCCGGCCGGTGAAGGCCATGGGGGCTCAGCCGCGGCGCGCCCACGGGAGCAGGTCGCTGGCGACGACGGCGGCCACGTCGTGCTCGGCCGCCGCCCAGGCGGCCGCCTGCCCGACGGCCTCGGCGGCGCGGTGCGCCGTCGGCGCGCACAGGGCCGTGGCGGCCTCGAGGGCGACGAGGCGCCGCGTCACGGCCCCCGCGACCTCGATGCGCGCGCGACCAGGCCGGGTCGCGGCTCGGCGCGCGCGCGGGCGGCGGCGACCTCGCGCAGGGCCGGGGGCGCGTCCGCGCGGCGAGGGCGCCCTCGATCGCGCCCACGAGCGCGCCTCACCGGCCCGGGGCGCAGCGGCGGCGGCGCGCCGGCCAGCGCCGGCAGGCAGGCGCGGGCCAGGGCGGCCGCCCTGGCGCGCGCAGGCCTCGCGCGCCAGAAGCCGCCCAGCCCCTTCGCCCAGCGCCGCGCCTCGGCGCCCGTGCGCGGCGGCGGCCGGCCGGGGTCGCCGAGCACCAGGCGCGCGGCCGGGTCGCCCAGGTAGGCGGTCAGCCGCAGGCGCGGCAGCGGGAGGTCGCCCGCTCGCAGCCGGGCCAGGAGCCAGGCGGCCTGGTCGTCGGCCGAGCCGCTGGCGGCGGCCCGGCGCGCGAGGGCGCGCAGGTGGTGGTCGCTCACGGGCGAGGGGTCCTGGTCACGGGACCGGGAGCCTACCTCCGGCCTCCGACGTCCCCGGGCCGCCGTCGTCCTTGCCCGGGGAGGCCGTCAGCTCCCGTAGAGCGCGTAGAGCGGCTCGCGCCACACCGCCTGCAGCTCGGTGAGCGACTCGTCGACGAGCGTCGCCCCGCCGCGGCCGCGCACGCGCAGCCGCCCCGTGGGCTCGGTCGTGCCCACGCGCGCGAAGGGCACGCCGGCCAGGGCCGCCTCCAGGCGCGTCGTCGCGCCGGGCGGCACCTCGAGCAGGAGGCGCGTCGGCGACTCGGAGAACAGGAGCGTCAGGTCGTCGGCGCCGCCCTCGTGCGGGACGGCCTCGAGGTCGAGCGCCAGGCCCACGCCGCCGGCGAAGGCCATCTCCGCCGCGGCGACGGCCAGCCCGCCCTCGGAGAGGTCGTGCGCGGCCAGGACGTCGCCCGCGGCGATCGCCCGGTGCACGCGGCGCAGGACCTCGGGCGCGCGCTCGAGGTCGACCGCGGGCGGCAGCCCGTCGTCGCCGCCGCCGCCGGCGACCTCGAGGAGCATGGAGCCCAGGAGCTCGGGCCGCGTCAGGCCGACCAGGTAGACGGCGTGCCCGGGGCCCTTGAGGTCCATGGTCACGAGGCGCGTCGCGTCGGGGACGACCGCCACGGCCGTGATCAGGAGCGTGCCCGGGATCGCCACGCGCCGCCCGTCGGAGAGCTCGTACTCGTTGTTGAGCGAGTCCTTGCCGGAGATGAACGGCACGCGGTAGGCGAGCGCCGCGTCGCGGCAGGCCCGCGCCGCGCGCACGAGCTCGCCCAGGACCTCGGGGCGCCGGCCGTCGCCCCAGGAGAAGTTGTCGAGCACGGCGGCCGCGTCGGGGTCCGCGCCCGTGGCCACGAGGTTGCGCAGCGCCTCGTCGATCACGCTCGTGGCCATGAGGTAGGGGTCGCCGCGCCCGTGGCGCGGGTTGATCCCCAGCCCGACGACGACGCCGCGCGGCGCCGCGCGCCCGCGCGGCCGGCGCCAGGTCGCGTCGCCCGGCGCGCCGCGCACGTCGAGGAGCGGGACGACGGCCACGCCGTCGGACGGGCCGCTCGCTCGCGCGCCGACGAGCGGCTTGATCGCCGTCGCGCCCTGGACCTCGTGGTCGTACTGCCGGATCAGCCACTCCTTCGAGGCCACCGTCGGGGTGGCGAGGATGCGCCGCAGGGCCTCGCCCGCGCGCAGCCCCGAGGGCAGGCGCGCCGGACGGAAGGCGCGCCGCGTCCAGGTCGCGCGCCGCGGCTGGCGCGGCAGGCCGTCGTGCAGGAAGCCCAGGTCGAGGTCGCCCACGACCTCGTCGCCCCAGGTGACGACGAGGCGCCCGTCGCCCGTGAACTCGCCCAGGCGCGTGGCCTCGACGTCCTCGGCGGCGAACTCGGCCAGGACCGCCGGGCCGTGCTCGGGCGGGACGGCGAGGACCATGCGCTCCTGCGCCTCGGAGACCCACACCTCCCAGGGCGCGAGGCCGGCGTACTTCAGGGGCGCGCACGCGAGGTCGACGCGCGCGCCGACCTCGGCGGCCATCTCGCCCACGGCGCTCGACAGGCCGCCCGCGCCGCAGTCGGTCACGGCGCTCAGCCAGCCGCGGTCGCGCACCGCCAGGAGCACGTCGGCGAGCATCTTCTGCGCGATCGGGTTGCCGATCTGCACGGCGCCGCCGCTCTCGACCTCGCTCGCCGTCGACAGGGCGTCCGAGGAGAAGGTCGCCCCGTGGATCCCGTCGCGCCCCGTGCGCCCGCCGACGACGACCACCCAGTCGCCCGGCCGGGCGGCCTTGGCCACGCGCTCGATCGGGATGAGGCCGACGGTGCCGCAGAACACGAGCGGGTTGCCCACGTAGCGCGGCTCCGTGACCAGCGCGCCGCACACGGTCGGGATCCCCATGCGGTTGCCGTAGTCGCGCACGCCGGCGACGACGCCCTCGAGCACCGTGCGCGGGTGGATCGACCCCGCCGGCACGGCCTCGGGGGCGGCCTCGAGGTCGCCCACGCAGAACACGTCGAGGTTGAGGATCGGGTCGGCGCCGAGCCCGGTGCCCAGGATGTCGCGGATCACGCCGCCGACGCCGGTGCCGGCGCCGCCGTAGGGCTCGATCGCCGAGGGGTGGTTGTGCGTCTCGACCTTCACGGCCACGCCCAGCCGCTCGTCGAAGCGCACGACCCCGGCGTTGTCGACGAACACCGACAGGCAGCGGTCGAGCGCCAGCTCCTGCGTGGCCTGGAAGATCGTCGTCTTGAGCAGGTTCGTGATCCGCTCCTGGGCGACGACCTTGCCCTGCTCGTCCTTCTCCTCGTAGTCGATCGGCCCGGTGAGCGTCTTGTGCTTGCAGTGCTCCGACCAGGTCTGGGCGATCGTCTCCAGCTCGAGCTCGCTCGGCTCGCGGCCGAGCCCGGCGAAGTGGTCGCGGACGGCGGCCATCTCGGCCGCGTCGAGGGCCAGGACGCGCTCGCGCGAGAGGCGCACCAGCGCGTCCGGGTCGAGCCCGCGCAGGGGGACCTCGCGCCGCAGCGGCCCGCCCGGGCGCTCGGCCGCGGGGCCCGCGTCCGGGAGCGGGGCCGGCCCGACGACCGCCTGGTCGACGACCGGATTGGCCAGGCGACGCACGAGCCAGGCCAGCGCCTCGGCGGCGGGCGGCCCGTCCTCGAGCCCGGCCACGTAGAGCCGCCGCGCCGTGCGCACGCGCCGCAGGGCGACGCCCACGTCGCCGGCGGCGTGGACCGCCGTCAGGGCCACCGGGTCCATGACCCCCGGGCGGCGGAGGACGGTCACGACGGCCTCCCCGTCGCGGGGGGTCGGGGCGGGAGCGAGGTGGGCCTCGTCGAGGACCGGGTCCTGCAGGAGCGCCCGGGCCACCCGCTCGGCGCCGCCGAGGTCGAGGGCGTCGGCCGCGAGCTCGTAGACCCGCGCCACCCGCACGCCCCGGGCCGGATGCCCCCCCGCGCGCAGGGCGCGGAGCACCCGCTCGGCCTCCGGGTCGGCGTCCGCGTCGCGGCGCGTCACCTCGACGACGTGGGTCGTGGTCATGGGACGGTCGAAGGTAACACGGGCGACCAGGGCGGGTGCCGGCACCCTGGGACGGGGCGCCGCGGGATCCTTCGCGGTCGTGGGGTCACCCCCACGACCCGAACCCGCTCTTGTCCTGCCAAGACTTACGGCGACGTGACGCTTGCGAAGCGGGGAAGGCGACCCGGCGCCAACCCTCGCTCACGATGCAGCCAGGGCTTACGAGCGGCACTCGGCTTGCCATACGGACCCGGCCTGGGCGCGGGGAACACATAAGGGGTGTCGGGGATGCAGACGCAAGGACCGACCGACCGGTTCAAGGACATCGAGCGGCTGGAGGAGGCCGTGGCCTCCGGCCTCGGCTCCGACGTGGTCTGGGAGATCCGCGGCGAGCAGGCGGTCCTGCGGGCCGGCCGGACCTCGCTCGGGCTGCGCCTCGAGGTCGTGCCTCAGGCGGCCGGCCGGGTGGCGGTGCGCCTCGAGGGCGACCTCGCCACGCCCGAGCTCGAGGCCCTGCTGCGCTCGCTGCCGCTCAGCCGCCTGCCCGTGGCGACCTCGGCCTCAGCCGACCGGCGCGCGGACGTCGTCGGGTGCAGCGCCTGACGACGGCGGCGGCGCCGCGGGCGGGGGCTCGCTGCTCGCGGCCGCCAGCGCCTCCCGCCCCAGGGCGCCCCGGAGGCGCGTGGTGTCGAGGCCCGAGGCGCCGGCGATCGCCCGGGCCGTGAGCACCGAGACCGCCGCCGCCGCCGGGTCGACCGTGCCGGCGGCGTCGCGGGCGCGCTCCTCGAGCGTGTCCACGACCTGCCGCAGGGTCACGCGCGAGGCCAGCGCCTTGGCCGCCGCGTTGGCCTGGCCGAGGTGCTGCGTGAGCAGCGGCAGGTCCTCGCCCCAGGCCAGGTCGAAGGCGATCCCCTCGCGCTCGCGCAGCGAGTCGATCACGTCCGACACGGTGATCCGGTCGATCGGGCGCGCCGGCACGAACCCGCGCCCGTCCTCGACGTCCACGTCGCGCAGCAGCCCGTCCTCGGCCAGGTGGTAGAGGATGCGCGCGCACAGCGAGTGCGGCGCGCCGAGCTGGTCGGCGAGCGCCGCGGTGGTCGGCGGCGTGGCCCCGTGCTCGAACGCCCGCGAGAGGGCCGCCACGAGCCGCAGGGCCACGAGCTCGCGGAACAGCTCGTTGGTCTCGGCGGCGAGCTCCTCGCGCCGCTGCGAGCGCACGTTCTGCAGGGCGAAGGTCATCTCGGCGCCGAGGATCACGATCAGCCAGCTCAGGTAGAGCCAGAACATGGTGATCGGGATGATCGCCATGGAGCCGTAGAGCGTGTCGTAGCCGACGAGCGCCGACGACGACGTGGCCAGGGCCCACTTCGTCGCCACCCACAGCGTCGTGGCGACGACGGCGCCGGTGAAGGCCGGGACCACCCGCACGCGCGTGTTGGGGAGGAAGGCGTAGAGCAGGGCGAAGGTGATGACCGTGAGCCCGAACGCCGGGATCGAGAACCCGAGCGGGCCGGTCACCTGCTGCGTGCCGGTGAGGATGTAGTCGAGCGTGACGCCCCGCGGGTCGGAGTCCTGGCGGGCGACCTCGAGCTCGTCGAACAGCGCCGCCGTGAGCCCGGGCAGGCCGAAGCCCGGGTCGAGGTCCGGCTCGGCGGGAGGCGGCGCCTCGACGGGCGCAGGCTCGGTGCGCAGGGCGGTGCGCGCGCCGTCGTAGACGCGGTGCCAGAGGCTGGACCCCTGGACGAGCGCCGTGCCCAGCGTCAGCGGGCCGAGGGTCGCGATGCAGTAGTAGGTGACGAACTTCTGCAGCGACGAGCGCGAGCGCTTGACGCCCCACACGTCGTTGATCGTCTTCTCGAGCGTCGAGAGCAGCGCCACGACCGTGAGCGCCAGGAAGATGAGGAAGGCGGGCCCCGCCACGCCGCCCGAGCCCTGGACGTTGGTGACCAGCTCGTTGAGCTTCTGCGAGAGGACCTGCGCCTGCTGCGGCGAGGCGGAGAGCGCGTCGACGATGAACGTCTCCAGCCGGTCGCGCGCCTCCTTCAGCCCGCGCATGGAGAAGACGGCGACCATGATGGCGAACGCCGGCACGAGCGCGAGCATGGTCGTGTAGGTGAGCGCCATGGCCTGTGTCTGCGCGCGCTGCGAGACGAAGCCGCGGCCGACGAGGTAGACGAGGCGCAGGGCGAGCGCGCCCAGGCGGTGGTGGCGCGGCATGCGCGCCAGGTCCCAGCGCCAGATCGTCTCGCCGAGGAAGGTCTTGACCGCCTCGCGCGGGCTGCGGGCCCGGCGCAGGTAGGCGCGGATCACGTCGAGCGCGCGCGGCGGCGGCGGCTCCGCCGTCACGCCTTGAGCCCGAGCCGCCCGTAGTGCTGGCGGTAGTAGTCCTCGAAGCTGGCGTCGCGCAGCGGGCGCCACCAGGCCTGGTTCTCGACGTACCAGGCGACCGTCCGCCGGAGCCCCTCCTCGAACTGCATGGCCGGCCGCCAGCCGAGCTGCGCGGTCGCGCGGCTGAAGTCGATCGCGTAGCGCCGGTCGTGGCCGGGCCGGTCGCCGACGAAGCGGATGAGCGACTCGGGCTTGCCCAGCTCGGCGAGGATCGCCTTGACGATCGTGATGTTCTCGCGCTCGCTCGCGCCGCCGAAGTTGTAGACCTGCCCCGCCTGCCCGCGCTGGAGCGCCGCCCACACGCCCTCGCAGTGGTCGTCGACCCACAGCCAGTCGCGGACGTTCTTGCCGTCGCCGTAGACCGGCAGCGGCTTGTCCTCGAGGGCGTTGGTGATCATGAGCGGGATGAGCTTCTCGGGGAACTGACGCGCGCCGTAGTTGTTCGACGCGCGCGTGACGACGAGCCACAGCCCGTGCGTGCGGGCGAAGGCCAGGGCCAGCAGGTCGCCGCCCGCCTTGGTCGACGAGTAGGGGTTGCGCGGGTCGAGCGGGGTGTCCTCGCGGAAGGCGCCGCCGTCGTCCTCGAGGTCGCCGTAGACCTCGTCCGTCGACACCTGCACGAACTTGACCTGCCGGCCGGAGTCGAGCTGCAGCCCGCGAGCGGCCTCGAGCAGGCACAGCGTGCCCTCGATGTTCGTGCGCACGAAGCGCCGGGCCGCGAACAGGCTGCGGTCGACGTGGCTCTCGGCGGCGAAGTTGATCACGGCGTCGGGCCGCTCCTCGCGCACGAGCCGCTCGACGCCCTCGGCGTCGCAGATGTCGAGCTCGACGTTGCGAAAGCGCGCGTCGCCCTCGAGCTCCCGGACGTTCTCGCGCCGCCCGGAGTAGGTCAGCGCGTCGACGTTGACGAGGCGCTCGACCTCGGCGCGCCCGAGCGCCTGGCGCAGGAAGGTGGAGGCGATGAACCCGCAGCCGCCGGTGACGAGGAGTCGCATGGCCGCATCCTAAACCTCGGAGCGCCCGGGCGCACGCCGGCGCGGGGCGCGGCGCGTCGTGAGGCCGCGCCGCAGCGAGAGTTGCCGCGCCCGAGGCCCTGGGCGGTAACACGCCATCCAGACGGCGAGGCAGGGGCCGACCGCCGGAGCTCGGCCGGCTGGCCGCGCACGAGGGCCTCGCGCCGGCCCTCTGGCGCGCCCCCCGATCGGGCGGTCAGACTCCGGCATGGCGATCGGGGGGAACGGCCGCCGCGTGGGGGAGTACGAGCTCGTGCGCGAGCTCGGCCGCGGCGGCATGGGCGTGGTCTACGCCGCGCGCCACCCGCGCCTGGGCGACGTGGCGCTGAAGCTGACCCTCGGCCACGCGCTCGACGCGGAGGGGCTGGCGCGCCTGCGCCGGGAGGTCGCGGCCCTGCGGCGGCTCGACCACCCCAACGTCGTGCCGGTGCGCGACGCGGGCCAGCACGACGGGCACTGCTACGTGGCCATGGCCATGGTCCGGGGCGAGTCGCTGCACGCGCGCCTCGCCCGCGGGCCGCTGCCGGCGCGCGAGGCGGCCGCGGCGGCGCTCGGCCTGGCGCGCGCGGTGGCGCACCTGCACGTCGCCGGCGTGCTCCACCGCGACCTCAAGCCGCACAACGTGCTCCTGACCCCCGACGGGCGCGCCGTGCTGGTCGACTTCGGCCTGGCCCGCGTCGCGTTCGACTCGCAGCGCCTCACGGCCACGGGCGAGGCGCTCGGCACGCCGTCCTACATGGCCCCCGAGCAGGCGCTGGGCCTCGGGCGGCCGGGGCCGGCGATCGACGTCTACGGCCTCGGCGCCACGCTCTACGAGATGCTCTGCGGGCGCCCGCCCTACGACGCGCCGACGCCGCTGCAGACGCTCACGCAGGTGGCGCAGGGCCCGCCGCCGCCGCCGTCGCGGGTGCGGGAGGGGGTCGACCCGGGGCTCGAGCGCCTGTGCCTGGCCTGCATGGACCGCGACCCGGCCCGGCGCCCGGAGGCCGAGGACGTCGTGGAGGCGCTCGAGGCCTGGCGCCCCGCGGCGCCGGTCAGGCGCCGGCCGCGCGCCCTGCTGGCGGCGGCCGCCGGCGCGGTCGCGGCGGCGGCACGGCTGGCTGGGTGGTCATGGCCGCCACGCGCCGGCGGGCCCGGTGGCGCCGCCGGAGCCGGGAGGCGCCGTCGCCGCCTCCCCCGCTCGTTCGCCGACCGCCCGCCGACCGCCCCGACGATCCGACGAGATCACCGCCGACGTGGCGGCCCCGACGACGCCCGGGGCCGAGCAGGCTCGCGCCGCTCGAGCCCTGCGCCGGGCGGTGACGCTGGCGACCAGGGCGTGTGCGCGCGCGCGCGAGGCGCGCCGGCGTCGCCGACGAGGCGGCGCGCGCCGGGAGCCCACGGCGCGCGTGCTCTCGCCGGCGCGGTGGTCCAGCGCTGGGCGTGCGCGCCGGCGCGGAGGAGCCGCCCGAGGCGCTGCTCGACGCGGCCGAGGCGCGCTCGCCGCCGCCGCCCGGGCGGGGGCGCCGCCGGACCTCGTGCTGCTGCTGGGCGAGCGCCTCGTCCGGGACCGCGGCGACGTGGCCGCCTACCAGCGCCTGCGCGAGGTCGCCGTGACCGAGGACGAGCGCCTCGACCTCGCCCGGCGCTGCCGCCAGCTCGGCCGCCGCGAGGAGGCGCTCGAGCGGCTGGCCGCCCTGACCGACGAGTTCGGCGCCACGGCGGAGTTCCACCGGGCGGGCGAGCTGTTCCTCATGGCGCGGCTCGACGAGGCGCGGGCCGTCTACGGGCGGGTGCTCGCCGACGCGCGCGGTCCTTCCGTGCTGTACTGCCACCTCCGCCTGGCCCAGGTCTGCGCGGCGCAGGGGGACTGGGCCGCGGCCCTGGCGCACGTCGACGGCGGGCTGGCCGAGGCGGCCGACCGCGCCGACGTGGGCCGGCTGCTCCTCGAGCAGGCGCGCGCCCTCGCCGGGGCGGGCCGGCCGGCCGAGGCCCTCGAGCCGGCGGACGTCGCCCTCGAGCTCCTGATCGAGGCGGGGGTTACCCACGGCGAGACGGCGCTGCCCATGGCGCTCGTGGCGGAGGGCCTGCGCGCGACCGGGCAGGAGGGGGCGGCGCGCGCGGCCTGCGAGCAGGCGTTCGTCCTCGCGCGCGAGCTGCTCGTAGGCGACCACCCGCTCGTCCTGGTGACGGTCCACGAGGTGGCGCGGCGCGCGTTCGCCGACGACCCTGCGCTCGTGGAGCTCGCCGACGGCGCCTTCCCGTGACCGGGGGCCTGATCGGCCCGTTCGAGGTCCTGCGGGAGCTCGGGCGCGGGGGCATGGGGGTCGTCTTCGCCGCGCGCCACCCGCGCCTGGGGCTCGTGGCCCTGAAGGTCCTGGCCCCCGACCTCCTCGACGCCGACGGGCGGGAGCGTCTGCGGCGCGAGGTGCAGGCGCTGGCCAGCCTCGACCACCCGCACGTCGCGCGGCTCCTCGACGCGTCGATCGACGGGCCGCGGCCCTACGTGGCGATGACCCTGATCGACGGCGAGCCGCTGGCGGCCGCCCTGAGGCGCGGCCCGCTGCCGGTGGCCGAGGCCGCCCGCATCGGGGCGGCGCTCGCGGGCGCCCTCGAGCACGCGCACGCGCGGGGCGTGCTCCACCGCGACCTCAAGCCCGACAACGTGCTCGTCGAGCGCGGCACCGGCCGCCCCGTGCTGGTCGACTTCGGCATCTCGCGCGTGGCGATCGCCGCCCGGCTGACCCTCACGGGCGAGGTCCTCGGCACGCCGGCCTACATGGCGCCCGAGCAGGCCAGCGGCGACCCGGCGGCGGCGATCGGCCCGGCCACCGACGTCCACGGGCTCGGCGCGACGCTCTACGCCATGCTCACCGGCGGGCCGCCCTTCGCGGCGAGCAGCCCGCTGGCCGCCCTGGAGAAGGTCCTGCGCGAGCCGCCGCCGCCGCCGTCGAGGGCGCGGTCCGACCTCGACCCGGCGCTCGAGCGGCTGGTGCTCGAGTGCCTGGCGAAGGACCCGCGCGCGCGCCCGACGCCCGCCCTGCTCGCCGCCCGCCTGGCGCTGGGCGGGCGGCCTGCGCCGCGGTCGGCGGGGCGCGCGGCCCGCGCTGGCGGCGGGCGCTGGCGTTCACGGCGGGCGGCGTGGTGCTCGCCGTCCTGGCGCTCCGGCCGGGCCGCGAGGGCCGAGCCGCCGGCGCCCGTCGTCCCGCCGGCGCCGGTCGTCGTCACGCCGCCGCCACCTGCGCCCGAGCTCGCGCCGTCCCCCGAGCCTGCGCCCGCGCCCGGGCCGGAGCCGCTCGACGAGGAGACCGCGGCGCTCCGCGCGGCCTACGAGGCCGAGCCCACGCCCGGGACGGCGTTCCAGCTCGGCGCGCGCCTCTACGCCCGCGGCCGCTTCCAGGAGGCGCTCGAGCCGCTCGAGCGCGCGGTGGCGAGCGGCGCGCAGGGGTGGCGCGCGCGGTTCAACCTCGCCGGCGTGCTGCGGGCCCTTGACCGCGCCGACGAGGCGCTCGCGCACTACCGGCTCGCCCGCCAGGACGTCGACTACCGCGGCTACTTCGTCGAGATGCGCGAGGCCGAGACGCTGCTCGACCTCGACCAGCCGGCCGCGGCGCTCGACCTCATGGAGGAGGCGCTGCGGGGGCCCTGGGGCGCCGCGGCCCGGGAGAACGGGCAGCTCCTCGGCAACCTGGCCCTCGCGGCCGTGCGCTGCGGCGACCCCGCCAGCGCGCTGGAGCTCGCCGACCGCGCCGACGCCACCTGGCTTCGCACGCCGCTGGCCCGCGCCGAGGCGCTCGCGGCCCTGGGCCGCCTGGACGAGGCGCGCGCGCTGGCGCTCGAGCTCCAGCGGGACGGGCCCGACCTCCCCGGGGTGCAGCGGCTGGCGGAGGCGCTCGGCCTGGCCCCGCGCTGAGCGAGCTCAGGCCGACTGAAGAACCTCCGTCGGCCAGCCCGGCAGACCCGTCTTCGATCGAAGAAATGGCGAGGCGAGGCCGCGGAGGCTGAGGCGAGGCGGCGCGCGCGGGCGAGGTCGTTCGCAGCATGTTCTGGGGCCAGCCTTCGAAGCGCAGAGGAGTGATCGACACGCTCGACCCCGAGTGGAATGGAGCCACACGTGAGGCGAGGGCGACGAGGCTGAGCCGCGGCGGGGAGGCGCGCGGGCGACGACGTAGCGACCTACTTCGAGCCCGCGCGCGCGCCGCCGCGGCCAGCATCGTCGCCCGCAGCCGTCGAGCACACCTCAGCCGTCGAGCACACCTCAACGGTCGGCGATGGGGGCCCGAGCGCCGAGCTTGGCGTCGTCGGCGCGGTCGACGATCGCGACCTTGTCGTTCAGGCGCACGAGGTCGTAGAGGACCAGCATGTCGGGGTTGTGGTGGCGCACGCAGCCCTTCGACACGTCGAGGCCGAGCATCTGGGGCGCGTTGGTCCCGTGCAGCTCCTGCCCGCCGCCGCTGAGGCCGACGAGCCGCTCGCCGAACACCGTGCCGTTGCCCCACAGCCGGCGGCCGAGCGCCTCGCAGTCCGCCTTGCCCAGCTTGGCGTCGACGAACTTGAGGGCCGACCGCGTGGGCGAGCTGGCGGCGCCGGTGGCGTTGACGAAGATGTGCGTCACGCGGCCCTGGTCGTCGAACACGAAGGTCCGGTGCTCCTTCTTCACCACGACGACCCGCACGCGCTGGCCCTCGTGGACGTTCGACGGCGTGTTGCCGCGCTGCCCCCGCTCGCCGGCCGCCGGCGCCAGGACCGCCAGGGCGCGCAGGGTCGCCGGGTCGACGTCGCCCGTGGCCCGGACGTCCGGGAAGGCGGTCACGGCGTGCTGCTGGAAGTTCTTCACCGCGCGCGCGGTCAGGACCTCGTAGCGCCCCTCGGGGGTGCCGGGGACGAGGAAGCTCATGGCCCCGAGCGCCGACTGGATCGCGCGCACCTGCTCGCCCGACGCGCCCTGCGTGAGGGTGCCGCCGCTACGGACGAGGTCGGCGATCGCCGCCGACGACTCGAAGCGGGTGCCGCGGAGCGACGACGGCGCGCGGCCGTCGATCGCGCCCGCGATCCCCGGGTTGGTCGGCTGGGCCAGCGCAACGCTCCCGAGCGCCGGGAGCAACAGAATGGAGAAGAAGGCCGTCGTGCAACGCATGGTGTCTCTCCCGCGGGTCGCTGCCGTGGCGCGACGCCAGTTAGCGGGTTCCGAGCAAGAGAGAGACCATCTCGACAGCCTTGCAGACTCGGACTGCTGAGACGGACCGCGAGACGCAAGCCGGCGAATCGTCCAGCTTGGGGCTCAGGTGTCGACGGCGGAAACGGGCCCCGTGAACCGAGGGAACCCGGCGGGATCGAGGGGGGCGCCGGGGGTCGGCCGGTGGACGCTCACGAACGGATGGGGCGTGCGGTCGGGGTCCCAGCGGGCGTCGTCGAGGACGAGGCTGATCGACCAGGCGCGGCGCGGGCGGGAGGAGCGGTTCGGCCCCGACATGTGCCACACGAGCGGGTCGTGGGCCAGGGCCTCGCCGGCGCGGGCGGGGGCGACCTCGGCCGGGGCGGGGGCCTCGCGCAGGTCGAGCGGCGAGCCGCCCTGGCCCGGGGCGCCGACGAAGTCGGCCGTCCGGCGCTCGCCCAGGAGGTGGGTCCCGGGCAGGTAGCGGAGGCAGCCGTTGTGCTCGTCGGCGTCGTCGAGGGCCACCCACACGGTCAGCCCGCGCGAGGACGCGAGCGGCCAGTAGCCGTGGTCCTGGTGCCAGGCGATCTCGGCCGTGGTCCCGGGCGGCTTGCTGATGACGTGGTCCTGGAAGAGGCGCACGACCGGCGCGCCGAGGAGCGCCCGCGCCCGCGCCGCGATCGGCCCGAGCGCCGTGAGGAAGGCGGGGTCGCGGCGCCAGGCGTCGTGGCGGATCGCCCCGTGCGGCCCGGCGGGGGCGTCGGCCAGGACGCGGTCCGCCGCGGCGCGCAGCGCCGCCAGGCCGGCCGGGTCGACGACGAGGCCCAGGCGCGCGAGGCCGCGGGCCTCGAGGGTCACCTGGGCGCCCGGGCAGCGGCCACCGTCGCGTCGTAGATCACCGAGGCGCGGGCGAACACGTCGTTGTGGTCGTAGCCGTCGAGGCGCACGAGGCGCGCCCGCGGCCCGAGGGCGGCGACGAGCGCCTCGCCGTGCGCGAACGGGATCACCTGGTCGCGCGTCCCGTGGAGCACCGTCACGGGCTGGGTGGCGCCGAGGAGGCGCGCGCGCGAGTCGAAGGTGTCGCGCACGGCGAGGAGGGCCAGCGGCCGGGGGACGAGGTCGGCGGCGAGGTCGAGGATCGACGTGTAGGGCGAGAGGAGCACGACGGCGCGGCCGACGCCCTCGGCCGCGAGCGCCGCGGCCACCCCCGTGCCGAGCGAGCGGCCGAAGAGGACGACGTCGGTCGGCGCCGCGCCGGTGCGCTCGCACGCGGCCGCCACGGCGGCGCGCGCGTCGCGCAGGAGGCCCGCCTCCGAGGGCGACCCGGGGCAGCCGCCGTAGCCGCGGTACTCGGCCACGAACACGTCGAGCCCGCGGGCGGCCAGCCCCGCGGCGACGTCGCGGTTGCGCACGGCCGACTCGGCGTTGCCGTGGAAGTAGACCACCGTCGCGCGCGGCCCCTCGCCCTGCCCGCGCGCGAGGAGCCCGCGCAGGCGCACGCCGTCGTCGGTCGTGTAGTCGACGACCTCGGCGGCGGCGTCGCCGGCCGCGGGGAGGGCGGCGGCGTCGCCCGGGAAGATCATGGGCCGCGCCAGCCAGCCGCTGCCCAGCACGCCCAGGACGGCGAAGAGGGCCACGAGCGGCAGCGCGCCCTCGGCGACGCGCCCGGCGCGCAGGGCCTGCGCGCAGCCGAAGAGCAGCCAGACGACGGCGGCCAGGAGCGTGGGGCCGAGGATCAGGCCCTGGACCGAGAGCGCCCCGCGGGCGAGCCCCCAGACGACCTGCAGCCCCGTGAACGCGGTCACGAGCGCCAGGAAGCCGCCGATGCCGGTCCCCTGGCTGGGCGCGAGCTTGCGCCGCCGCCGCCCGACCTCGCCCGCGCCCTCCTCGACCGGCTCCGCGCTCATGATCGGATCGTAGCCGCAGGTCGGTCCGTCGGTCGATGTCGGTCGACGGCGGTCGACGGCGGTCGACGGCGGTCGACGTCGGTCGACGGCGGTCGACGGCGGTCGACGTCGGTCGACGGCAGTCGACGGCGGTCGACGTCGGTCAGCGCGGCGGCGGCGGGCCGGCCGGCCGGCCGAAGCGGCCGCTCGTGCCCCGGGCCAGGAGCGCGCCGCCGCAGCGCTCGCAGGGCGTGGCGGCGGCGGTCTGGTTCGGCTGCAGGTAGGTCGTCTCGCCGCAGGCCTCGCAGCGGCGCCCCTGGCGCGCGCGCACCTCGAGCGCCTGGGCCAGGACCTCGGGGGCGAGGTCGCGTCGCACCCTCAGGACCTCCTCCAGCGGGACGCCGCGCGTGGTCGACGCCTGCAGCCGCTCCTGGAGCACGGCCTCGGGGAGGAGCCGGCGCATGCGCAGGACGTGGAACAGGGCCAGGTCGCTCGAGGGCACACGGGATGTATGGCGCGCGGCGGGCCGGGAGGCCAGCCGGCCGGGGCTGCTACCGCCCCAGCGCCCGCGCCACGATCTCGTAGGTGTCCTTCGACAGCCCCGGCGCGTCGGCCACCCGGGCGAGCTGCGCCTCCATGAGGGCGCGGCGGCCCGGCTCGAAGCGGCGCCACTGGTTCATGGCCGAGATCATGCGCGCCGCGACCTGCGGGTTGAGCGGGTCGAGCTCGAGCACGAGGTCGGCCAGGAAGGCGTAGCCGCCGCCGTCGGCCCCGTGGAAGCGGGCCTGGTTCGACATGGCGAAGGCGCCGACGAGGGCCCGGACGCGGTTCGGGTTCCTGAGCGTGAAGTCGGGGTGGCGCGTGAGCTCCCGTACGCGGGCCAGCGTCGACGGGCCCGACGACACCGCCTGGACCGTGAACCACTTGTCGAGGACGAGCGGGTCATGGCGCCAGCGGGCGTAGAACTCGGCCAGCGCCTCGTCGCGCGCCGGGCCCTCGTGGTTGGCGAGGACCGCCAGGGCCGCGCTGGCGTCGGTCATGTTGTCGGCCGCCCGGAGCTGCCGCAGCGGCCGCGCGGCGGCCTCGGGCTCGTCGAGGAGCGACAGGTAGGTCATGGCGGCGTTCTTGAGCCGGCGCCGGTCGACGGCCGCCTTGTCGCTCGCGTAGGGCGCGCCGTCGTCGCCGCCCGCGTAGGCCGCCTGCAGCTCGGCGCGCAGGGCGCGGGCCAGCGCCAGGCGCGCGTGCTCGCGCGCGGCGTGCAGGGCGTCGGGGTCGACGGGCGTGACCTCCTGCGCGAGCTGCAGCTCGGCCGGCAGGGTCAGGGCCAGCGCCTTGAGCGACCCGTCGAGCCGCGCGTCGGTGAGCACGCGCCGGAACGCCTCGACGAAGGCCGGGTCGAGGGCCAGCGGCCGGCCCGCCTGCGCGTCGGCCGCCAGGCCCAGGAGCAGCTTCGTCGCCAGCTCCTGCCCCGCGTCCCAGCGGTTGAACGGGTCGGTGTCGTGGGCCATGAGGAAGGCCAGCTCGTCGGTCCCGCGCTCGACCCGCAGCCGGACCGGCGCCGAGAAGCCGCGCAGGAGCGACGGCACCGGCCGCTCGGGCACGTCGGTGAACGTGAAGCGCTGCTCGGCCTCCTCCAGCAGCAGCACGCGCTCGGTCGGCGCGCCGCCCTGCCCCGCGAGGCGCAGCGGCAGCTCCTGGCCCTTGCTGCCCAGGAGCGCCGTGACCACCGGGATCGGCACCGGCCGGCAGGGCGCGCCCGCGGCCGTCTTGCTCCCCTCGGGGTACGACTGGCGGAGCGTCAGCGTGAAGGCGCGCGCGGCCGCGTCCCACTCGCCCGCCGCCTCGAGCACCGGCGTGCCGGCCTGCTCGTACCAGCGCTCGAAGCGCTCGAGGCTCACGCCGCCGCCGTCCTGGATCGCCCGGCGGAAGTCGTCGCACGTGACGGCCTGCCCGTCGTGGCGCTCGAAGTAGAGGTCCATGCCGCGCCGCCAGCGCTCCTCGCCCAGGAGCGTGTGCATCATGCGGATCACCTCGGCGCCCTTGCGGTAGACGGTCGAGGTGTAGAAGTTGTCCATCGAGATGTAGGAGTCCGGCCGGATCGGGTGCGCCATGGGCCCCGCGTCCTCCGGGAACTGGCCCACGCGCAGCACGCGCACGTCGGCGATGCGCTTCACGGGCGCCGAGGTCATGTCGGCGCTGAACTGTTGGTCGCGGAAGACGGTCAGCCCCTCCTTGAGCGTGAGCTGGAACCAGTCGCGGCAGGTGACGCGGTTGCCCGTCCAGTTGTGGAAGTACTCGTGGCCGATCACGCCCTGGATCGCCTCGTAGTCGTCGTCGGTGGCCGTCTCCGGGCGCGCGAGGACGTACTTCGAGTTGAAGACGTTGAGGCCCTTGTTCTCCATGGCCCCCATGTTGAAGTCGTTGACGGCGACGACCATGTAGATGTCGAGGTCGTACTCGCGCCCGTAGCGCTCCTCGTCCCAGCGCATGGAGTCCTGGAGCGAGCGCAGGGCGTGCTCGCACTTGTCGAGGTTCTGCGGCTCGACCCACACCTCGAGGGCCACCCGCCGCCCCGAGCGCGTGACGAACTCGCCCGCGTGGCGGCGCAGGTCGCCGGCGACGAGCGCGAACAGGTAGCTGGGCTTGGGGAACGGGTCCTCCCACGCCGCCCAGTGGCGGCCGTCGGGCAGCTCGCCCTGGCCCGTGCGGTTGCCGTTCGAGAGGAGCACCGGGCAGGCCTGCTTGCTCGCCGTGATCCGCGTCGTGTAGCGGGCCATGACGTCGGGGCGGTCGAGGAAGTAGGTGATCCGCCGGAAGCCCATGGCCTCGCACTGCGTGCAGAAGTTCCCGGCGCTCGTGTAGAGGCCGGAGAGCTGGGTGTTCGCCTGCGGTGCGATGCGCACCTGCGTCTCGACGCGGCAGCGGTCGGGCAGCCCCGGCAGCACGAGCCGCCCCTCGCCGTCGAGCGAGTACTCGCCCGCGGCCAGGGCGCGCCCGTCGACGCGGACCTGCTCGAGCGCCAGGTCCTCGCCGTCGAGCTCGAGGGGGGCGCCGGGCGGGCAGTCGGCCGTGCGCCGCACGGCGAGCGCGGCGCGGACGATCGTCGCCTCGGGGCCGAGGTCGAAGTCGAGCTCGACCGTGTCGATCGTGTAGGCCGGCGGGCGGTAGTCCAGGCGGTGGACGACCGTCGGGGGCGCGCTGCTCATGGGGACCTCCGCTCGGCGGCGACTATACCCGGCCCTGCAGGCGCGTCACGGGGCGCGCCCTTCTGGCAGGGGGCGGCTGCCGATCGGGCAGGGGGGGGTCTGGCGGCGTCGAGGGCCTCGGCCCAACGCGCTACGACACAAGCAGTTGGCCCAGAGCTCCACGTCGCGCGCGGCGGCATGGCGCTTGCGCAGTCAGCGGGCAATGACCGACCACGCCCTGACCTCTCAGCGTCTCACCGACCCCTGGCTGCTGGCCGTGTGGCCCGGCATGGGCAACGTGGCCATGGGCGCCGGCGGCTACCTGGTCGAGAAGCTCGCCCCGCACCCGCTGTTCACCCTGCCCCCGGGCGACTTCTTCGACCTGGGCCAGGTGCAGGTGCGCGACGGCGTGATCGGGCCGGCGCGCCTGCCCGAGAACCGCCTCTTCGGCTGGAAGAACCCCTCCGGCGGGCGCGACCTGGTGATCTTCGTCGGCGAGGCGCAGCCCTCGGTCCGCGGCTACGCGTTCTGCGAGGCGCTGCTGCGCGCCGCGCAGGGGCTAGGCGTCCGGCGCGTGCTGACGTTCGCGTCCATGGTCACCCCGCAGCACCCGACGGCCCCGTCGCGCGCGTTCGTCGTGGCCACGTCCGAGGCGCTCGTCGAGGAGGTGCGCCGCGCCGACCGCGACCTGGGCGTGCTCGCCGAGGGCGCGATCTCGGGGCTGAACGGCACGCTCCTGGCCGCCGCCGCGGCCCAGGGCCTCGAGGGCGTCGGCCTCATGGCCGAGGTGCCGCAGATCGCCACGAACGTGCCCTACCTCAAGGCGTCGCACGCCGTCCTGCGCGTCTTCGCCCGCCTGGTCGGGATCGACCTCGACCTGAGCGAGCTCGCGGCGCAGGCGGCGCGCGTGGAAAAGGGGCTCCTGCAGCTCATCCAGCAGCTCGGCGCCATGGCGGCGGAGGTCCAGCAGCAGTCCGGGGCCGAGGGGGCGAGCCTCGGCGAGGCGGACGACGACGAGGACGAGCCCGACCTGCGTGAGCAGCGCGCGCGCGAGGCGGCGGCCGCCGCCGACGACGAGGCGGACGCGCCGGCGTCACCGCTGGCGCCGGCGGTCGTCGCCCACATCGAGGAGCTGTTCCTCGAGGCCGCCCAGGACCGCGGGCGGGCCCTCGAGCTCAAGGCGCTGCTCGACGAGCACCAGGCGTTCAAGGCCTACGAGGACCGCTTCCTGAACCTGTTCGCCCGCCCCGAGACCTCGGAGCCGCCGCCGTCGTGACGGCGCTCAGGCGCGCGTCTTGCGCCCGGGGGCGGCCGTCTTCCGCCCAGGCCGCTTCTGCGCAGGCCGCTTCTTCGCGGCCGCGCGGGGGGCCGCCTCGGCCGTGAGGGCCCGGAGCACGTCGAGCGTGCTCACGATCCCCACGACGGCGCCCGCCTGCTCGACGAGGACGCGGTGGATCCCGCGCTCGACCATCGTCCGGGCCACCTCCGGCAGCCTGGCCCCGTCGGGCACCCAGATCACCTCGGGCGTCATGACCGCGTCGACGTCGGTGGCCCGCAGGGCGTCGTCGTCGACGCTGTCGAGGTTCACCGGCGGGCCGCTGGAGATGCGGTCCGCCCGCGGCTCGCTCTGGAAGTAGAACGAGCCGGCGCCCGTGAGCCCGCGCTCCAGCCCGGCCACGTAGCTCACGACGTCGGCGTGCGACACGACGCCCACCGGCCGCCCGCCCCGGTCCACGACCAGGAGCCCCGTCACGCCCTCGTCGGCGAGGCGCTGCACCACCTCGTCGAGGGTGGCCCCCCGCTCGATCGACTTCACCGGCGACGTCATCACGTCGCGCGCCCGCCGCTGCGCCCAGCCCATGGAGACCTCCTGTGGTCGGTCCCTCAGCGACCCACGTGCCGCGCTAACTCCAGACGGACGGGCGCTCCGGTCACGCCGGCGAGACCCCAGTCCGGTCGGCGCGACGCGTGCTGTCACGACGCGCCCGAGGAGCGGTACGATGCCCCCCATGACCATCGGCGATCGCGGGCTCTCCTTCCCCAAGACCAAGATCCGCGTCCTCCTGCTGGAGGGCGTGCACGACAGCGCCGTCGAATTCTTCACGGAGCAGGGCTACACCAACGTCACCCGCTTCGACCGCGCCCTCGAGGGCGACGACCTGCGCGCCGAGCTCGCCCGCGCGCACATGGTCGGGATCCGCTCGACCACCCACCTCACGGCCGAGGCGCTCGAGGTGGCCGACAAGCTGATCGCCATCGGCACCTTCTGCATCGGCACCAACCAGGTCGACCTGCGGGCCGCCGCGCGGCGCGGCGTGCCGGTGTTCAACGCGCCGCACAGCAACACCCGCAGCGTGGCCGAGATGGTCGTGGCCGAGATGGTCATGCTCATGCGCGGGCTGGGCGACAAGAACACGCGCGCGCACCAGGGCGTGTGGGACAAGAGCGCCCGGGCCTCCTACGAGCTGCGCGGCAAGACGCTCGGGATCGTCGGCTACGGCCACATCGGCTCGCAGGTGTCGATCCTGGCCGAGGCCTTCGGCATGCGGGTGCTCTACCACGACGTGCTCCCGCGGCTGCCCATGGGCAACGCGCAGCAGCTCCCCTCGCTCGACGCGCTCCTGCCCAAGGTCGACGTGCTCACCCTGCACGTGCCGGAGGATCCGTCGACGCGGGGCCTGATCGACGCCGAGCGCCTGGCCCGCATGCGGCCGGGCAGCCACCTGATCAACGCCAGCCGCGGCTCGGTCGTGGACATCGACGCGCTCGCTGACGCCCTGCGGCGCGGCCACCTCGGCGGCGCGGCGGTCGACGTGTTCCCGCGCGAGCCGGCGAGCAACAAGGAGCCGTTCGAGTCGCCGCTGCGCGGCATGCCCAACGTGATCCTCACCCCGCACATCGGCGGCAGCACGCTCGAGGCGCAGCGCAACATCGGCATCGAGGTGGCCACGAAGCTGGTCCTGTTCAGCGACCAGGGCTCGACCGTCGGCGCGGTCAACTTCCCCAACCTGTCCTTGCCGCCCGACCCGCGCTCGCACCGCCTCCTGCACGTCCACCACAACCGGCCGGGCGTCCTGGCGGCGATCAACCGCGTGCTCGCCGACTCGGGCGCGAACATCAACGGCCAGCACCTGCGCACCAGCCCCGAGGTCGGCTACGTGGTCGTCGACGTCGACCGCGAGCACGGCCCCGACCTGAAGGAGCGCCTGCAGGCGGTGCCGGAGACGATCCGCGTTCGCGTCCTGTACTGAACGACTCACTCCGTCGCATCTGCGACGCTCTCGCCCCCGCCCCTTTTCGCGCGCCTTTCAGCCCTCCGGCGCCGCGCACCCGAGCCTTTGTCTTCCCGTGGGTTCCGTCGTGGCCTCGACCTTGCACAGGGCGAGGCCACCACGCCGAGCCCCCCGGGGAGGACCATGCGACACCTGAAGACCGCCGCCACGCTCCTGGCGATCCTGACCGTCACCGCCGGCCTGACCGGCTGCTCGAGCAAGCGCCGCTCGCGCGGCGGCGCCGGGTCGACCGCCGCGCCCGCCACCGTCGACACGTCGACGTCGACCACGCCGCCGGCGACGCAGACCCCGACCACGCCGGCGGGCCCCCACCCCGGCAGCGGGGTCTTCGCCGACGCCTCGAGCCGGCTGCCCGACTCGAGCGCGCGCGACTGGTCGGCGGCCGCCGGGGACTTCGACGGCGACGGGCGCATCGACCTCGCGATCGCGGTCTACGACGGCACCTCGCGCGTGCTCCTGAACCGCGGCGCGACGTTCCAGGAGAAGGCGGGCGCCCTCCCCGCCCTGCGCATGGCGGCGGCCGACATCCACGCGGTCGACGTCGACGGCGACGGCGACCTCGACCTCGTCGTGGCCTGCCTGTTCCAGCCGGTGCGCGTGTTCCTCAACGACGGGGCCGCCAACTTCCGCCTCGGCGGCGAGTACGTGACGAACAACGGCTGCTACACCTACAAGGTCGCCGTGGGCGACGTCACGGGCGACGGGTTCCCGGACATCTTCATGGCGAACTCGGGCCAGGGCACGCCCACGCGCGGGCAGGACATCCTGCTCGTCAACGACGGCCGCGGCGGCTTCACCCAGGCGCCCGCCGGCTGGGTGCCCGCCCGCGCCGACGACACGATCGGCGTGGCCCTGCTCGACGTGAACGGCGACGGCCGCCTCGACGTGTTCAAGGCCACGTTCGGCACCGGCCACCGCCTGCTCGTGGGCGACGGCACCGGCCGCTTCACCGACCAGACCGACGCCTACCTGCCGGCCGGCCTGCGCACCCACGCCACGGCCGTCGCCGTGGGCGACTTCGACGGCGACGGGCAGCTGGACATCTTCGTCGCCAACCAGGGCCCCTACACGGGCAACCCGCCGGCCGGCGAGCGCAACACGCTGCTCCTGCGCTCGGGCGCCCGGTTCGTCGACGCGAGCGACCGGCTGCCGGCGCACGCCGACTCGACCTTCAACGTGCGCGCGGTCGACGTCGACGGCGACGGGGCGCTGGACCTCCTCTGCTCGACGCTGCGCGGCCCGCAGCGGCTCTACCTGAACCGCGGCGGACGCTTCGTCGACGCGACGACGAACCTGCCGGCGGTGAACCAGGGCTCGACGAGCGAGTCGCTGGGCCTGGCCGTGGCCGACTTCGACGGCGACCTCGCCCCGGACGTCCTGTTCGTGCGGCGGGGCGAGAAGCCCTGGCTGTTCCTCAACCTGCCGAACCCGGCGCCGTGAGCGCCAGGCCTCCAGGGCAGGCTAGGCGAGGACCGGCAGCACCCGCGCCGCGCTGCGCGCCAGGAGGCCGGGCGGGTCGCCGCGCAGCTCGCGCAGGGCGCCGACGACGTACTCGCGCACGACGCGCTTGCGCCACGAGAGGTGGTAGTCGGTGTTGTCGAGCGGCCGCGCCGGCTTGGCGGCGTGGTCGGCGAAGGCGGCGATCGCCTCGTCGGTGAGCGGGCGGCCGACCAGCGCGTCGGTCGTGACCTCGAGCGGGCAGGAGGCGACCGAGCCCAGCGTCACGCGCGCGCCCTCGACCACGCCGCCGGGGCCGAGGCGCAGGGCCGCGGCCACCGAGAGGACGGGGAAGTCGAACGAGCCGCGGCGGCGCAGCTTCCAGTAGGTGCTGCGCCAGCCGACGAGCGCCGGGACGTGCACGGCGGTGAGCACCTCGTCGCGGCGCTTGCCCGCCAGGTAGTCCATGCCGTCGTTCTTGTAGAGCGAGAGCACCGGGACCCGCCGCTCGCCGTCCGCCGAGACGAGCGTGACCTCGGCCCCGAGGGCGACCAGCGCCGGCGCGGTGTCCGTCGACGACACCGCCCAGCAGCGCGGGCTCCCGGGCGCCACCCAGCAGGTGCCGTGCGTGACCTCGCGCTGCGCCGTCCCGTGCGGGCCCGGCGCCTTCTTGCAGAAGTCGATCGCCTGGCGCCACTCGTGGTTCTGGTCGTAGTAGTTGCAGCGGGTGTCCAGGCACAGGTTGCCGCCGAGCGTGCCCATGGCCTGGATGTGCGGCGTGGCGACCTTCGAGGCGGCGGTCGTGAGCGCCCGGTAGGCCGCGTCGGCCACGAGCGGGCTCCGCGCCGTGTCGGTGAGCGACAGGCCCGCGCCCAGCGTGACCGCGCCGTCGGCCCCGCGGAGCGACGCGCGCAGGTCCTTGACGGCCGAGAGGCCGATCACGACCTTCGGCGTCTGCTGGCGCCGCTTCATGTTCGGCAAGAGGTCCGTGCCGCCGGCCAGGAGCATGCCCTCGGGGCCCGCGTCGCGCAGGGCCCGGGCGGCCTCGGCGATCGTCTTCGGGGCGACGTACTTGAACGGAGGGACGCGCATCATCGGCGCACCTACTTCCCCGCCGCGGCGGGCCTGGAGCGGCGCGGCTTCTGGTTGACCGCCGTGCCGTCGCCGCCCTCCCAGGGCGGCGGGACCTTGAGCGGCTCGGGCCAGCCGATCGCCGGGAACGCCGCCGGGCCCACGCGGCCGGCGCCGCCCTTGGCCTTGTCGTCGAGCGCCCGCAGCACGTCCTCGGGCGTGATCGGGCAGCGGTCGACGCGCACGCCGACGGCATCGAACACCGCGTTGGCGACGGCCGGCATGATCGGCAGGAGCGGCCCCTGGCCGACCTCCTTGGCGCCGAACGGGCCCTGGGCGTCGGGGTCCTCGACGATGTAGGTGACGACCTCCGGCATGTCGAGCGTGGTGGGGCTCTTGTACTCGAGCATGCTGGGGAACTTGTGCACGTTGGCCCGGCTGAGCTTCTGCGGCAGGCGCCGGAAGGCGCTCTCCTCGTAGAGCGCCTCGCCGAGGCCCATGTAGACGCTGCCTTCGACCTGCCCTCTCGCGAGCACCGGGTTGAGGGCGCGGCCGATGTCGTGGGCGATCCAGATCTTCTCCACGTGGATCCAGCCGGTCGCCGGGTCGACCTCGACCTCGACCACCGCCGCGCTGTAGGAGTAGGTCGGGCTCGGCCCGACGCCGCCGCCCTTGAACTTCGCCGGCGACTGCGGCGGCTTGTAGGAGCCGACCGTGCCCAGCGTGCCGTGCTCCGCCTCGGCGACGACGATCGCCTCCTCGAAGGTCAGGCCCTTCGACGGGTCCTCGACGTCGAACACACGCCGGTCCTGGAAGGCGACGCGGTCGCGCGGGATCCCCAGCTTCTTCGCCGCCGGGCCGGCGATCAGGTCGCGCGCGCGCTCGGCCGCCTGGATCGCCGCGTTGCCGGCCATCATCGTCACGCGGCTCGAGTAGCTGCCGAGGTCGATCGGCGTGACGTCGGTCTGGCCGGTGACGAGCTGCACGTCGGCCGGGTCGATCCCGAGCACCTCCGCCACCATGTTGGCGAGGACGTCGTCCGAGCCCTGGCCGATCTCGGTCGCGCCGCAGAAGCAGGTCACGCCGCCCATGCGGTCGAGCCTGAGCTGCACGCCCGAGTGCGGCATGTCGTTCCAGTAGATCGGCAGCCCGGCGCCGCACAGGTAGCTCGAGCAGGCGAGCCCGACGCCCTTGCCGTAGGGCAGCTTCTGCCACTTGTCGCGCCAGCCCGAGCCCTCGACGACCTTCTCGATGCACTCGCGCAGGCCGATAGTGCCCAGCTTCAGGTAGTTCGCCGTGAGGTCGCCCGCCTGCGCGAGCTGCATGAGCCGAAGATCGGCCGGGTCCTTGCCCAGCGCGACGGCGATCTTGTCGAGCTGCACCTCCTGCCCGAACCGCGGCTGGACCGTGCCGTGCCCGCGCTTGGGGCCGCAGGCAGGCTTGTTGGTGAACGTGCGGCAGCCGCGGAAGGCGTAGCGCGGCACCTGGTAGGTGACCGTCTGGAGCGCCCCCGTGTAGAAGGTCGACGCCACGCCATAGCTGCCGTAGGCGCCGCCGTCGAGGAGCGTCTCGAGCGACATGGCCTGCAGCTTGCCCTCGTGGCTCACGCCCGTGCGGAAGCGCATGAGCACGGGGTGGCGGCCGCGGTGGCAGTAGAAGACCTCCTCGCGGTTGAGCGAGACCTTCACCGGCCGGCCGGTGACGAGCGCCGCCTTGGCCGCGGCGACCTCGTGGTTGAAGGGGTCGCTCTTGCCGCCGAAGCCGCCGCCGTTGGGCGTGGCGATCACGCGGATCCGCGCGCCCGGGAGGCCGAGCGCCTTGACCAGCGCGCGGTGCAGGTAGTGCGGCGTCTGCGTCGACGAGTAGACGACGACGCGCCCGTTCTCGTCGACGGCCGCCAGCGTCGCGTGCTGCTCGATCGGCAGGTGCGTGTTGCCCTCGAAGAAGAGCACGTCCTCGAACACGCGGTCGGACGCGGCCAGCCCCGCCTCGACGTCGCCGAACTCGAAGGCCACGCGCTTGTGCACGTTGCCGTCGTCGCCGTAGTCGTGGATCCGCGGCTCGGGCTTGCTCAGCGCATCCTCGGGGTCGGCGATCGTGTCGAGGAGCTCGTACTCGACGTCGACGAGCGCGAGCGCCGCCTCGGCCTCGTCCTCGGTGGTCGCGACCACGGCCGCCACCGGGTCACCCACGTGGCGCACCTTGTCCAGGCAGAGCGCGTGCTCGTCCTGGCTCACGGGCAGGATCCCGTAGGGGATCGGCACGTCCTTGCCCGTGAGCACGCACTTGACGCTCGGGTGGGCCAGCGCCCGCGAGGCGTCGATCTTCACGATCCGCGCGTGCGGGTGCGGCGAGCGCAGGAGCTTCATGTAGAGCATGCGCGGCAGGACGAGGTCGTCGGCGAACCGCGTCTGCCCGGTGACCTTGGCCCGGCCGTCGACGCGGCGCCGCGCCTTGCCGACGACGTTGAACGCGCCGCCGGGACCGCCGCCGCGGGTGTGGGAGACCTTGTGGGCGTCGGCGTGCTGGCCCGCGGCCGACCCGCCCTCGTGCTCCTGCGGGCTCATCGACCCTGCTCCTCGGCGCGGCCGGCCTCGGCCATCCGCTCGGCCGCCTGCTCCACCGCCTCGAAGATCTGCAGGTAGCCCGTGCAGCGGCACAGGTTCCCCGAGAGGGCCTCCTTCAGCTCCTCGCGCGTCGGGCGCGGGCGCTCGTCGAGGAAGGCCTTGGCCGTGACGAGGAAGCCCGGCGTGCAGTAGCCGCACTGCGAGCCGCCCAGGTCGGCGAAGGCCTCCTGCAGCGGGTGCAGCCGGTTGTCCTGCGCGAGCCCCTCGACGGTCGTGACCTCCTGGCCCCCGACGCACTCGACCGCGAGCTGCAGGCAGGAGAGCACCGGCTTGCCGTCGACGAGGACGGCGCAGGCGCCGCACTCGCCCAGCTCGCAGCCGTGCTTGGTGCCGGTCAGGCCCGCGTCCTCGCGCAGGACCTCGAGGAGCGTGCGGTGCGGCCAGAAGGCCACCTCGAGCGCCTCGCCGTTGACGCGGAGCGTGTGCAGCTCCTTCGGCGGCATGTCCATCATGGCCTGAGCCCTCTCACCAGGTAGTCGGCGAAGCCGGCGCAGAGCGCGTCGAGCGGCGTCGGGCCGCCCGCGCGGTACCACTGCGCGGTCCAGTTGAGCGCGCCGAGCATGGCGCGCGTGACGAGCGTCGGGTCGCAGGGGGCGAACTCGCCCGCGCGCACGCCCTCGCGCACGAGCGCGCGCAGGGCCCGCTCGTAGCGGTCGCGCTTGCGCACCACGCGCGCGCGCAGCGGCGCGGGCAGGGCGTCGACCGCCAGGTGCGCGGCGCCCCCCTCGAGCTCCTCGAGCATGCAGCGGAGCTGCACGTCGATCACCTGCCGCAGCCGCTCGGCGACCGGGCCCGCGGCCTTGCCGGCCGCCCGCGCCGCCCCGAGCAGCCGGTCGAGCGCCAGGTCCTGGCAGGAGAACAGGAGCTCGTCCTTGCTGCCGTAGTAGTAGTAGAGGTTCGCCGCCGAGAGGCCGGCCGCCAGCGCGATGTCGCGCATGCCGGCGGCCTCGAACCCCTTCTCGCGGAACACGGCCGCCGCGGCGCGCAGGATGTCGCGCTGCCGCGCGCGGAAGCGGCGGTCCGCCCGCGGCCCGCGGGCGCGGGCGGCGCCATCGCCGGTGGTCTTCGAACGGCCGTTCGAGATTCGAACCATGGTTCGAATCGACTCTAGGGCCGGCCCGGGCGGCGGTCAAGCGCCGGGCCGCGGGCCAGATCGATTGACCCGCGCGGGCGTCCGGGGAAGATGGAGCGCGTGATCGTGGCCGTGTCGCGGTTCAGCGTCCCGCGGGAGCAGGCCCCCGGCCTGGTGGAGCGGTTCCGCGCCCGCGGGCGGCGCGTCGACCGGCATCCGGGCTTCCTCGGCCTGGAGGTGCTCGAGGGGCAGGGGTCCCTGCCCGAGTTCCTCCTCATCACGCGCTGGACCGACCGCGCCGCCCTCAAGGCCTACCTGCGCTCCGAGGACTTCCGCCTGGCCCACGCCGAGGGCGAGGAGCTGCAGGCGGCGTTCGCCACGTTCGAGGTCGTCGCCACGTGACGCATGAGGCCGCCAGCGCCCTCCGCGATGCCCGGGAGGCCCTGGTCGACGCGGTCTCGGCGGAGGAGCAGCGCGCCTGGCCCGAGCGCTGGGCGCGCTTCGGGCCGACCGGGCAGCGCCGCTGCCGGGAGGACGCGCGCTTCCACCTCGGCGTCCTCGCCGCCGCCGTGGACCTCGACGAGCCGGCGGTGTTCGCCGACTACGTGACGTGGGCGCGCCGGCTGCTCGCGGCCCGCGGGATCGACCCCGCGCACCTCGACGCCCACCTCGACCTGCTGCGCCGCCTCGTCGACGCCGCCCTGCCGCCCGGGGCGGCCGCGGAGGTCGCGCGCGCGATCGCGCCCGCGGCGGCCGGGGACGAGGCGCCGCTCGCCGCCCTCCCCGCGGGCCCGGAGGCCGACGCCTTCCTCGACGCGTGCCTGGCGGGCGACGGCCCGCGGGCGCAGGCGCTGGCGCGCGCGGCCCTGGACGCGCGCGGGCCGGCGGCCCTCTACGAGCAGGTCGTCCGGCCGGCGCTCTACGAGGTGGGGGAGCGCTGGCTGCGCGGAGAGCTGTCCGAGCCGGGCGAGCACCTGGCGACCGCCACGGCGCAGGTGGCGATCGCGGCGCTCTACTCCGCCCTGCCCTGGCCCGCCCCGGGCCCGGCCGCGCTCGTCTGCTGCGTGGGCGGCGAGCGGCACGACCTCGGGGCGCGCCTCCTGAGCGACCTCCTGGCCCTCGACGGCTGGCGCAGCAGCTTCCTGGGCGCCGACACGCCCGCCCGCGGCCTGGGCGACCTCGCACGCCGGCAGGGGGCCGTCGTCGTCGCCCTGTCGGCCACGCTGCCGACGCACCTCGGCGACCTCCTCGGCGCCGTGCGCGCCGTGCGCGAGGAGCACCCCGCGGCGCGGGTCCTGGTCGGCGGCCAGGCCCTGCGCGCGGTGCCGGACCCGGCGGCGCGCCTGGGAGCGGATGGTTGGGCCGCCAGCGCGGCCGAGGCGGTCGCCCTGGCCAGGGCGTGGAAGCCATGAGCGACGCGCTGCGCGCCGTGGTGCTCTCGGACGGGCACGACGCGGTCGCGCTCGAGCTCGAGGGCGGTCGCGTCGTGGCCGCCAACCTGGCCGCCCGGCGCCGCTTCGCCGCCGCCGCGCCCGGCGCTCCGCTCGAGGCGGCGCTCCCGCTCGACGCGGCCGCGCGGCTGGCGGCGGCGCTCGCGGCGCCGGGGCCCGGGGTGTGGGAGTCCGCGCCCGGGGCGCCGTTCCTCGTCCTCCCCCTCGGCCCGGGGCGCCACCTCGTCCTCGCGCTGGCGACGGACGCCGACGCGACCGAGCGCCTGCTGGCGCTCAACACGCAGCTCGCGGCGCTCCTGGGCGAGCAGGCCCGCCTCGCCGCCGACAACGCTCGCCTCCTGGCGGAGGCCCGGCGCCTGGCCGCAGCGCGCGAGGCGCTGGTCGCGGCCGTGTCCCACGACCTGCGCAACCCCCTGGCGGCCATCGCCGCGGCGGGCGCGGTCGTCGCCGCCCGCGCGGCCGTCGGGCGCGATGCGGACGGCCTGGCGCGGGCCGCCGAGGCGATCCGGCGCGCGACGCGGCGCATGGACGCGCTCGTGCAGGACCTGCTCGACGCCGAGCAGATCGAGACCGGCCGCCTGACGCTCCACCCCTCCGCGCAGCCCGCGCGGCCGCTCGTCGAGGAGGCGCTCGAGGCCGTCCGGGCCGAGGCGGAGCCGGCGCGGGTGCGGACCAGCGCCGAGCCCATGGCGCCCGGGCTCGCCGCGCGCTGCGACCGCGAGCGGGTCCTGCGCGTGCTCGGCAACCTGCTCTCGAACGCCGTCAGGTTCACGCCGCCGGGCGGCGCGGTGACCGTCGGCGCCCACCGCCGCGGCGACGACGTCCTCGTGGAGGTCACCGACACCGGCCCGGGCGTCGCGCCCGCGCTCGAGCCCCGCCTCTTCCAGCGCGGCGTGACGCGGGGGGACGGCCACGGCCTGGGCCTGTTCATCTCCCGCGCCTTCGTCGAGGCGCACGGCGGCCGGATCGGGGTCGAGAGCCGGCCCGGCGAGGGGAGCCGCTTCTGGTTCACGCTCCCGGCGGCCTGAGCTGCGCCTGTCGGTCGCCGATGTCGTCCTCCCCGGCTACGATCTTGCCCCTCCGGAGGATACATGGCGATCGAGATTCCGCTCCCCCGCAAGCTGGGGATCAAGCAGGGCAACCGCGTGCTGGCGCTCGGCGCGCCCGAGGACGTCGAGCTGGGCGACATGCCCGACGAGGTCCGGGTCGACACCAAGCTGGGCCTCGGCCCCTACGCGGTGGCGCTCCTGTTCGTGACGTCGCGCGCCGAGCTCGAGGACAAGTTCGCCAAGGCCAAGGCGCGCCTCACGCCCCAGGGCACGCTGTGGGTGTGCTGGTCGCAGTACGACGGCGACGTGAACGAGGCCGTGGCGCACACGGTCGCCAGCGCGCAGGGGCTCCCCGACAACGGCAAGGTCGTCACGATCGACGCCGCCTGGTCGGCCCTCAGGTGCGCCCCTGGCAAGAAGGCCAAGGCCAAGGCCGGGAGCTGACGCTCTTCGATCGGGGGTCCCGTGATCGGCGCGCCGCGCCGGTGCGCCCCCGGTGCGCGCGCGCGCTCCTCGCGCTGGCCCTGGCGCTCGCGTCGTCTTCGTCAGCAGGCGGCGACGAGCCTGAGGTGGCGCTCCGCGGGCGGTCGGTCCGCCTCGCCGCCGGCCCCGACGTGCCGACGCGCGCGTCCGACCTCCTCGCGAGCTGGGCAGCCGCCCTCGACGTCGACTTCGTCGCCAGCGCCGACCTCGCGAACGTCGAGCTGCGCCTGTGGCGCGCCGTCGATCTCGACGTCTCCTGGGAGCTCGCCGAGTACCTGCTCTGGGTGCAGGGCGTCGAGACCGAGGTCGTCCGGGGGCCCGAGGGCCGCGTCGTCATCCGCGCGCGTCGGGTCGCGGCCCGCACGATCGACGGCTCGCTCCGGCCGTCCGGGTGGGTGACGGGCCTCTTCCACGTCTCCGAGCGGGCGGGGCCGAGGCTCTACGGCGACGCCGCCCTTTCGATCAACGAGACCTGGGCCGCGCGGCGGGCGCGGGCGGGCGTCGGCTGGGCGGGCTGGTCACCGGTCGACGGCCTCCTGCTGATCGACGGGAGCCCCGACTGGGTGCGGCGAATGGCTCACCGCATCGTCGCCACCGAGCGCGACCTCGCTGACGACTGACGCTCCGGTGCGGGCGCCGCCTTCGACGTCCGCCGGAGACCGCCTGCCCTCAGCGCGGCGGAGGGGCTCCGTCGTCACGTTCGCCGGTGCCGGTCGCTCGGCGGCCGGAGGCGCTCGCTCTGCCGCCGCGGCGGCTCGACCACCGGCAGCTCCTGCTTCGTGTCCGCCAGCGAGCGCTGCTCGAGCTGCCGCAGGGCCTCGGCCCGCTCCTCGAGGTGCTGGCGCTGACGCTCCAGCAACGCGGCCGTGCGCGCGAGCTGCTCGCGCTGGTCCTTGAGCGCCTCGCGCTCGCGCGCCAGCGCCTCGTGCACCGCCTGCGCGACGCGCGCCTCGAGCCGGGTGGACACCCGGTCGGCGATCGCCTCGACGAGGCGGTCGACCTGCGCGGGGCCGGCCCGCCGGCGGGGACGCGGCAGGTCCTCGTCCTCGTCGTCCCAGCCGAGCAGCCCGTTGGGCGACCCCTGGACGACCCAGGACTCCTCCAGCGGGTCCGAGGCGGTGAGCGGATCGCTCGCCGCTCGCCGGGGCTTGCCCTCGAGCTCCTCGCGCAGACGGACCAGCTCCGCCCGCTCACGGTCGAGCTGCGCCCGCGCCTGCGCCAGGCTCGAGCGCTCCCGCCGCATGGCCTCCCGGACCGCGGCGGGCTCGCTCTGCCCGCCGCCCGCCGGCTCCCCACGTATGGGCATTGACCGTCCTCGCGACGCTTCCTTCCCCGTCTCCCTCGCACACGACGTCAGTGCAAGAACGGTTCCGGCCAGCCGGACGATCACAACCTCGGTGGACTCGACGTCAGGCGGCGCCGGGTGTCGCCAGGGCATCACACCTGGCCGCGCACCCCGTTCACGCCTGGGACGGGTCTGAGCCGGACGTCGGCGGGGCGTCGGGGGCCGGCGCGTCCGGGTCGCGGGCCAGCCGCACCCGTCGTCCGGCGCAGGCCAGGAGGCCCAGCGCCGCCGCGCCGCAGGCGAGGGCGAACGCGTCGCCGAAGCGGACGTAGAACGAGCGCAGGTCGGTCGTCTCGAGGTCGGCCACGAACGCGCCCTCGACGCCGACGTAGCGGGTCTCGCCGCGGATCGTCTGGGTGACCTCGTGGTGGACCGCGCCCGTGGGGTCGACGACCAGCGAGACCCCGCGGTTCACGCAGCGCACGACCGGCCGCCGCCCCTCGATCGCGCGGAAGACGGCGTGGTCGCGGGCCAGGCCCAGCTCGGCCGTCCGCATCCAGCCCTCGTCCTGCTCGTGGCGGCCGCCGCGGACGAACCAGCCGTCGTTGGCCGGGCACACCAGCGCGTCGGCGCCCTGGCGCACCCCCTCGCGCAGGAGCTCGGGGAAGGAGATCTCGAAGCAGATGTTCGGCGCCAGCGTGTGGGCCCCGGCGCGGATCAGGACCTGCCCCTCGCCCGGGGCGAAGACCGTGAAGCCCTCGGGGACGAAGCTCTTCACCAGGTCGTGGAGCCAACCCAGGAGCAGCGTGTCCTTGCCGGGAATGTACTCGCTCGCCGGGACGAGGTTGATCTTGTCGTAGCGCGCCACGACCCCGGCCTGCGGGGCGACCGCGTAGATCGAGTTGTGCTCGGGCCCGCCGTCGAGGCCGCGGTCGACGGCGCCGACGAGGATCACGGCGCCCGTCTGGTCGGCGAGCGACTGGAGCTGCCGGGTCCAGCTCGCGACCAGCTCCGCGTAGGCGGGCGGCAAGCTGGCCAGCCACCGCTGCCAGCCCGTGCGCCCCGCGTCGGTGCGCAGGTCGGGGAGCGGCCAGGGCCACATGGTCTCGCTCCACACGATCGCGTCGACCTTCTCGCCCGGGCGGTGGGCGAGCGTCCGCTCGCTCAGGCGCAGGTTCGTGCGCACGAGGTCGAGCGCGCTGGCCGTGGCCGCGTCGTCCTTGAGGTTCTGCGGGAAGTCGGGCTGCACGACCAGGAGGCGCGGGCCGGGGCGCAGGGCGTCGCGGACCTGCGCCCGCCGCACCGCCCCGTAGGCCAGGGCGGAGACGAGCAGGACCAGCGGGACCGCCGCGTAGGTCATCAGGCGGCGCCGGTCGCGGTCGTCGAGGTCGCGCTCGGCCAGGCGGCGGGCGCGCAGGAGCAGGGCCGCGTCGACGATCGCCGCGTTCACGAGGAGCACGAGGAAGCTCAGCCCGTAGACCGACGTCACGTCCGCGATCTGGATCAGCGTCGTCCGCTCGTGCTGCGACGCGCCCAGGAGCAGCCACGGGAAGCGGATGATCGGCGTGTTGCCGCGCAGCCACTCGAGCCCCGTCCCCAGGAGCGGCAGCACGGCCAGGAGCGGCGCCCCCGTGCGGCCGCGGACCCACAGCGCGCCCCCGACCAGGGCGATCCCGTAGAAGCCCTCGAGGAAGGCGGTGATCAGCCACCCCTCCGGGGAGACCATGCCGATCCAGGACAGGCCGACGAGGTGGTAGAGGAACGTGACCGCGTAGCTGACGGCGATCGCCACCCGCCAGCCCTCGGTCGCCGCCACGTAGAGCCAGGGCACGAGCGCCACCCAGGCGAGCATGCCCAGGTCGAGCGGGTGGAAGCTGGCGAACAGCAGCAGCGCCGAGGCCAGGGTGGCCCCGTAGGCCCGGCGCAGCCGCCGCTCGCGCTCCTCGTCCGCCTGCTGCTCGGTCGCCGTCGTGGCGGCCACCGGGCTGGCCGTCTGCAGGTCGGGGGAGCTCTGACTCACGGGGCGCTGACCTCCGGGTTCGGAGGGCCTTCCGGCCGCAGAAGGCCCGGCGGGATGCTACCCGCCGAGCGCGCGCGCGGGTCGCCGAAGCGCACAACCCACCACGCCGCCGTCGGTCGGAGAGCGCGGGCTCGAGGGTCTGCGTCTTTCGCCGCTCGTGCTCGACCCGCCAGAGCGAGCGATGGGGACGGGCGGAGCGGGCCAGTTCGTGCCGGTCCGGGCCTCGCACCGATCGCCCGCCCCTCGCGAGCGCATCACTCATCGTAGGCCGCCCCTCGCGAGCGCATCACTCGTCGCAGTCCCGCCAGAGCGAGCGATGGGGACGGGCGGAGCGGGCCAGTTCGTGCCTGTCCGGGCCTCGCGCCGATCGCCCGCCCCTCGCGAGCGCATCACTCATCGTAGCCCGCCCCTCGCGAGCGCATCACTCGTCGCAGTCCCGCCAGAGCGAGCGATGGGGACGGGCGGAGCGGGCCAGTTCGTGCCGGCCCGGGCCTACCGCCAACCGCCCGCCCCTCGCGAGCGCATCATCACAGACGCTCGACCTTCTCGTGCTTGTTGTAGTAGTAGCCGGCGGCCTCCTCCTCGAGGGGGGAGGCGTAGGTGAAGGCCTCGAACTCGAGCGACTCGACGCTGCCCTTCACCCGCGGGTCCTCGCTGACGAGCCGCCGCAGGAGCCGCAGGAGCTGCCGCTCCTTCTGCCGGGCGACCTCCGTCGACTCCCCGACGTCGTCGGGGAGCTCGAGGGCGAGCTCGAGGTTCGCCAGCACCAGCAGCTTGGCCATCGGAGATCTGCTCCTGCGCCGCGCGGCGCGTGTCGAGACTCTACCTCGACCCGGTCCCGTGGGAATCGACATGGACTGAGATACAACCAGGCACCGACCGTCACGTGACGGAGACGTCGGAGGACGACCATGGGTTCCCACGACCACGGCCACCGCCCCCCCTCGCCGGCCGGCGAGCACCGGGCCCGCGGGCCCCGGACCGTGCGCTGCTTCGCCCTGACGATCTCGGACACCAAGACGCCGGGCGACGACGCCTCGGGCGACCTGATCCGCCGGCTGACGCAGGCGGCCGGGCACGAGGTGGTCGGGGCGCGGATCGTCAAGGACGACCCGGCGCAGATCCGCGCCGCGTTCCTCGAGGCGATCGCCGCCGGGGCCCAGGCGGTGATCGCGAGCGGCGGGACGGGCCTGACGTCGCGCGACTCGACCTTCGAGGTGGTCAGCGCCCTGATCGAGCGCCCGATCCCGGGCTTCGGCGAGCTGTTCCGCTGGCTCTCCTTCCAGGAGGTCGGCAGCGCGGCCATGATCAGCCGGGCCACGGCCGGCGTCGTCCAGGGGGCCGTGGTCTTCGCCCTCCCGGGGTCGCCCAACGGGGTCCAGCTCGCGCTCGAGCGGCTCGTCCTGCCGGAGCTGAGCCACCTGCTCGAGCAGCTCGGGCGCTGACCCGGGCCTGCTCCTCGCGCGGCCCCCTCCCGCCCTGGTAACGTCGACGTCGATGGCCGCAGGGGTCGACGCGGGCGCGGGCCAGGACTGCTTCGCGCTGCTCGAGCGCGGCGCGCGGCTGGCGGGCTATCGAGTGCGCCGCGTCGTGTCGCGCGGCAACGGCGGGGCGATCCACCAGGCCAAGGGGCCCGACGGCACGCGCGTGCTGCTGCGCGCCCTCGGCCCGCGGGCGCGCGTCCCCGAGGTCCGCGCCCGCCTGGAGGCCGACCTCGAGCGCCTGGCGCGCGTCGACCACCGCTGCGTGGCGCGCCTCGTCGGCCGCGGCGAGGACCACTTCGCCCTCGAGCACCCGGGCGGGCTGACGCTCCTCGAGCTGATCCGCCGCGGCAAGCCCTTCGACGCCGCCGAGGTGGTGTGGATCGGGCACGGCCTGGCCTCGGGCCTGCGCGCCCTGCACGCCGTCGGGCTGTCGCACGGCAACGTGTCGCCGTCGGCGATCCACGTCACCGAGGACGGCCCCGTCCTCGTCGACCTCGGCTGGCCGGCGCGCCTGGGCGTCGCCGCCGGCCTGGTCCCCAGCCCGGCCGGCGACGTGCGCGCGCTGGCCTCGTCGCTGACCTTCGCCGTGGTCGGCGCCCCGTCGGAGCCCAAGGAGCGCGTCCACGTCGAGGGCCTCCCCCGCGAGGTGGCCTCCCTCCTGCGCGCGGCGCTCGACCCGACGGCGCCCGCGCCGGCGCTGGAGAAGCTGCGGCGTGTGTTCGAGCGCGCCGCCGACGCGCTGGGCCTCCTCGACGGCGCGGGGGCGCCGCCCACCCTCGGCCGCCGGCTGCGCGAGGCGATCCGCCTGCACGCGTCGTCGATCTCGTCCGTCTCGGGCGAGGACGAGCCGTCGTCGGCCGACACCCACCTGGCGCTGGCGCCCGGGCCGTCGTCGACCGCCCCGGGCCCGATCGTCGCGCCGGTCGTCGCGCCGGCGCCGCCGACGCCGCCCGCGCCGCCCGCGCCGCCCGCGCCGCCGGCGCCGCCGACGATCCCGACGACCGTGGCCCCGCTCGTGGTCGAGTCGCTGGCGCTGGACGTCTCGTCCGACGAGGCGGCGGCCCTGCCGCCGGGGCCGCCGCCCCCGAGCGCGCAGGCCGAGACCGGCGAGGGCCGCGTCACGGGCGAGCCGCCGCGGATCCGCACGCCGTCGGGGCGGATCGTGCCGCACAACCCGTTCGCCTCGGCCGACCTCGCCCTCGACCGGCCCTCGTCGAGCGGCTCGCACGACGGCGCGCCCCCGACCGACCTCGAGCTGCGCCACGGGCTCGAGCTGATCCACCGGCGCCTGCTCGGCCAGGGCGGCATGGGGGTCGTCCACCTCGTCCTCGACCCGCGCCTGGGCCGCCGCGCCGCGCTCAAGCTCCTGCGCACCCCGGTGACGCCCTCGCGTGTGCGCCGCTTCCGCCGCGAGACCGTGGTCACGGCGCGGCTCGACCACCCGTGCATCCCGCCCGTCTACGAGGCCGGCACGACGCCGGCCGGCACGCACTACCTGCTCATGCGCTTCGTCGAGGGCGAGTCGCTGGCCGAGATCCTGGCCCGCCGGCAAGCCGAGGAAGCCGGCGCCCGCGAGCGCGCCGCCTTCGCGCGCGAGCTCCTGCACGCGCTGGTGAAGGTCGGCGAGGCGGTCGCCTACGCCCACGACAAGGGGATCGTCCACCGCGACCTCAAGCCGGCGAACATCATGATCGGCGCCTACGGCGAGGTGCTGGTCATGGACTGGGGCCTGGCGCGCGACCTGCACGAGAGCAGCGACGAGGACGCCTGGATCCGCACCGAGCTGGGCGTCGCCCCGTCGGCCGAGCCCGCCCCCCCGACGGCCGGGATCACCCAGGACGGCGCGATCCTCGGCACCCCGGGCTACCTCGCCCCCGAGCAGGCGCGCGGCGAGGACGTGGACGCGCGCGCCGACGTCTTCTCGCTCGGCGCCGTCCTCTGCGAGATCCTCACCGGCCGCCCGCCCGTGATCGGGCCGACCATGCTGGCCGTGCTCGGGCTCACCCGCGGCGGCGAGGTCGAGTTCCCGCGGCAGCGCTTCGTCAACGTCGACCCGGAGCTGGACGCGATCGCGCGCAAGGCCCTGGCCCCCGACGCCGAGGCGCGCTATCCGACCGCGGAGGCCTTCGCGGCCGACCTGCGCGCCTACCTCGAGGGCGGCAACGTCTCGGCCTACCGCTACCGCCTGTCCGAGCGGGTGGTCCGCGCCCTGCGGCGCCACCCAGCGCTCGTGGCCCTGGCGCTCGTGGCGATCGTCCTCTGGGGGCTGACGAGCGCGCTGCTCGAGCGCGCGCGCGTCGAGCAGGCGCGGCTCCGCGCCGAGCAGCAGGCGGAGCTGGGGCGGCGCGTCACCGACCTCCTCGTCGAGGCGGAGCTGGCGCTCGACGACAAGCGCTACGACCACGCGCAGGGCGTGTTCCTCCAGGCGCTGACGCTCGACGACGGCTCGGAGCGCGCCCGTCAGGGGCAGGCGCTCGCCCAGCGGCTGGCGCAGGCCGAGCGCGCGCGCGCCGCCGAGGAGGCCGCCCGCCGGCGCGAGGCCGAGCGCAGCCGCCTCGAGGCGCAGCAGGTGGGCGACCTCCTGGCCCGCGGGGCCGAGCTCCTGGCCGCGGGCGAGCTCGCCGGCGCGCGGCGCGCCTACGAGCAGGCGGTGGGCTTCGACGCGCAGGCGCTGGGGGCGGCGCGCGACGCCCTGGCGCTCCTGGGCGAGCGGCTCGACCGGGCGGAGGAGGACGCGCGCGACGCCGCCCAGCGCGCGCGCGACGCCGAGCAGGCGGCGCGCTTCCTCGACGCCGGCCAGGTGCACCTCGCCGCCGGGCGCCACCGCGAGGCGCAGGCGGCGCTGTTCAAGGCGCTGGCCTTCGGCTCGCCGGACGCGCAGGCGCTCTTGCTGCGCGTCGAGGAGGGCCTGCTCGCCGAGCGCACGCGCGAGGTCCAGACGGAGCTCGAGCGGCACGAGGCCGAGCAGGCGGCGCGGCTGGTCGAGCGCGCGGCCTCGGCGCTGTCGCGGGGCCGGCTCGAGGAGGCGCGCACGGCGTTCATCCAGGCCCTGGGCTTCGACGGCAAGAGCGAGGCCGCCCGGCGCGGCCTCCTCGAGGCCGACCGCGCCCTCCAGGCCCGGGCCGAGGCCGCCCGCGCCGAGGAGGCGCGCCGCGAGCGGACGCGGCGCACGCGCAGCACGCAGGAGCAGGCGCGCGCGGCGCTGGCCCGCGCGCGCGAGCTCGACCGCGCCGGGGCGGCCGAGCGCGAGGTCCGCGAGCAGTACCTGGCCGCGCTCGACCTCCTCAACGAGGCGCTGTTCCTCCTCCCCGACGACCCGGGCCCGCGCCAGGAGAAGGTCGCCGTGGCGCGCGAGCTGGCCCAGCGCCTGTTCGAGGACGGCCACCAGGAGCTGGCGCAGTTCGTCCTGCGCCTGGCCGGCGCCGAGGCCGAGGCGGCCGGCCAGGCCCTCGACCCCCTGCGCGACCCCGACCTCGTCGTGATCGAGGCCGACCGCGTGCGCATCGCCCACGCCTTCGACGGCCCGGTGCGCTTCCTCCCCACGCGCGCCTTCGACCGCGTGCGCGAGTACGTGCGCTCGTTCAAGGGCCGCTACCGCGTCGTCGTGCAGGTGCGCTCCGAGGCCACGCGCGGCAACCCGCCGCGCGTCCACGCCACCGGCCTGTGGCTGCGCGTCGAGGACCGGCAGAACAACACCGTCCACCCGACGATCAAGCTCGAGTTCGACGGCGGCCCCTACGTGCGCCCCGTGACGGTCGACCCGTCGGGGCGCACGGTCCCCCCGTTCGAGCGGACGCTGTCGCTCGACGTCGAGCGCTACGTGCGCGAGGTCGAGGGCGCCCTGCGCCGGCAGCTCGAGCCGCCGCAGTGAGGTGCGCGTGACCCCCCTCACCCGCGACTTCCACCGCTCCGTCCGCCAGGCGCGCATGGCGTTCCTCGACGCCGTCGAGCCGCACCGGGCCGACCTGTTCCGCTACTGCCGCGGCCTCGCCCCGACCGTGTGGGAGGCGGAGGACCTGGTGCAGGAGACGCTCCTGCGCGCCTTCGCCAAGCTGGCCGAGTGCCACTGGGACGTGCGGGACGCGCGGGCGTACCTGCTGCGCGCGGCGACGAACCTGTGGATCGACGGGCAGCGGCGCGCCGGCCGCGTGCGCCTCGAGGACGACCTCGAGCCGGCGGTCGACGACGCCGCGCCGCCCGCGGGCGAGGTGCGCGAGGCCCTGGCCGCGCTCGTGCACGCCCTCCCGCCGCAGGAGCGGGCGGCGGTGCTCCTCAAGGACGCCTTCGGGCTCGACCTCGACGAGGTGGCCACCTACCTGGAGACGACGCGCGGCGCGGTCAAGGCGGCGCTGCACCGCGGGCGGACGAAGCTCGCCGCGAGAGGTCCGGCGGCCGCGGCGGTCGCGGGCGGCGGCCCGCCGGCGGCGCTCCTCGACCGCTTCTGCGCGCTGTTCAACGCCCGCGACCTGCCGGCGCTCACCGCGCTCCTCCTCGAGGACTGCACGGCCGAGGTGGTGGGCATGGTGCAGGAGTACGGCCGCGAGCAGGTCGAGAAGGGCTCGCTGTACCACACGATGTTCGGCGAGGAGGGCCGCCCGCGGGCCGAGCGCCGCGAGCACCTGGGAGAGGCCGTGGTCGTGATCTGGTACACCGGCGACGACGGCCGCGACGTCGTCGGCGACGTCGTGAGGGTCGTCGCGCGCGAGGGGCGGGTGGCGTCGCTGCGCTACAGCTACTTCTGCCCCGAGCTGCTCGAGGAGGTCGGCGCCGCGCTGGGGGTGCCCGTGCGCACCAACGGGCACCGCTACCAGGGCTGATCAGGTCGCCGCGGCCACCTCGGCCCGCCGGCGCGGACGCACGGGCGCGCGGCCGGGCGTCGTCCCGAGCAGCGCGATCCCCAGGAGCGCGGCCACGAACGAGGCCGCGAGCACGCCCACCTTGGCCGCGTCCTGGAGCCCGGGCGCGCCCGGGAAGGCCAGGCCGGCGATGAAGAGGGACATCGTGAAGCCGATCCCGGCCAGCACGCCGACGCCGTGGAGCTGGCGCCAGGTGGCGCCGCCCGGCAGCTCCGCCAGGCGCAGGCGCACGGCCAGCCAGGAGAACAGGCCGATCCCCAGCGGCTTGCCCACGAGGAGGCCCAGGGCGACGCCCAGGAACACCGGGTCGAGGAGCCCGTCGAGGAGGCCGCGGCCGAGCGGGACGCCGGCGTTGGCCAGCGCGAACACGGGCAGGACGAACAGGCTCACCAGCGGGCCCATGCGCCGCTCGAGGCGCAGGAGCGGCGGGCGGGCGCGGGCGATCTCCTCCTCGACGGCCTCGATCAGGACGAGCTGCCGGTGGTCGAGGTGCTGGCGGCCGCCGTTGGCCGACAGGAGGTCGCGCAGCTCGCCCATGCGCTCGTGGAGCGCGCGGTCGGCGCGGCGCACGGGCGCGGCGGGGATCGTCAGCGCCATGGCCACGGCGGCCAGCGTGGCGTGGACGCCCGACTCGAGGAAGCCGAACCACGCCACCAGGCCGATCACGAAGTAGGCCAGCGGCCGCCGGATGCCGAGCAGCAGGTTCGCGCCGGCGGCCACGGCGATCGCGCCGACGCCCAGGAGCAGCGGCGGGAGGTGGAGCTGGTCGGTGTAGAACACGGCGATCACGACGACGGCGCCGATGTCGTCGACGACGGCCAGCGCCATGAGGAACACCTTGAGCGCGATCGGCACGCGGTCGCCGAGGAGGGCCAGGACGCCCAGGGCGAAGGCGATGTCCGTGGCCATGGGCACGCCCCAGCCGGCGACGCCCGGGCCGCCGGCGTTGAGGAGCAGGAACAGCCCGGCGGGGACGACCATGCCGCCCAGGGCGGCGACGAGCGGCAATGCCGCCCGGCGCAGGCTCGAGAGCTCGCCCTCGACGACCTCGCGCTTGATCTCGAGGCCCACGGCGAAGAAGAACACGGCCATGAGGCCGTCGTTGACCCAGTGGTGCAGCGTCTCGCTCAGGGTCCAGGGGCCGAGCGACACGCCGAGCGGCGTGGCCCACAGCCGCGCCCAGGCGTCGGCCCAGGGCGAGTTGGCGGCGAGCATGGCCGCGCCGGTGGCCGCCAGGAGGATCATCGCCCCGCGCGGCGAGTCCTTGGTGACCTCGCGCAGGTGGACGAGGAGGCGCTCGAGCCGGGAACGAGCCGGGAGGTCCGCAGCCGGGAGGTTCACGGGGGCGCCGCCCTCCACCGAACAGGAGCCGAACCCCCCGGTCCCATGCTAGCGAGGCGACGAGGTGACGTGAACAGCGCACTGCGTCATCGGGCCGGTGGTCCACCCGTCCCCCTCGTCGCCGGGCCGTCGACCTGCCAGAATGTCACGCACGCGTAAGACCGGACCCGGCGGCACAAGGCGGTCGTAGGGGCCTGCGTCCCCGGGGTGTGGGCACTCCGCGCGAGGTCACGGCGTCGACGGGCCGGTGGACGACCCACCCCGGGGGAAGACCAGCACGCCCCGTGAGCGAGTACGAGAACGCCAAGCGGGTGATCCGGCAGATGCGCCTCGGCCGCGCCGAGGCCCAGGCCGTGGCCGCCAAGGCCTTCGAGGCCGACCTCAAGGTGGGGCGTCCGGACATTGCCCTCAAGTGCGCCAAGGAGTTCAAGCTCACCGACGACCACGTCACCCGGGCGGCCACGGCGCTGTTCGGCGAGCTGATCAAGCGGCGCATGTTCCCCAAGGCGCTCGAGATCGCCCGCAGCTACAACCTCGCCCACGGCGGGCCGGCCGCGCAGGAGCTCCTGGCGCAGGCGGGCGACGCCCGGGTCGACGACCCGGCCATCGCCGAGATCCGCCGCATGGCGCGGGCCGCCAGCGGCGCCCGGGCCGAGGCCACCGAGGCCGACCGGGCGATCGAGCTGCTCGAGGCGGCCAAGGCCGCCCGCGACCAGGACCCCCGCGTCCGCGGGCGCGCCGTGCTGCTCCCCGCGGAGGGCGAGGTGTGGCTCACGGGGGACCTGCACGGCAACGTCGACAACCTGAAGCGCTTCGCGAAGCTCGCCGACCTCGCCAACCACCCCGAGCGGATCCTGGTCCTGCAGGAGATCGTCCACGCGCGGTTCATCACCGCCGACAACAAGGACCTGTCCTTCGTGGCCATCATGGAGGCGATCCGCCTGATGTCCGAGTTCCCGGGGCGGGTCTACTACCTCCTCGGCAACCACGACCTCGCGGTGCACCTCGACCGCGAGCTGGTCAAGGGCGGCAAGTACCTCAACCGCTACCTCTACCGCGGCATGGCCTACATGTACCGCGAGCGCTGGGAGGACGTGCTGGGCAAGTACCGCGCGTTCGTCGCCGGCATGCCGGCGGCGATCTTCGCGCCCAACGGCGTGTTCATGGCCCACTCGACGCCGAAGAAGCCGTTCATCTCCACGCTCAGCCGCGACCTGCTCTACGACGCCGGGCCGAAGACGCCGCTGCGCAAGCTGAAGCCGGTGGCGGCGCTGGTCAACGGGCGCGAGTACGCCAAGGACGCCGCCGACGCGTTCGCCGACCAGATGGAGGTCGACCTGCTGCTCTGCGGGCACACGCCCACGAACCGCGGCTGGAAGGTGCCCAACCACCGCCACCTGATCATCGACTCGCAGCACGAGCGCGCCCGCTACGTGCGCTTCGACCTGTCGCGCCGCTACACGTCGTCGGTCGAGCTCTCGGCGCAGGTCGGGCTGCTCGATCCGGAAGGCGAGAGCGTCGAGGTCGTGGGCGAGCTGATGTAGCCGCAGGCCTCCTTTCACTTCCCCCTCGCCATTCCGCCACGGTCCGCCTCCTTCGAGGCGTTGAGACGCTCCGCCTCGCCGGCGCCAGGGGTTGAGCGCGGCCCTCCCGTTGCTCGACGGGCGGCCGTGACCACGAACCACCTGACGAAGGCGTTCACGGAGGTCGACTTCGCCGAGCCGCACCGGGCCCGGCGCAAGGCGCTCCTCGCGGCCCACCCGGAGGTCCGGGCGCTCTTCGGCTACGACCGCCGCACGGCCGTCGTCGTGGCGGCCGTCGTCGCCCTCCAGCTCGCCCTGGCCTGGGGCGTCCAGCGCGCGTGGGAGGCCGCCGGCGGGGGCGCCGCGGCCGCGGCGGGGCTCGTCGCGCTGGCGCTCCTCGTGGGCGCGGTCCTGGCGCACTGGTGCGCCATGGGGATCCACGAGTGCTCGCACGACCTGGCCGCGCGCACGCCGCTGGGCAACCGCCTGGTGTCGCTCCTGGCGAACGTGCCCGTGGTGGTCCCCGCGGCCATGTCGTTTCACCGCTACCACCTCGAACACCACACCTACCTGGGCGTGCGCGAGCTCGACACCGACCTCGCGCCGGCGATCGAGCACCGCGTGATCGACAACGTCGCCTGGCGCAAGCTGCTCGTCCTCCTCCTGTTCCCGGCGCTGTACCTGGTCCGCGGCCTCGGCTTCGCGCAGCGGCCCGACCGCTGGGAGCTGCTCAACCTCGCGTTGATGATCGGCGTCAACGCGCTGGTCGTCGTCCTCCTGGGCTGGCCCGCGCTGGCCTACCTGTTCCTCTCGTTCTGGTTCGGCCACGGGGTCCACCCCGTCGCCGCGCACTTCGTCCACGAGCACTACATCTGGACGGCGGGCCAGGAGACCTACTCCTACTACGGCCCGCTCAACCGGGTCACGTTCAACGTCGGGCTGCACTACGAGCACCACGACCTGATGAACATCCCCGGCTGGCGCCTGCCCGAGCTGCGGCGCCTGGCGCCCGAGTTCTACGAGGGGCTCGTGGCCCACCGCTCGTGGACGGCGATCCTCTGGCGCTACGTGACGGACCCGCGCATCGGCCCCTACACCCGGCAGGTGCGCAGCGAGGCGACGTTCCGGCGCACGCGCGCGCCCGAGCGCCGCCCCGGCCCCGCGCTCGAGGCCGCGGCGTGACCGGGCTCGAGCTCCGCGACGCGACGGCCTCGCCGACCACGGGCGTGCGCGCGCTCGACGCGCTGGTCGCGCGCCTCCTGTGTGACCCGCGCGACGCCCCGCTCCTGGGAGTGGTCGTCGGGATGAGCCTCGTGCTCGTGCCGGGCGCGCTCGTCCTCTACGCGCCGGGCGGCTTCAGCTGGCCGCTGGCGGCCGCCTACCTGGCGGCGCTGTTCGGCCTGTTCTTCGACCGCTACATCCTCATGCTCCACGCGACGCGGCACCGGCGCCTGTTCCGCCCGGGGCTCGAGCTCGACGCGTGGGTGGACTGGGCGCTCGGGCCGCTCGCCGGCCAGTCGCCCTGCACCTACCACGCCCACCACCTGGGGATGCACCACGTCGAGAACAACCTGTGGGCCGACGCCAGCTCGACGCTGCCCTACCGGCGCGACAGCGCGCTCGACTTCCTGCGCTACTGGGGGCGCTTCCTCGTGGCCGGCGTGGTCGACCTCGTGGCCTACCTGCTCGGCCGCCGCCGCACGAAGCTGGCGCGCCGCGCCGCCCTGGGCGAGCTCGCCTACCTCGCGACGCTGGGCGCGCTCCTGTGGGTCGAGTGGCGGGCCACGCTGGTCGTGTTCGTCGTCCCGCTCGTCGCGGCCCGGTTCGCCATGATGGCCGGCAACTGGGCGCAGCACGCGTTCGTCGACCCGGCCGACCCCGGCAACCCGTATCGCAACAGCCTCACGACGATCAACACCCGCTACAACCGCCGCTGCTTCAACGACGGCTACCACATCGGGCATCACCTCAAGCCGTCGCGTCACTGGAGCGAGCTGCCCGGCGAGCTCCTCGAGCACCTCGACACGTACCGCGATCAGGGCGCGCTCGTGCTCGAGGGGCTCGACTTCTTCCAGGTCTGGGCCCTGCTGATGGTGAAGGACCATGACACCCTCGCCCGTCACGTCGTCCACCTCGGCGGCGCCCCCCGCAGCCACGACGAGACCGTCGCCCTCCTCCGGGCCCGCCTCGTCGCCGTCCCCGAGCCCGTCGTCGTCCCCGTCGCCGTCGCCGTCGCCGCCTGAGCCGGCCCGGCCCGTCCCGCGGCTCTCGTTCCTCGGCTTCCTGCGCCACGTGTCGGGGCTCATCGGCGACCGCGCGGAGACGATCCGCCGGATCGCGGCGGCGCACGGGCCGGTCGTCCGCGTGCCGGTGCCCGGCAAGCCCTTCCACCTCGTGAGCTGCCCGCGCCTCGCGCGCCACGTGCTGCTCACGAACAACAAGAACTACCGCAAGAGCTTCGACTGGAAGATCGTCCACTCGCTCCTGGGCGACGGGCTCGTCACCTCGCACGACGAGGTGTGGCGCCACGCGCGCGCGGCGACGGCGCCCGTGTTCCGCCAGGAGCCGGTGCTGCGGATGGCCGCGGCGCTCCAGGACGTGGTGGCCGAGGAGGTCGCCGGCTGGGGGGGGGTCCTGCCGACCGGCGCCGCCACGACGCGGCTGGCCCTGCGCGCGTTCGCGCGCGCGGCGCTGGACGTCGACGCCGACCGGGTGGACCTCGACGAGATCACGCGCGCGGTCTCGGCGGGGCTGCGCCACCTCGACGCGCGCCTGGGGGCGCCGGTCGACCTGGCGGCGCGCCTGCCCACGCCCGGCCGGCTGCGCTTCGCGCGCGCGCGGGCGCGCCTCGACGCCGTCCTCTACCGCTGGATCGACGCCGCCGCCCGGCGCGCGCCGGGGCCGGACCTGCTGTCGGTGCTCCTCCAGGCCTCGCGCGCTCTCCCTGACGCCGGCCTCACGCCGCGCGTGTGGCTGCGCGACCAGCTCGTCACCTTCCTGCTCGCCGGCCACGAGACGGTGGCCGTGTCGCTCACGTGGTGCCTGCACCTCCTCGCCACCCACCCCGACGCGCAGCGGCGCGCCCGCGAGGGGCTCCCGGGCGACGGCGAGGCCCTGGGCCCGTGGCTGGGCGCCTGGACCCCGCTCGACGCCGTGATCCACGAGGCCCTGCGCCTGTTCCCGCCCGTGTGGTCGCTCGGGCGCGAGGCGGTGGCCGACGACCGCCTGGGTGACTTCCACCTCCCCGCCGGCGCGACGGTGATGGTCAGCCCCTACGCCATCCACCGCCGCGCCGACCTGTGGCCCGAGCCCGACGCGTTCCGGCCCGAGCGCTTCGCCGCCGGCCCGCCGGCGCAGGGCGGCGCCGAGGGGCTGACCTACCTGCCGTTCAGCGCCGGGCCGCGCCTGTGCCCGGGCGACCGCCTGGCGCTCGTCGAGCTGAAGCTTGCCCTGCGCGAGGTCCTGCGCCGCTTCGAGGTCGCGCCCACCCGCCCGGGCCCGGTCGCCTGCGAGGCGCTCATCTCGCTCCGCCCGCGGCGCGAGCTCGAGCTGCGCCTGACCGCCCGGGCCGCCGGGGACCCGGCGTGACCTGGCTCGACGGCGCGCTGCGGCTCCTCCTGCGCCGTCGGGCCGCCGCCGCCGCGCTGCTGGCGCTGGTCACGGCGGGCAGCCTCGTCGGGGCCTCGCGCCTGACCGTCCAGGGCTCGATCGAGGCCTGGTTCCTCGAGGACGACGCCAGCCTGGGGCGCTACCACGCCTTCCGCGAGCGCTTCGGCGCGGACGAGTTCGTCGTCGTGGCCGCGATCGGCCCCGGCGCGCGCACGCCGGCCGGCCTGGCGCTCATGGAGCGGGTGCGCCGCGGCGCCGAGCGCCTCCCCGAGGTCCACCGCACGCGCTGGGTGACGAACGCCTCGGTGGTCCAGCCGCGGGGCGACGACGCCCTGGACACGGGCCCCCTGGCCGCGACCCTTCCGACGGACCCGGCCGGCGTCGACGCGCTGTGGGCCCGGGCGGCCTCGCTGCGCGCCGCCCGCGGCCTGGTCGCCGACGGGCCGGCGCCGGCCACGTCGATGCTCGTCGAGCTGCGGCGCGAGGCGCAGACGATCGACGGCAAGCTGGCGCTCGTGGACGGCCTGCGCCGCGCGCTCGCCGCGGCGGGCGCCGGCGACGTGCCCGACGTCGAGGTCGTGCTCAGCGGGCCGCCGGTCTTCGACGAGGCGTTCGTCCGCCACACCGAGCGCGACCTCGCGGCCCTGGCGCCGCTGGGGCTGGCCCTCCTCCTCGGCGTGCTCTGGCTGTCCCTGCGCAGCCTGGCGCTGGCGCTCGTCCCGGTCGGCGTCGTCGCGGCCGCCACCTGCTGGCTCCTGGGCGCCATGGGCCTGATCGGCCAGGAGCTGGGGATCACCTCGAGCAACCTCCTGTGCGTGGTCCTCGCCGTCGGCGTGGCCGACGGGGTGCACCTGGTGAGCGAGCTCCGCGCGGGCCTCGCGCGGGGCCTGGCCCGCGACGACGCGATCCGCGCCGCGGCGGTCGGCGTGTTCGTCCCCTGCACGCTGACGACGGCGACCACGGCGCTGGGCATGCTGTCGCTCTGCGCGGGCGAGATCCTGCCGATCCGCGAGTTCGGCCTGCAGGCCGCCCTGGGCGTGACGCTCTGCTGGGCGGCCACGTTCACGCTGGCCCCGCTGCTGGCGTCCGTCGTCGCGGTGGGCGCGGCGCCGGCGCCCGGCCCGCACTGGGCGGCGCGCGTCGGCCGCCTCGGCCGCCGGGGGCGCCTGGCGGTGCTCTGGGGCGCGGCGCTCGTGATGGCCGCCTCGCTGGCCGGGCTGGCCCGCCTCGAGGTGGGCGTGAACCCGGTGGAGTACTTCCGCCACGACGACCCGGTGCGCCGCGCGACCGAGCGGATCGACGCCACCCTCGGCGGCACGGCGAACCTCGAGCTGTGGCTGCGCGCGCGCGGGGAGGCCGGCCTCGAGGACCCGGCCGCGCTGGCGCTGCTCGAGGCGCTGCGCCTCGACCTCGAGCGCGAGCGCGGCGTCTCCTACAGCCAGTCGCTCGTCGATCCCATGAGCGACCTGCACCGCGCCTTCGCCGGCGAGGACGGCCTCCCCGCTTCACGGGAGCTGGCCGCGCAGTACCTCCTCGTGCTCGCGTCGGACGAGCAGCTCGGCCGCCTGGTCCAGCCCGACCACCGCGGCGGCCGGCTCAGCCTGCGCACGCAGATGTCCATGACCGACCGGCCGCTCGAGGTGATCGAGCGCGTGGCCGCGCGCGCCGCCGACCCGGCCCTGGCGGCCGCCGGCGTGGACGTCGAGGTCACGGGCTACGTGCACCTGATGGCGACCATGTACGACCACCTGCTGCACAGCCAGCTCAGGTCGCTCCTGCTCGCCTTCGTGACCGTCACCGTCTGCATGGTGGCGCTGGCGCGCTCGCTGCGCCTCGGGCTCGTCTCCATGGTCCCCAACGTCCTGCCCCTGGTGGTCGGCGCGGGCCTCATGGGGGCGCTCGGCATCCGCCTGGACGTCGGGACCGTGATGATCGCCGGGGTCGTGCTGGGGCTGGTGGTCGACGACACGACGCACCTCCTGGCGCGCCTGACCCGCTGCCTGCGGGCCGCGCCCGACCGGCCGCCGGAGGAGGCGGTCGCGCAGGCGCTGGGCGAGCTCGGCCGGCCGCTCGTGACCACGAGCGTGGCCCTCGCCGCGGGCTTCGGGGCGCTCGCCTGCGGGCACTTCCTCGTGAACGTCTACTTCGGGCTCATGTCCGCGGTCGTGGTGCTCGTGGCCCTGGTCGCCGACCTCGTGGTCACGCCCACGCTCGTCGTCGTCCTGGCGCCCTGGCTCCTCGGGCGCCGCACGGCGCCGCGCGAGGGCGCCAGCCGCGATCACACCACGTGTCCCCACGCGGCCGCGGGGCAGCCGATCGGGACGACCTCGACCTCGCCCGTGTAGGCGCGGGCGCCGGCCGCGGCGAAGCCCCGCTTCTCATGCACGAAGGTCACCGTGCGGGCGGCCCGGACGGCCGCGCCGAGCGGGACGCCCTGGTCGCAGTCGAGGCCCGAGGGGAGGTCGACCGCGACCTTCGGCCGCGGGTCCCGGTCGAGCGCCTGCACGAGGCCCAGGCCCGGGTCGCGCAGGGCGCCCTCGAGGCCCGTCCCGTAGAGCGCGTCGACCACCAGCGGCGCCGTCGGCCACCGGCCGAGCCAGGCGGTCAGCGCAGGGCCGTCGGGCGCCTCGTGGACCTGCTCGCCCACGCGCTCGAGCACGCCGAGGTTCACGCCGGCGTCGGTCGCGCGGTCGACCTGCGCCAGGCGGCCGGCGAGGGCCACGCGCGGGCGCCAGCCGAGGAGCAGGAGGTGGCGCGCGAGGACGAAGCCGTCGCCGCCGTTGTTGCCGCGCCCGCAGACGACCAGGACCTCGGCCCCGGGGGGCGCGCCGCGGGCGCGCAGGTCGCGGTCGACGGCCGCGGTCAGGCCGCGGCCGGCGTTCTCCATGAGGACGAGGCCGGGGAGGCCCAGGTCCTCGATCGCCCGGCGATCGACCTCGCGCACCTCGGCGCGCGAGAGGGGCCGGGGCGGACGGGCGAAGGGGGACTCCATGGCGCCCGAAGATACGGCCGTCCGCGCGGCTGGCCAGGACACCGCGTCGCGACGGCCGTGGCCCGGCCGCGCCGGCCGACCGGCCGGCCCGGGGCCCGGCGGGCACGCCGGCGGCGCGGCCGGGGGACGGCCGCCCCGCCCGGGGAGCGGCCCGGGGGGCGGGTCGCCGGGCGCCGCCGTCGACTCTCCTGCAGGGCACGTCTATCATGTGCGCCAACGCAGGAGCGCACGCACGCATGAAGATCTCGGTCATCGGCACCGGCTACGTCGGCCTCGTCACCGGCACGTGCTTCGCCGACAACGGCAACGACGTCTGGTGCGTGGACATCGACGAGAAGAAGATCGAGCGCCTCAACCGCGGCGAGGTCCCGATCTACGAGCCGGGCCTCGAGCAGATGATCGAGCGCAACGTGCAGGGCGAGCGCCTGCGCTTCACGACCGACCTGGCCGACGCCGTGCGCCGCACCCGGATCGTGTTCCTGTGCGTCGGCACGCCGTCGGCGCCCGACGGGTCGCCCGACATGCGCTACGTCTACAAGGCCGCCGAGGACGTGGCCCGGGCCATGGAGGAGCACACGATCCTCGTGCTCAAGTCGACCGTGCCCGTGGGCACGGCGGCCGAGGTGCGCAAGCGCGTGTCGGCCGTGACGAAGCTGCCCTTCGACGTGGTCAGCAACCCCGAGTTCCTCAAGGAGGGCCACGCGGTCGACGACTTCCTCAAGCCCGACCGCGTCGTGATCGGCACCGACGACCCGCGCGTGGCCCTGATCATGAAGGAGCTCTACGACCCCTTCGTGCGCACGGGCAACCCGATCCTCGTCATGGACAACGTCTCGGCCGAGCTGACGAAGTACGGCGCCAACGCGCTGCTCGCCGCGCGCATCTCGTTCATGAACGAGCTGGCCAACCTCGCCGACCGCGTCGGCGCCGACATCAACCAGGTGCGGCAGGGCATGGGCAGCGACGCGCGCATCGGCCACTCGTTCCTGTTCCCGGGCATCGGCTACGGCGGGAGCTGCTTCCCCAAGGACGTCGACGCGCTGGGCTACACGGGCAAGAACGCCGGCATGGACCTCAAGCTGCTCGCGGCCACCAACGAGGTGAACCGCGCGCAGAAGCGGGTGCTCTTCGACAAGATCAGCGCGCGCTTCGGCGGCGACCTGGAGGGCAAGCGCATCGCCATCTGGGGCCTGGCGTTCAAGCCGCGGACCGACGACATGCGCGAGGCGCCGTCGCTGACGGTGATCGGCCTCCTGCTCGAGGCTGGCGCCACGGTCCACGCCTACGACCCGGCGGCGACCGAGACGACGCGCGCCGTGCTGGGCGACAAGATCCAGTACGCCAGGAAGCAGTACGAACCGCTCAAGGGCGCCGACGCGCTGGCGATCTGCACCGAGTGGAACGAGTTCCGCCGCCCCGACTGGGAGCGCATGAAGGGCTCGCTCAAGCAGCCGATCATCTTCGACGGCCGCAACATCTTCGAGCCGGCGCGGGTCGAGGAGCTGGGCTTCGAGTACTTCGGCATCGGCCGCGGGCGCAAGCTCGACCTGTCGCAGGCGAGGGGCTGAGCGTGCCGCGCACGGTCGTCACCGGCGGCGCCGGGTTCATCGGCTCGCACCTGTGCGAGCACTTCGTGGCGCAGGGCCACGAGGTCATCTGCATCGACAACCTGCTCACGGGGAGCCGCGACAACGTGGCGCACCTCGAGCGGGACGAGCGCTTCCGCTTCCGCCTGCACGACGTCACCACCTACATCGACGTGCCCGGGCCGGTCGACAACGTGCTCCACTTCGCCTCGCCGGCGTCGCCGGCCGACTTCGAGCGGCTGCCCATCCAGATCATGAAGGTCGGCGCCCACGGCACGCACAACGCGCTCGGCCTGGCCAAGGCCAAGAAGGCCCGCTTCCTGCTCGCGTCGACCAGCGAGGTCTACGGCGACCCCGAGGTCAACCCGCAGCCGGAGAGCTACCTGGGCCGCGTCAACTGCATCGGGATCCGCGGCGTCTACGACGAGGCCAAGCGCTTCGCCGAGGCCCTGACCATGGCCTACCGGCGCGTGCACGGGGTCGAGACGCGGATCGTGCGCATCTTCAACACCTACGGCCCGCGCATGCAGCTCGACGACGGCCGCGCCCTGCCGAACTTCATCACGCAGGCGCTCACGGGCGAGCCGCTGACGGTCTACGGCGACGGCTCGCAGACGCGCTCGTTCGGCTTCGTGTCGGACCTCGTGGACGGGATCGACCGCCTCCTGCGCTCGGACATCTGGGAGCCGGTGAACATCGGCAACCCCGAGGAGATCACGCTCCTGCAGGCCGCCCGCGAGGTGCTCGAGCTCACCGGCAGCCGGAGCGAGCTCGTGTTCCGCCCGCTGCCCCCCGGCGACCCCAAGGTCCGCCGCCCCGACATCACCCGCGCGCGCGACCTCCTCGGCTGGACGCCGACGGTCGCCCGCCGCGTCGGCTACCAGCGCACGATCGACGACTTCCGCGCGCGGCTCGAGGTCAAGGGCCTCCTGCGGGGGGCGTAGGGGGCCGTCGGGTTCGTCTTCTCAGCGCGACCGATCAGCTCGTGTGACCCGGGCGGGGGCGCGCCCCGATCGCCACGTCCTCCTCCGGGAAGCCGCGCGACGCGGCTTCGACCAGCGTCCGGCCAGGAAGCAGTTGTCGAAGATTGCCTCCTTCGACTGCTTCCGGGGCGTGCATGGGCTCGTCTCCCGAGCACTGTGACGGACGGCCGCCCTCTCGCGTTACTTCTTCCGCGAGCGACGGCGCTTGCGGGGAGCGAACACGTCCTCGACGTCCTTCGCGTTGACCACCTGCCTGGCCCAGGCTTGGAGGTCCTCGGCGCTCGCCGCCTCCAGCCGCTCGACGACCGAGCGATCGAGCTTCTTGAACTTCTCCCGAAGGAGCATCTCCAGGAGCTCGCGCCGCTCGACGACTCGGCCCTGCTCGATCAGCTCCTGCGCGGTGCTCATGACGACCTCACCGGCCTCTTCGCCTGCGACCCGTCGGAACTCGTCGGTGACGGCGCGCACGTCGAGCTCCGGCCGAGCAAGGACAGTATAGCGCAGGACCACGATCAGCCGCTCGCGCCCGCCAGGCTGCGCCAGGAGCGCCTTGAGCTCGCCCTCGAGCACGTCGAGGGCAGCGAGCGGGTCCTCGTGGGGGTCGGCAATCGCCCGCATGAAGCAGAGGGTGATCCTCACGAGAGGTGGGCCGGGGAACGTGGCGAGCTGGGCCTTCGTCGCCGGACCGAGATCCTGGATCGCCACGTCGAGCCCGGGGACGTGGCGGCTCACGCTGTCGAGGAGATCCGCCGGGAGGTCGATCAGCTCGGCCAGCGACCGGGGGCCGTCCCACGCCTTCGCGCCCTGGTGCAAGACGACCGGGACCACGGCCGGCAGCGTCTTTGCCGCCGGGTGCCGAGCCAACCACCAGTCCCAGACCTTGAGCACGTAGCGGAGCAGCCGGAGCGCCATGAAGCGGTCGACGGACGTCTGGTGCTCGATCACGTAGAAGATCACGGGCCTGCCGCGGATCGTGGCCGAGAACAGCAGGTCGCGGTGGTCCTCCGCCAGCTCGTCGTTGACGAAGTCCGTGGGCTCGGGCGTGAGCGAGCCCGGGTCGACGGCGTCCATGAGCGCCCGCGGGAGCGAAGCCCGCAGGATCGGCAGCGCTGCGTCGGGCGGCGAGAACAGCGCCTTGAACGCGCGGTCGTGCAGGTTCCTGGGCTTCTTGGCCACGTCGAGAGCCTACGCGACGGGAAAACCGACGGGAAAACCGACGGGAGTGTCGGTGATTCCGTGTAAGACCCTGCGGTCTTACCAACGGAGACCGACATGTCCGCGAGGATCGACGCTCAACCCATGGCCGACGAGAAGAAGCCGTTGCCGCCCATCCCGAAGGAGCTGCTCGACCAGCTCCTGAAGGGCTACCAGGGCCCGCAGGACCTCCTCGGCGAGCAGGGGCTGTTCAAGCGTCTCACGGCCGCACTCGTCAACAGGGCCATGGAGGCCGAGCTGGGCCACCATCTCGGCTATCAGGCCGGGGAGAAGGCGCCGGAGGGGCAGACCAACCGGCGCAACGGGAAGGGGCGGAAGACGGTCCGCACCGACCAGGGCCCCATCGAGCTCGAGGTCCCGCGGGATCGCGAGGCCACCTTCGAGCCGCAGCTCGTGCCGAAGCACCAGCGGCACTTCAACGGCTTCGACGACAAGATCGTGTCCATGTACGCCCGCGGCATGAGCACCCGCGAGATCCAGGCCCACCTGCAGGAGCTCTACGGCGTCGAGGTCAGCCCCGACCTCGTCAGCGCCGCCACCGCCGCCGTCCTCGACGAGCTCGCGGCCTGGCAGCAGCGGCCACTCGAGGCGGCCTACCCCATCGTCTACCTCGACGCGCTCGTGGTGAAGATCCGCGACCGCGGCGTGGTCCAGAACAAGTCCGTCTACCTCGTCGTCGGCGTGGATCTCGAAGGCCGCAAGACCGTCCTCGGCATGTGGGTCCAGAGCACCGAGGGCGCGAGGTTCTGGCTGTCCATCCTCGAGGAGCTTCGGCGGCGCGGGGTCCAGGACATCCTCGTGCTCTGCGCCGACGGGCTCACCGGCCTGCCCCAGGCGGTCGAGGCGGTGTTCCCCCGGACGATCTTCCAGACCTGCCTCGTGCACGTGATTCGCTCGTCGACGCGCTACGTGCCCTGGAAGGAGCGGAAGGCCGTCTGCGCGGACCTCAGGGCCATCTACACCGCCGCGAACGAGGCCGAGGCCCTACGCGCGCTGGAGGCGTTCGAGGCCAAGTGGGGTTCCAGGTTCCCCATGATCGGCAAGGCGTGGCGCGCGCGCTGGGCCGAGATCACTCCGTTCCTGGCCTTCCCGGCCGAGATCCGCCGCGCGATCTACACCACCAACGCGATCGAGGCCCTCAACCGACAGGTGCGGAAGGTGCTCAAGACTCGCGGGCACATGCCCAACGACGACGCCGCGCTCAAGCTCGTGTTCCTGGCCATCCGCAACGCCGAGAAGAAGTGGGGCCGCCCCGATCGCAAGACGTGGGCTCGCGCCAAGGTACAGTTCGCAATCCTGTTCGGAGACCGCCTTCCCGCCTAACCCAACCGCCGCCGGGCGATACACGGAGTTTCTGACACCCTCTAGCACTGGTATGCACACGCTCGCGCATCCCGTGAGAAACCCTCCAGGCCAAAGTCTCCTCTGTCTTGGTCGGGGATAGGGACGTAGTTTTCTGGCTTGTGTCGAAGACGCAGCAGCGTCCCGACTTGTCGCTCCCACTCCTTTCCCTCGGCGCTCATGCGGATGGCCCCATGGCCTCAGCCGCCAGTGCTGATCGATCGAGTCCGCCTCCGAGAAGCCGCAGTCGTCCACAGCGCCCGAATCTACCCCGAACCTCCGACAGGCGCCGCCGAAACGTGCCGCTGCTGCGGTTACGCCGGCCATGGAGTGGACTTCCGGTCTGGCGGATCACGCCTTCTTCCCTCCCGCAGGTGCCGCGCGGCTTGGCTTCGGCCCTTCCCAGCCACCATGTACCTCTCATGTCCGCTTCTTCTTGCCGGGCTTCTTGGGGGCGGGCTTCTTCTTAGGGGCGGGCTTCGTCTTGGGGGCGGGCTTCTTCTTGGGGGCAGGCTTCTTCTTTGTCTTGGCTGGAGGCACCTGCTGGGGGGCATCGGATCCAGCCGCCAGCAGCTCGCTGACGAACTCGGTGAAGGTGTCGGCTACGGGATCGGCCTCCATTCGCGTTGGGTCGATGTCAACTACGCGCCAGCTATCGGTCGGATCGAAGGCCGTGCAGAACCCCTGGAAGTCGTCGGCGAAGATCAGGAGGCCGGCCAAGGCGGCGGCGGACACCGGGTCGTAGATCTTCGTGGGAGAGATTGGCCTGCTGTAGAACTTGTAGCGCGGATGGTCGAGGGTGCCTGTGCCAACATCCGCGAGAAACTCCATGTAGTCCGACGGCAAGCCCGGTAGCGCATTGCCGAGCTGCTGGAGATCGGCCTTGCCCTGCCTCTCGAAGGACGCGAAGCGTGAGTCGTGTCGGATGGCGTCCGGTAGCTTCATGTCTCTCCTAGGGCATGAGGCCCCTGAGGGGGCCGCCGGCTCGGTGGATTCCGCCTTGGTGCTCGATCGGGAACTTCGCCGGGTGGATGTTCCACCACTGGTGGGGACGCCGGTATGTGTTCTCGATGATGTGATGTGCGTCGTAGAGGTCTCCGGCCTTGCGGGCGATTCCACCGTCGGCGTCGTAGACGGTCTTCCTGTAGCGCGGCCACCGCTGCCCGGTCATGCGCTCCCACTCTGCCACGACCTTCTCGTTGTTGAAGCCCCTTCGATGCGCCTTTGTCGCCGCGGGGCCAAGACGGCTGTACGTGTTCGCCCGCAGGTCCGCTATGAGTTCGCGACGCTGTGCCCGGCCGATCCTCCGACCGGTTTGGCTCTCGATGTCGCGCAGGTAGCCCCGGAACTGCCTTGAGAATCTGGAGCCGGAGAGCGCCTTCAGGCTCACGTTGTGGACGAGCACCGCAGGCTTGCCGGCCGCGTCGCTAACCCGGTACGTATGGTGGCATCGCACCTCGAAGTTGAAGGTCTCCGCGCGCTCCGCTCGGACCTCGACGGCCGCGACTACGACGCGCTCGCTGCGGGCCTCGAGCGCATCGCCAGCGCGCAGGTCGCCCGCGAGGACCCACCCCCGGCCCCCGACGAAGAAGGGGTGGCCCGGGGTGCAGTGGATGGTCTGGGGCGATGACGGAGGTTCGCCGTCCTCCTCGCCGGCCTCGCCGCCGTCTCTCGCAGCAGCGCGATGTTCGCGCGCCCGCGGCCTGGTGATGGCGGTGATGGTCACGACCTGATCGGTCTGGTTGCGGAACAGGCGCACGACCTCCCCGCAGTGGGCGTCAGTGCAGCCCTCGTGGCCTGGGGGCGGGGCGATGCGGTCGTCCACGCGCACGTCTTCGACGGGGACGCTTCCGCGGGTCGTTGTGTCGACGAGGGTTCCGGCGAGGAAGCAGTTGTCGAACTCCTCGCCCTCCTCCTCCTCGCCCCACTCGTCCTCGCCCGAGCCCTGCCCTAGCCCCTCCGCGACCCCGCGCGCGACCGCCTGCCCGGCGAGCTCCTGCAGCCCGCGCTTGAGGATCATGCCCCGGACCGTCCCGGCGGCGGGTCCTCCTATCAGCGCCAGCGGCGCGGTGACCGCCTCGAGGGCCGCGCTCCTGGCAGTGCTGCGCCAGTCCCAGTCGCCCCCCGTGAACCCGGCCGTGGTGTAGGCCTGCACGCCCACGTCCACCGCCGTGCCGATCGCGGCGCTGGCGAGGAGCACGATCCCCACCGCCAGCAGCGGCGCGATCTCGCCCGTCGGGTCGGTGAGCGTGACGGGGTTGTTCCCGACGAAGGTGTACAGGTTCGCCGCGTTGTTCGGGTCCCACACGGGGTCGCGCTGCAGGAACCTCCCCGTCGCCGGGTCGTAGTACCTCGCCCGGAAGTAGTACAGCCCGCTCTCCGGGTCCAGCCGCCGCCCCTGGAACCCGTACTCCAGCCCCACCACGCTCCCCGCGGCCGGGTTCCCGTCCTTGTCGCGGACCTCCACCTGCCCGTAGTCGTCGTAACGCCGCCGCTCGACCACCTGCCCCGACCCGTCGGTCACGGCGACCACGCCGAAGCGCGCGTCCTGGTGCACGTAGAAGGTCGCGGCGCCGAGCGGGTGCGCCGACGTGCGCCGGAACTGCAGCAGCTCGTCCACGTAGCCGGGCGCCCACACGTACGTGGCAACCGTCTCGCCGTGCTCGCTCTGCTCCTCGACCTCCTGCGGGCCGTCCCAGAGCGAGCGCCGCTCGAGCACCACCGCCCCGTCCGGCGCGTAGACCGTCCGCCGCACCCGCCGCCCGTCGGGCAGGTAGCGGTGGGCGGCCACCGGGACGAGGGCCGCGCCGACCTGCCGGGACACCTTCACCAGCCGGTCCTTGAAGTCGTAGACGTAGCGCCATGAGCCGTGGGCCAGCAGGTTGCCGTTGGCGTCGTGCTCGCGCAGGACCCCCGGGTCTCCCTCGGGCGCGATCTTGGTGTACTGGTTCAGGGCGTTCGAGGTGTAGACCTCGGTCGACGCCGCCACCGAGCCGTCGGCCCCGTCGCTCGTGCGCGTCACGCGCTCGCGGTTTCCGGACAGGTCGAGCTCGTAGGTGGCCCCGCGCAGCCCCTGCGGGCCCTGCTGGAGCTTGCTCTCGACCAGCCGCGAGGCCGAGTCGTAGGTAAATTCGTCCACCGCGCCGGGGCCGACCTCGTGCCGCGTCTCGCGCGTGCGGTTGCCCGCCCCGTCGTACGCGTAGCTGCGCTCCACGAGCGCCGGTCCGCCCGAGGACCACTGGTCGCGCAGGTGGACCACCCGCTGCAGCGGGTCGTACCCGGCCTGCAGGGGTCGGCGCCCGCACGGCGCAGCAGGCGGGGGCGGCGCGCCCCTCAGGGACGCGGCGGTGCTGGCCGCGCGCGACGACGACGACGGGCGTTTCCTGGCCGCGAACACCCTCGGCGTGCTCGGGCAGGTCCGGTCCGGGGCGGCCAGGAGGCGGCAGGCATGGGGCTTCGATCGGGACAACGACTGCCGCAGCGCGTGGCGGCGGAGCAGCGCTCGGTTCGCCCTGCCGCAGGCAGTCGACGAGCAACCAGCCCGTAGCCAGGAGCGGGACGACCAGCGTCGTCAGACTCCAGGGGATCCTCCGCCCTCGGAGTCGTTGGGGGCGCATGGCGGGGAAGCATGGCTCGGACGAACGGAAGGATCAAGGTGGGGTACGGCAGCCGCTGCGAGCGACAGGGACTCCAGCGCTGGAAGACGGCCGAGAGGCGTCGGTCACCCTTCGGCGTGCTCGCGCGCGCGCCGGGCTACACTCGGCGTCGTGAGCACGTCGCTGCCGATCCGCCGCGTCCGGCGCGACGCGACCGTCGAGCTCGTTGGCGCGTACGCGCCGGCGGCGCGGCGGCTCTCGCTCCAGCGGCCGGGCTATCCGCTCCTCGGCCCGGGCGAGCACGCGGTCGAGGAGGGCGTCCCCTGGGCGCTCCAGGACATGGCGCCCGCGGGCTTCCTCGGCCAGCGCTTCGCCCGGTGGTTCCCCGAGCTCCGGCTCCCGCTCGACCCGCGCCGCTGGGACGCCGAGGACGTGCTGCGGGCGGTCGCCGAGCGCGGGTGCGATCTGCCCGGGGACCTCGTCGTCGGCGAGGAGAGCTGGCGGCGCTACGAGCAGGTCTTCGGCGCCGGCCAGCGTCCCGGCCCCGCGCGCGGCGAGGCGCGGACGCACTACCCGCGGCTGGTCGAGGACGCGCTCGACCCCGCGGCCGGCAGCTCGGTCGGCGGCGATCGGCCCAGTTCACCCTGCGCCTCGACGACGGGCGCGGGTTGATCGTCAAGTTCACCCCGCCCCTGGCCACGCTCCTCGGCCGGCGCTGGGCCGACCTGCTGCGCTTCGAGGCGCACTGCGCGGCCACGCTGCGCGCCGCCGGCGTGCCGGCGGTCGCCGCCGGGTACGTCGAGCTCGAGGGGCGCGGCTACCTGGAGGTGGAGCGCTTCGACCGGCTCGCGGGCGGCGGTCGCGCCGGGGCCGTGACCCTCTTCTGGCTCGGCGCGGCCCGCTACGACGAGGACCGCGACCCGGTGGCGGTCGCCGAACGCCTGAGCGCCGAGGGCCGGCTGCCGGCGGCGGACACGCGGCGGCTGGCGCTCGTGCACGCCTTCTCCGCCGCGCTGGGCAACACCGACGCGCACCTGGGCAACTACGCCCTGCTGCTCGACGACGAGGGGCGCGCGTCGCTCGCGCCCGCCTACGACGTGCTGCCCATGGTCTTCGCCCCGCGCCACGACGAGCTCCCCGACGCGCGCGTCGGGCGGCGGCCGCCGCCCGACGACCCGGCGGTCCTGACGCTGCTCGAGGACCTGGCCCGGCGGGTCGAGGCCGACGCGGGCGTCAGCCCCGCGCTCCGGGCCGCCTGGCGGGAGCACGTCGGCCTGGCCTGAGGGCGCGCCCCGCCGCCCGGGGCTGGCGGTCGAGCGCCGCGATGGCAGAGTAGCGGCTTCGGGAGGCTCCATGCGCCGCGCCCTCGCTCCGCTCCTCGCGCTCGCGCTCCTGCCCGCTGGCGCGCAGGCCCAGCAGGACCGCTTCGAGCCCAACCAGACGCGGCGCACGGCCGCGCGCATCGAGCCGGGTGACTACAAGGGCCTCTCGTGCAACGACGAGGACTGGTACGCCCTCGACGTCCCGGCGGGTCAGCGGCTCGAGGTGCAGATCAAGTTCAGCCACGCCGAGGCCGACCTCGAGCTCGAGGTGCACGACGGCCGCGGGCGCCTCCTGGCCTGGTCGCGCGGCCAGAAGGACGAGGAGGTCCTGGCGCTCCTGCCCCCGGCGCCCGGCCCCGTCTACGTGCGCGTGCACAACGGCCGCGCCCCCTACGACCTGCACCTGGGCCTGGTGCCGGCCGGGGCCGCCGGACCGGCCGGCGGGCGCACCGCCCAGGCGGTGTGCTGGGGCTCGGACTGGTACCCGGTCGACGTCCCGGCCGGGCAGCAGGTCCGCGCGGAGCTGACCTTCCGCCACGGCGAGGGCGACCTGGACCTCGCGCTCGTGGCGGCCGACGGCAAGGAGCTGGCCGAGTCGTCGGGCGAGGACGACCGCGAGGAGGCGGTGTGGACGGCGCGCGAGGCGACGCTCGTCCTCGTCCACGTCAAGCACGTCCACCGCGCCCGCAGCCCGTACACCCTGCGGCTCGAGGTCGGCGCGGCCGCCGCCCCGGACCTGGCGCAGGTCCTGCGCGTCGAGCGCCCCGACGGCAAGGGCCGCGACCTGCTCGAGCTGCGCTCGGGCGACGTGCTCGAGGGCACCGTGCTCAACGAGTCGTTCCGGATCGTCACCGCCTACGCCGAGCTCGAGGTGCCGGCCCGGCGCGTGGCCGGCCTGGACCTGGAGCGGCGGGTCGCCGACGTCGAGGCGATCGTGACCGTCGACGAGGACCGCTTCAGCGGCTTCCTCCGCACCGACAGCCTGCGGGTCAAGCTGCCCGCGCTGGCGGAGCCGGTGGAGATCCGCCGCGAGCGGCTGGTGCGCGTGGTCTTCGGCCGCCGCGGCGGCGAGCGGCGCGCCCCGCCGCTCGACGGCCACCGCGTCGTCCTGCACAGCGGCGACGAGTTCTCCGGGCGCGCGCGCGCGACCGGCTGGACGCTCGACCTGGGCTTCGCCGCGCTCCCGGTCGCGCTCGACCAGGTCGAGTCGCTGGCCTTCGAGGGCGACGGCGTGGTGAGCCTCGTCCGGCCCGACCGCACCGTCCTGCGCGGCCGCCTGGACACCGAGGTGATCGAGGTCGAGCTCACCCCCGGCGAGCGGCCGGTGCTCGTGCGGCTCCACCCCGAGCGCCTGGCGCTCCTGCGCCGCGGCGGCGGCGGCGCCGGCGCGCTCGGGCCGGCGGAGCTGCTGCAGGTCCTGCGCCAGCTCGCGCCCTCGGCGCCGCGCGCCCTCGTGCGCGAGCTGACCGAGGGCGGGGCCACGGTCGAGCGCGTCAACCAGCTCCGGGCCATCGTGTCGGTGCGCGACGACGGCTGCCCGCCGCTCCTGCGCCACGTCATGGGCCTCGAGGACCGGCCCGTGCAGTACGCCTGGCTCCAGGTGCTGCTGCGGGTCGACCGGCGCGTGCGCGACCGGCTCGTGCGGCTGTGCGGCGAGGACCACGAGGACCGGCGCCTGCGCCTCGGCGCGGCCCAGGCGCTCGTCGACCTCGCCGGCGGCGACGGCCCCGTGCAGCCGCTCGAGCAGGCGTGCGGCGCGCCGGCCGGGGCGGAGCTCGTCTTCGGGATCATCATGGCCACCAACGACGACGTCCTCATGCAGCGCCTCATGCCCCTCCTGCGCGGCGGCTGGCGCGGCGGCCGCGGCGCCGAGGCGCCGGGCCAGCGGGAGAAGGACCTCCTGCTCGAGGCGCTCCCGCGGCTGCTCGACGACAAGTAGCGCCCGCCCGGCGCGGGCGTGCACCCACGGGGACAAGGGCTTGACTTCGCCGCCCGGGAGCGGTGCCATCTCCCTCCCGTCCGCGGCGTCGGGACCGCGGCGCACGACCCAGGAGCGCACCATGCCTGCGACGAAGTCGCCCCCCAAGGGCAAGCAGAAGAAGTCGGCCGCCAAGGCCAAGAAGGCGGCCAAGGCCAAGAAGGAGAAGAAGGCGCGGAAGGCGCCGGCGCCGGCCGGCGCGATCAAGCGCGCGGCGCGCGTGATCCTCTACGTGACCGACTTCGACCGGTCGCTGGCCTTCTACACGGAGACGCTGGGCCTGACGCTGGCCTACCCCGCCGGCGGCGGCTGGGCGGAGTTCAGGACCGGCGACGCGGCCCTGTGCCTCCACGCCGGCCGCGACGCGGCCATGCCGACCAAGGGGATCGCCTCGGTGGGCCTGGCCGTCGACGACTTCGACGCCGCGCTGGCGCGCCTGAAGGCCGCCGGCGTGACGATGAGCGCGCCGTTCGACCCGTGCGGCGGCCTGCGGGTGTCGAGCTTCAGCGACCCCGACGGCAACGAGCTGAGCATCGAGGGCAAGTAGCGACCGGGCCGCGGCGGCCGGGCGCCACGTCCGGCCGCCGCGCGCGCCCCCGACCGCGAGCGACCGCGGGCGACGGCGGGTCAGCCGACCAGCGCCGGCGCGGGCCGGTCCGAGAGGACCCGCGGGAGCCGCACCCGGAACGTCGAGCCGAGGCCGGGCGCGCTCTCCAGCTCGATCTGGCCGCCGTGCGCCTCGACGATCCGCCGCGAGACGCACAGCCCCAGGCCCACGCCCGGGATCGCCGCGCCGCGCGCCTGCGCGCCGCGCCGGAAGGGCTCGAAGATCCGGGCCTGCTCCTCGGGCGGGACGCCGACCCCGTGGTCGCGCACGGCGAAGACCGCCTCGTCGCCCACGCGCTCGAGCGACAGCGCCACCCGCGACCCCGGGGGCGAGTACTTCATCGCGTTGCTGACCAGGTTGTTCAGGACCTGCTCGAGGCGCTGCGCGTCGCAGCGCACGAGGAGCGGCTCGGACGGCCCGGTCCACACGAGCTCGTGCGTGGCCACGGCCGCGTGGAGGCGCGCGACCTCCTCGAGCAGCTCGGCGGCGTCGTGCACGTCGGGCCGCAGCTCGAGCTGCCCGGCCTCGATCCGCGCCGTCTCGAGCAGGTCGCCGATCATGCGCTCGAGGCGCTCCACCTGCCGCCCGACCAGGTCCAGCGTCCGCCGCGCCCGCTCGGGGGTGACGTCGCCGCCCGCCGCGGAGGCGGCCAGCTTGAGCGGGGTGAGCGGGTTCTTGAGATCGTGGGCCACGCCGCCGAGGAACGCGAGCTGCTCCTCGCGGCGCCGCGCGAGCTGGCTGGCCATCTCGTTGAACGCGCGGGCGATCTCACGGACCTCGGCCGCGCCCTCCTCGCGGGCGCGGGCCCCGCGGTCGCCGGCGCCGAAGCGGCGGATGGCCGCGTCCACCCGCAGGATCGGGCGCAGCGCCTGCCGCCGGAGGGCGAGGAGCGCCAGGCCAGCGCCGAGCACCAGGACCACGACGGCGGCGACGGCGAGCGCCTTGGCCGCCTCGTCGCGCTGCTGGGCCGCGCGCTGCGCCTGCCGCGCGTCGGCCACGTTGAGCTCCGCCAGCGCGTGCAGCTCGGCCAGCGCCTCCTCGAGGTGCGGCCCCTTGCGCCGGTAGGCCTCGAGCCGGTCGGCGGCACGGTCGACCTGGTCCCACGCCGCGAAGTACCGCGCCAGCCGGGCGCGCGCCCGGGCGAGGAGCGCCTCCTCCTCCGGCGAGCCCACGAACGCCTCGACCTCCGCCAGCTCGCGCCACACCGCCGTCTGGGACGCCGCCCGCTGCCTGCGCAGCTCCGGCTCGCCCGTGACCAGCTCGCGCGTGGCCAGGCGGTTGTGGAGCAGGAGCTTCGTCTCGACCTCGTCGGCGGCGCGGATCGCTTCGGTGTGCGTCGAGAGGTCCGTCACGAGCTGGTGGAGCGAGGTGGTGAGCAGCACCAAGGCGGCCGCCGCGACCAGGGCGACGGCCACGAGGCCCGAGAGGGCGCCGGCGAAGACGTGCTGGAGCCTCATGCCCCCTCCTCGGCTCGACGGCATCCATCCTCGCCCGCCGTCGCATCCGGTCCAGGGACGGGGCCGGCTCACCTGCCCCGGAGGCGGTCGGCGTGGAGGCGGGCCAGGTGCGCGAGGAAGTCGACCACGGCGCGGGGGCCGAACTTCGAGCGGCCCCAGGCGCGGTCGCGGAACACGAACGGCACCTGCGCCACCCGCTCGACCCGGCCCCGGGCCAGGACCTCCAGGGCGATCTTCCAGCCGCGCGGGCGCAGGGCCACGCCGTCGATCACCTCGCGCCGCACCACGAAGAACCCCGACAGCGGGTCGCGCGCGTCGACGACCGTGCGCCCGAGGAGCGAGGCGGCGCGCGAGACGACGCGCCGGCGCAGCGGCCAGCCCTCGACGCCGCCGCCCGGCACGTAGCGGGAGGCGATCGCCACGTCGGCCCCGGCCCGCACCTCGTCGACGAGCCGCGGGAGGAGCCCGGGCGGGTGGCTCAGGTCGGCGTCCATGACGCCCAGGAGCGGCGCGGTCGCGCCGGCCCAGCCCTCGAGCACCGACGCCGAGAGCCCGCGCGGCCCCGCGCGCACGACCACGCGCGCGAGGTCGCCCCCGCCCAGGCGCGTGATCGCCGCCCGCGCGACCTCGGCCGTGCCGTCCTCGGAGCGGTCGTCGACGAGGACGACCTCGGCGGCGAGGCCGCGCGCGACCGGCAGGAGCGCGGCCAGGAACGCCTCGACCCCGTGCGCCTCGCGCAGGGTCGGGACGACCAGCCGCAGCGCCGGCGGCGCGGGGGCGGTCACGGCCTGGACGCCCGCGTGGTCAAGCGCCGGCGAGCTCGCCCTTGTAGTCGTTCGGCGCGACCCACTGGCCCTGGTCCCACACGCGGATCGTCTTCACCAGCGCCGTCAGGGCCGCCGGGTCGCGGCGCGCCTTGGCCTGCTCGGCCTCCAGCTCGTCGATCACCTTGCGGGCCAGCGCGAACAGCTCCGCCGGCGTCTTGGCGCCGGACGCGCCGAACGGGATCGCGCGCAGGCTCACCGTGACGTCGCCCGTGACCAGGAACTCCTCGGCCTCGAAGTGGTGCGCGATCACGTCCTGCGAGAGCCGCGTGCACCACATGCCCAGCTCGAACGGCTTGACCAGCGGCAGGAGCACGCCGAACGCCTGGTGGCCGATGCGCCCGGGGAGGCCGCAGCGCAGCTCCTCGTTGGGGCCGAGCTGGTGGTCGCGCGCGCGGCGCCACACGCACTGCGCGACGCCGCGCAGCGCCTCGGAGACCTTGTGGCTCACGTCGCCCGGGTCGACCTTCCCCGTGGCCTCGAGGGTCTGCTTGTAGAGGCGCAGGCAGTCGACCATCACCACGACGAACGCGCCGCCGAGCTGCCCGCCGGTGAGGTCGAACATGTTCACGTAGCGGGCCACCTCGTCGCGCAGGTGCGCCTCGGTGTAGAGCCGCGTGACGGGGTCGCGCAGGACGCAGGAGCTGCTCACGAGCGCGTGGGCGAGGAGCGCCCGCATGCCGCGCTCGAGCTCGCCCAGCTCGCGGCGCACGGGGGTCTTGAACAGCGCCAGCACGCCGACGCGCGTCTGCTCGAGCACGCGCCCGACCTTGTTGCCGTACTGCAGCGGGATCGCCAGCACCGACAGGTCGCCCGAGCCCAGGTCGTCCTCGGGGCGCGGCTCCTTGAGCAGCACGACCTTGTTCTGCTCGATGTCGCAGCCGTAGAAGGTGTTCTCCTCGAAGGCCAGGGCGATCGCCTTGAGCGCCGCCTGCTGGGCGACGAGCTCCGAGTACTTGATCGGCCGCCCGGGGAGCAGGTCGGGCAGCACGCGCGCGTCGCCCTGCGACACGCGGTTCCCCTCGCCGAAGCCGCTCTTGACGGTGAGCACCCAGTCGCCCTCATCGCCGCCGGGCGCCTCGTCGGGGTCGTAGGCGAAGAGCGAGATGTCGTCGCAGGCGAAGATCTGCTTCACCTCGCTCCGGATCTGCCGGTAGGTCTCCTCCTCGTCGCCGCCCTCGAAGATGCGCGCCAGCCCGGCGATCACCTTGCCGAAGAAGTCCTCGCCGGCGAGGTCCTTCTTGCGGAAGAAGCGCGTCCAGCCGCTCTGCTTGTCGTCGGCCATGGTGCCTCCGGGCGTGGGCGGGGATCTTCCCAGACCCATCCGGGGCGAGGAAGGGCCGCGCGCGCCTCGACGCGCGGCGCCGCGTGCGCTAGAAGGGGCGGCCGGAGGCAAGCAGCGTGATCACCGCCGACGAGATCGTCCAGCGCATCCAGGCCGCGATTCCGGGCGCCGTCGTGCGCGTCCAGGACACCGGCGGCGGCGACCACTGGTCCGCCGTCGTCGTCGCCCAGGCGTTCGAGGGCAAGACGCGCGTCGAGCAGCACAAGATGGTGCAGGCGCCGCTCAAGGACAAGATCGCCGACAACTCGATCCACGCCCTGCAGCTCAAGACGATGACGCCGAAGGAGGCGGGGCTGTAGCCGTCCCCGCCCGGAGCGCCCGCAGCGCCGCCAGCGCGCGCCGGGCGTCGGCCGCCGCCGCGGGGTCGCTCGGGCGGCCGCCGAAGCGGGCCGCGTGGCACGCCGGCAGCCAGGCGACGAGGCCGTCGACCGGCGGCCCGAGCGCGGCGCGCGCGCTTTCAGACCGCCCAGCGTCTCTTCCCGGCGTGGACGACGCCGCGCCGGGCGAGCGCGGTCGCAGGACCTCGGCCACGAGCGGCGCGTCGGGGCCGCGGAGCCCGAGGCGCGCGGCGCGCCGCCGGCCGGTCTGGCCGCGCGCCGTCAGTGGCGAGGAGGGCGCCGGCGGCGACGAGGGCGGCCAGCGGAGTGCCGAGGCGCGCGGCGCCGCCGGCGTGGCGCCGCGAGGCCCGCGACCAGCCCGCGGGCGGCCTCCGCGGCCTCGGCCAGCCGCTCGCGCAGGGCGCGCAGGGCGCTTCGCTGGTCGAAGGCGTCGAACGCGATCACCCACTTGTACCAGCGCAGCTCCAGCCAGTCGGTCAGGGCGGAGGCCGCCTCGAACATCCGGCTCAGGACGCCGCCGGCGGCCGCCTCGTCCTGGTCGGGCGTGGCGTCGAGGCGCATCCAGCCGCGCTCCGTCTCCGCCTCGACCCAGGCGTGCGCGTCGCGCTGGCGCACCGTCCAGGCGCCCGACCAGGCGCTGTAGACCCCGCCGCGGAACCCGCTCACGAGCCGGCTGGGGATACCGTTGACGCGCAGGAGGACGGCCAGGGCCGAGGCGAAGTACTCGCAGTGGCCGGCGCGCCGCTCGAAGAGGAAGTCGGCCACGGGCTCGGTGCCCGGGGTGCGCGCCGCGTCGAGCGTGTAGCGGTAGTTCGTCTGCAGGTGGTCCTCGAGGGCGCGCGCGACGACCGACGGCGGCGCGCCCTCGGGGACGCCGCGGGCGCGCAGGACGCCGGCGCTGAGCTCCTCGAGGCGCGGGCGGTCGACCGCGGCCGGCAGGCGCAGGCAGTGCTCGCGCACGCGGCGGGCGGAGAGCGGGGTGACGTGCAGGCGCGGGACCTCGAGCGTCGGGTGCGTCGTGAGCCGGTAGGCGATCGGCTGCCCGGGGACCGGGAAGCAGAGGATCGTGCCCAGGACGTCGCGGTCGACCACGGCCGGCCGCGCCGACTTGAACTGGATGGCGCGCGTGGTCCCGACCGTGAACAGGCAGCGCGTGCCCAGCGCCTCCTGGTAGATCACGACCTCGGCGGCCGGCGCCGAGGGCGGCGCGTCGACGAGCGTGTCGCGGAGCTCGTCGTTGCCGTCGCCGTCGAGGCGCACGCCGGCGAAGCCCAGCACGCGCGACGTGTGCCAGGACGCGCCGTCGTAGTGGTCGAGCGCGCGCCCGCGCCAGTAGGGGGCCACGGGCAGCGTGCCCGAGACGAGCTCCGCGCGGAATGCGGTCGCGTCGTTCTGCTGGATCCGGCCGATGTCGTCGAGCCCCACGACCTCGGTGAACCCGGAGAGGCGGTCGCGCGCGTCGCGCGCCTGCGGGAGGAGGTGGGCGCCGACGCGCGGGAAGGCGAAGAAGAACACGAGGGCCAGGGCGAGGCCC
>JAHBXY010000069.1 GCA_019636275.1 Planctomycetota bacterium | reverse complement strand
ACCTGCGGCGATGGGCGGCGGTGGGTGCGAGCCTCGGACACGCACGCACGGTTCCGCTGCCGTCCGCCCCCGTCGCTCGCCTCGCGTCGAGCGCGAGAGGCCTCGGGCTCTCTGCTTCCTCTGCTCCTCTGTTGTGATCTCTGCCCGTCGGCGCGGATCACCCCGGCGGCGGCGCCCGCAAGAGCTCGCGCACGTGGTGCATGGCCGGGTAGAGGACGCCGTCGTCGAGGCGCACCTCGACCCCGGCCGCGCGCAGGTGCCGCGCTGCCGCCTCGACCCCGCGCCCCGGGCGCAGCGGCGCGCGGAAGCTCAGGGCCTGGTAGGCGGCGAGGACCTCGATCGCCACGACCTGCAGCACGTGGTCGAGGACGGTGGCCGCCTTGCGGGCGGCGGTCATGCCCATGCTCACGTGGTCCTCGCTCCCGGCGCAGGTGGGGATCGAGTCGACCGACGCCGGGTGGCACAGGACCTTGTTCTCGGAGACGAGCGCCGCCGCCGTGTACTGCGGGAGCATGAAGCCAGAGTTGAGCCCGCTCGACTCCATGAGGAAGGGCGGCAGGCCGTTGGAGAGCGCGGCGTCGACGAGGTGCGCCACGCGGCGCTCGGCGATGCTCGCCACCTCGCTCATGGCGATCGCGAAGTAGTCCATGACCTTGGCGATCGGCTCGCCGTGGAAGTTGCCGCCGCCGATCACGAGGTCGGCGAGGCCCTCGGCGCGCGCGGGCTCCGCGAGCCAGCGGGCGTACTCGGCGTCGTCGGCCGCGTCGAGGCCGCCCGGCGGCTCGGGCGGGAAGAGGAGCGGGTTGTCGGTCGCGGCGTTCACCTCGACCGCGATCACCTCGCGCACGTGGGCCAGGGCCCGGTGGGCGCAGGCGAGCACCTGCGGCGCGCAGCGCAGCGAGTAGTCGTCCTGCACCGGCGGGGCGGCCGGGATCGCGTGCGACAGGTCGGCGAGCGCCCGCACGAGGGCGTCGCGCGCCAGCGGCGGCGAGGGCACGTCGGGCGCGTCGAGGCGCTGGAGGAGCGCCGTCGCGCGCACGCGGATCGGCGCCAGGAGGCCCTGGTAGCCCTCGATCTGCGCCCGCGCCGGCGCCCCGCGCAGGGCCAGGATCGCCGCCGGCGCCGGGCCCGCGGCGGGCACGAGCGCCTGCACGTCGGCCTCGAGCGCGTCGATCGCGCGGCGCACCTCTTCCAGCCCGGGCGTGGGCTCGAACGGCGCCAGGTGGTCGCGGACCTCGGCCAGGCTCGCGCGCACGCGCCGGAGGCTGGCCGTGTTGAGGAGCACGTCCAGCACCTCGCTGCCCTCGGTGTGGGCCAGGATCCGCGCCGCCGTGGCCGCCTGGTGCGAGAGGTCGCGCGCCGCGTGCAGCTCCGGGCGGAAGGCGCCGCGCACCCCGCGCTGCGCCTCGAGGCTCATGGCGACCGCGAGCTCCGCCCAGGACATGCCGATCGCGGCGTCGTGGAGGGCCAGGCAGGCGACCGCCGTCATGAACTGCGTGCCGTTGTTGAGCGCCAGCCCCTCCTTGGCGCCGAGCGTCACCGGGCGGAAGGTCGGCGTCGCGGTCAGGGCCGCCTCGGCCCAGGCGACCTCGCCGCAGGCCACGAACTCGTCGGGGCGCGGGCGCGTGACCGGCGCGACCCCGTCGCGCCGGGCGGCGCGCGGCAGGACGCGCCCGCCCGGGTCGCCGGTGACGACGAGCGCCAGGTGCGACAGGGGCGCCAGGTCGCCCGAGCAGCCGACCGACCCCTGCTGCGGCACGTAGGGGTAGACCCCGTCGTTGAGGAGCGCCACCAGCGCCTCGAGCGTCTCCAGCCGGATCCCCGAGTTGCCCCGGGCCAGGGTGTTCGCCCGCAGGACGATCGCCGCGCGCACGACGTCCTCGTCGAACGGCGCGCCCACGCCCACGGCGTGGCTGCGGATCAGGTTCATCTGCAGGCGCTCGACGTCCTTGTTGGCGATCCGCACGTCGCGCAGCTTGCCGAAGCCGGTCGTCAGCCCGTAGACCTTCTCGCCCCGCTGCAGGAGCACGTCGACCATGCGCCGGCAGCAGCGCACGCGCCGCCGCGCCGGCTCCGCCAGGCTGACCGGCACCCGCCGGCGGGCCACGGCCACCACCTCCTCGATCGTCAGGTCATGGCCGGTGAGGACGACGCGCTCGATCCCGCTCGACTCCGTCATAGGTGCGTCAGGGTACCACCCCCGGCCCGACGGGGAACCGCCGCCCCGACCCCGCCCGTGACGCGCTAAGTCACCGCCGCGGCAGGGCGACCGGCGGTCGGGAGGCGCTTTCACAATTCCAATACGGACCACTCGTTAGAAAGGAGCTGTCCGATCCTCGCTGGTGGCGTCTCCCTTCTCCTGACGGCGGGTCAGGGGACTCGCAAAGGACAGGTGGTCATGCGTCAGGCGCTCGTGTCCTCGGTGGTCGCGCTCCTCCTCCTGGTGTCCGGCGCGTCGGCGCGGGCTCAGGACGTCAACGGGGTCATGCTGCAGGCGTGGTACTGGGACCAGCCGGACCGCACGCCGTGGTCGCGCAACAACGAGCAGTGGTGGGAGACCCTCTCCCGCATGATGCCCCAGCTGCGCGAGTGGGGCTTCACGGGCCTGTGGATCCCGCCCCCGTGCAAGGGCGCCGGCGGCGGCTTCTCGTCGGGCTACGACATGTACGACCCCTACGACCTGGGCAGCAAGGACCAGAAGGGGACGATCCCGACGAAGTGGGGGACGAAGGAGAACCTCCTCAAGATGGTCTCCATCGCCCACGCCAACGGGCTCGACGTCTACGCGGACATCGTCCCGAACCACCGGGCGGGCGGCGACGGCAACAAGTACACCTTCACGCCGCGCGGCTCCGAGGGCCCCGGCCGCTTCCCCATGGCCTGGTGGGACTTCCACCACGGCGGCCAGGGCGACTGGGACGGCGAGCTGGCCGGCCTCGCGGACATGGCCCAGGGCGTCCCCTACGTGCGCGACAACCTGTTCCGCTGGATCCGCTGGTTCGACAAGCAGACGGGCGTCGACGGCTACCGCATCGACGCGGTCAAGCACATGCCGCCCGGCTTCACCGAGGGCCTCCTCTACCAGGTGCAGGAGGGCATGGGGCAGAGCCGCTTCGCCGTGGGCGAGTTCTACGACGGCAACCCCAACACCCTGAGCTGGTGGGTGAACGGCGTCAACCGCCGCTCGAGCGTGTTCGACTTCACGCTGTTCTTCGAGCTGCTCTCCATGGCGCACGGCAACGGCTACTTCGACATGCGCCGCCTGCGCAACCGCTTCCCCGACACCGAGCGCTCGGTCACCTTCTGCAACAACCACGACACGCACCGGCGCGCCAACGGGCTGCACCTGTTCATGCGCAGCAACCTGGCCCACGCGTTCATCATGGCCGCGCCCGGCTACCCGAAGGTCTACTGGCTCGACCTGTTCGAGGACGACGGCAGCGTCCGCGAGTGGATGCTGAACCTCGTCTGGATCCACCACATGTTCGCCCGCGGCCAGGGGATCGAGCGCTGGGCCGATCAGGACCTCTACGTGCTCGAGCGCGAGGGCAACCTGCTGGCCGGCTTCAACGACAGCAACAGCTCCTGGCGGACGGAGTGGGTGCGCACGAGCTTCGGCCCGAACGTGAAGCTGCACGACTACGCGCTGGGCGTCGGCGACGTCTGGACCAACGAGCACGGCTGGGCGCGGATCTCGGTCCCGCCGGGCGGGTACGTCATGTATGCCCGCGACGGCTCGCAGGGCCGCCGGCCGGCGACCCCGTCGCGCCGCACGCGCCAGGAGTTCGAGGCCGCCGCCGACATGGACACCCGTCCGGCCGGCGAGTGGTGGAGCGACCCCTTCCGCTTCGTCTCGGCCAGGAACAAGCCGATCTGGGTGACGGTCTGGCTGAAGGACCGCAACGTCGACGCCCACGTGGCGATCTTCGACAAGGACGGCAAGCGCCTGAACCACGCCCGCGGCCGCGGCCAGATCTACTTCCCGGTCACCAACCCCGGCTACGACGGCTGGTACCAGGTGCGGGTCGGCCTGGAGCAGACCGGCCAGAACAAGCGCTCCGACTACTGGCTGCAGCTCGACTACGAGGGCCCGCGCTCTGACCCGGGCCGCGCGCCGAACACGCAGACCTGGGAGCTCCTCCCGCTCGTCCGCACCTCCACCGGCCCCTGAGCTGCGGCCGAGGATGGCGGGCGCCTGCGCGCGCGCGCTCCCTCGAAGTAGTCACTACGTCGTCGGTCGCGCGCGCGCGCATCCGCCTCGGCCTCGCGGGGTGTCGTGGACTCGAGGCGAAGGTGAGCTTCTGGACGAGCGGCCGAGGATGGCGGGCGCCTGCGCGCGCCCGTTCGTCGCACGGTGACGGGCGTGGTGACTCGACGAGTCACCACGCCCGCGGCGCGTACGGACGTCAGGCGGGCCGGTAGAGCGGGTCGTCCTCGTCGTCCGGGATCAGCCCGGGCGGCAGCGGCAGGTCGCGCGGCCGCAGGTACCAGTGCAGGACCTTGGCCTCGTCGGTGAAGTAGCTCACCGTCACGTCCTGGATGTCCTGCGCCTCGAGCGCCGCCTCCAGGAAGGCCGCCGTCTGCAGGATCGGGTCGAGGAGGTCCGGCTCCTTCCCGGCGTGGAGGGTCTCCTGGAGCGTGGCCTCGCCGAGGCGGGCCTTGGCCACGTAGTCGCCGCGCTTGCTCTTGGTCACCTTGGCGTCCTCGAGCGGCAGGAGGCCGTGGGCGGCCGCGGCGACGTCGCGCAGGAGCGCCCCGAACCACTGCGGCTCGGCGTCGTCCGAGTGCGGCACCGAGTGGATCGCCAGCCCGACCGCCGGGTGCGCCCCCCGGGCGTACGCTGCCTCCACCCCGGCCCGCGCCCGCGCCGCGTAGGCAGGCGGCAGGTCCTCGAACCAGCCGTGCTCGTCGAGGACCGCCAGGTAGCCCTGGGCGTCGGGCGGCAACGCGATCCGCTCGTCGTCTGCCTCGGGCTCGTCGTCGGGGTGCATGGAACGCTCCTGCCCTCCAGCCTAGGGCCTCTCCCGGCGAGCCGACAGGGCCTCACGCACCGCCGGCGCCGAGCGCTCTCTCGCCCGCGCGCCCGCTCTCGTCGCGCCGGTGAGCTCGACAGGGTCGGAGCGAGACCGTTCCAGCCCCTGCTCTCCTGGGTCGCGCTAAGAAGCCTCGTGCGGGTGATAGTCGGCGAACGCTTCCTCCACGGGCCCGCCGTCGAGCAGGCTGGTGACGGCGTAGGAGATCGTCTCGACCCACTCCTCGAGTCGTTCCACGTCGTGCGGCGCGATGAGCTCGTTGCGCCGGAGCATGCCCTCCGGGTGGACGCCCCACGAACGCGCGAAGTGGCAGATCCCCCAGAGGGCGCTCATGACCTCCCGATCGACCCTCCTCCCGTCGGAGAGCTCAGGCGCGAGCGCGATGAGCGCCTCCATGACCTCGTGGAAGTTCTCCTCGATCAGCCCTCCGTAAGGGCGCAGGGACCCGAGGAACCCCCTCGCGACGCGCGGGTCGGCCGGGTCGGCCTGGAAGGCGTGTCGCCTCAACACGTCCTTCGCCTCACCGGAGCTCCAGCGCGATGAGAGTCGATCCTTACTCGCCATCTCGTGGCCTTCCTCTGACTCCCCATCGCCCCCGAGCACACCCGCGCGCGATAGCAGCCAGAGCCCCCGGCGAAGGCCGACGTGGGCGTCGTTGCCGCGATCAAGCCGTAGTCGTGGCCCATCTCGCCCGCTGGCTCGCCCAGGCGCGCAGGTGCTGGACCTTGTCGGCCATCGTGCGCGCCAGCGGCACCGTCTCGCCGACGGCCTGGAGCAGGTCCTGCGTGGTGAACTCGCGGTCCTCGGGGAAGGCGCGGTACATGGCCGCGACGATCGCCTGCTCGAGCTCGGCGCCGCTGAAGCCGTCCGTGGCCTGCGCCAGCCGCTCGAGGTCGTAGCGGCGCGCCTGGCGGCCGCGCCGCTCGATGTGGATGCGCAGGATGTCGAGGCGCTCGCGCGGCGTGGGCAGGTCGACGAAGAACACCTCGTCGAAGCGCCCCTTGCGCAGGAGCTCCGGCGGCAGGTGCTCGATCGAGTTGGCCGTGGCCACGACGAACACCGGCCGCGCCTTCTCCTGCATCCAGGTGATGAACGCGCCGAACACGCGCGCCGACGTGCCGGCGTCGGCGCTGCCCGAGCCCGACACGCCGGCGAAGCCCTTCTCGATCTCGTCCACCCACAGGGCGCAGGGCGCGATCGACTCGGCGACGCGCAGCGAGCTGCGCAGGTTCTCCTCGGTCTTGCCGATGTAGGAGCTGAACAGCGCGCCCACGTCGAGCCGCAGGAGCGGCATGTGCCAGTAGCCGGCGATCGCCTTGGAGACGAGGCTCTTGCCGCAGCCCTGCACGCCGAGGAGGAACACGCCCTTGGGCTGCGGCAGGCCGTAGGCGCGCGCCTTCTCGGAGAACGCCGCCTGGCGCTGCTGCAGCCAGCCCTTCAGCCCGTCGAGCCCGCCGACGGCGCGCAGGTCCTCGCGCTGCTCGACGAACTCGAGCACGCCCGACTGGGCGATGATCTGGCGCTTCTGCGCCGTGATCCGCTCCAGGTCGTCCTCGGTGAACTCGCCGTCGTCCTGGATCGCCCGGCGGAACACGCAGTCGGCCTGCCGCCGCGTGAGCCCGAGCGCCGCGCGCACGACCGCCTCGAGGAGCTGCTGCGGCACCTTGAACGAGCCCTTGGCGCTGGCGAGCGCGCGCAGGTTGCGCATGAGCACCTCGTGCAGCTCCGCCTCGTCGGGGAGCGGCACGTCGACGAGCGCCACCTCCTTCTCGAGCTGCGACGGGAGCTTGATCCCGGGCGCGCTGAAGAGCACGGCCCAGTCCTCGCGCGCCTGGAGCAGGTCGAGCAGCGCGCGGACCACCCGCGGCTCGTCGAGCGAGGCGTGCAGGTCGCGCACGAGGAGCAAGAGCGGGCGCCCCCGGGCGTGCTCGCGCACCTCGACCAGCGCGTCGGCGAGCGCGGGCCGCCGCGGCGCGGGCGCGCCGTCGCTGGCGAGCTGGTAGCCCCCGGTGCGCGGGTCGAGCGGCGTGCCGTCGGGGAGCGTCCAGCCGGTGGTGAGGCTCCACACGTGCAGCGGTCGCCCCAGCCGCCGGGCCGCGGCGACGGCCAGCTCGGTGCAGCGGTCCTCCTCGGCGCTCACGAGGCCCAGGCAGCGAAACGACGACCGGACCAGCAGCTCGAGCTCGGCGAGGACGTCCTTCATGGCGCGATCATGGTCGGCGGCGGTCGCCCGCGCCACGCGACGCGCGGCGAACTCCACCGGTTCTCCACAGGCTCTGCCCGCCCTGTGCGTCGCCCCGCGAGCGCAAGGCGCGCGCAGGCGAGGGCGACGCTCGGAGACTCAACAGGTTCCCCGCTCGCCACGCCGTTCCCGGTCCGGTGACGTGGAGAAGTGTGGCCTCTGCGTCTCGCGTCGCAGATCTTAGCCGCCGTAGCTACTCCGCCGACGGACCCCGCCCCGTGCGTCCATCTCCCGGCGCGACGGCGCGTCGCCGAACGGTGACACCCGGAGCGGCGCGCGCACGCGGATCGCCGAGGAGCGCGAGCCGTTGACCTCCGACGGCTTAGCTCCGGGGCCCCTGGCCGGCTTTGCGGCGCTTTGATCCAGGACTACACTCCGCCCTCACGCACACCGCGTCGGGGGGACAAGTGGGCGTTCAGAAGGTCTGGGCCGCGGCGCGCGCGCGGCTCCAGGACGAACTTGGTTGGATCCGCACGCGGCCGTGGCTCGACGAGGTCGACCTGCGCTCGTGCGAGCCGGCGGAGGCCGTGCTCGAGGCGGCGAGCGCTCCGGCCCGCGACCAGGCGGTCGCCCAGCAGGCCGCGATCGGCCGCGCGCTGGCCGAGGTCCTCGGCCGGCCGGTCCCGGTGCGCGTCGTGCATCGCCGCTCCCGCGGCGCCCGCGCGCCGCGCAAGCCGGTCGAGCAGCCGGCCGCCGACGAGCCGGGCGACGCCCACCTCGGCGCCGACCGCGTGGCCGAGGGGGTGGAGCTGAGCTCCTTCCTCACCGGGCCGAAGAACGAGATGCCGCTGCGCTTCGCCCGCCGCGTCGTCGAGGAGCCGGGCCACTGGTGCCCGGTCGTGTTCTACGGCGAGTCCGGCACGGGCAAGACGCACCTGCTGCAGGGGATCGTCAACGGCTACCGCCGGCGCTACCCGGGCCGCCGCGTCGTCTACGCCTCGAGCGACCGCTTCGCGCGCCAGCTCTCGTTCATGGCCCGCAAGCGCCTGGGCGACCGCTTCCGCGAGCTCTACCGCGAGGCCGACCTGCTCGTGCTCGAGGACGTGCAGGACCTCGCCGGCAAGGAGGCCAGCGAGCGCGAGCTGACCTTCACCCTCGACCACCTCCAGGCCCACCGCCGCCAGGTCGTCGTCTCGAGCTCGCGGCTGCCGCGGAACATCCAGTACGTCGAGCGCTCCCTGGGCGACCGCCTCAGCGGCGGGCTCGTCGTGCCGCTCGAGGCGCCCGACCGCGACACGCGGCTGTCGATCATCAAGGCGCGGACGGCGGCGCTCTCGCTCCAGCTCGACGACCAGGTGCTCGAGCTGCTCACCACCGGGCTCGAGTCGAGCGTGCGCGAGCTCCTGTGCGCCCTGACCCAGCTCGACGCCCACCGCCGCCACGTCGGCTGCCGCCTGGACCTGCCGACGGTCCGGGGCATCCTCTCGTCGATGCTCCGCGCCCGCACGGAGGTGGCCTCGCTCGAGGGGATCTCCGACTTCGTGGCCACGCGGCTGGGGATCGACGAGGAGCTCCTGCGCAGCGGCAGCCTCCGCCCGCAGGTGGCGCGCGCCCGGCAGGTGGCCATGGGGATCGGGCGCGAGCTCACCGGCCTGACGCTCCGCGAGGTCGGCGTGTTCTTCGGCCAGCGCTCCTGCGCCAGCGTGCACGCCGCCCAGCGCAAGCTGGCCACCCTCCGCGAGGAGGACCCCCGGATCCGCGAGGTCTGGGAGGCCGCCTGCGCCCGCTTCACGCGCGAGCAGGTCTGACTCGACCCGTTCTCCACAGCCGCCGCGACGCGTCACGTTCGGGTGTCCGTACGGTGGCGCCGGTCGGTCAAGCCCCGCTCGGGCATGCGCTTGGGCGCGTCACCTGCGGACGTAAGTGGCGTGGCCATTTGCCCCGCTCGGTCGTTCTCCCCGCGTTCCTCACCCCGCGCGCCGTCACGGGACGGTAAGCTCCCCCGAGGAGGAGGTCGGGTGCTCCCACGCGAACCGGACCGCGGCCCCGTGCGCCGCGACACGCTCCTCGACGACGTGTGCTTCACCCGGCCCGACGCCGAGCGGGTGCTGTTCGAGGAGTTCAAGCTCCCCTGCTACGACTGCGAGGTCCGCTTCCACGAGAGCGTCGAGCAGGCCTGCTCCTACTACGGGATCGACCCGGACCTCATGGTCCGGCGCCTCAACGAGCTGCCGCTCGGGCCCGAGCCGACGCCCGAAGAGGCCTGACTCACGCCGCCAGCGCCGCCAGGGCCGCCCGCAGGGCCTCGGCCGTGAGCCCCTCGACGCGCACGACCTTGTCGCGCGACGCCTCGCCGCGGACGAGCGTCACCTGCGCCCGGCGGAGCCCCAGGGCCCGGGCCAGGAAGCGCACCAGCTCGTCGTTGGCCTTGCCCTTCTCGGGCGGGGCGTTGATCGCCACCTTGAGCGCGTCGCCGGCGAGGCCCTGGACGGCCGTGCGCGAGGCGCCGGGCCGCGCGGCCACCTTGAGGAGGACGCCCCCCTGCGCGTCGGCGCGCAGGGCGAGGCCGTTCACGGCTGCTCCGCGGCGGCGAGGTCGACCAGGCGGCGGAGGCGTTGCCCGAGCTCCGGCCGGGCGGCGGCGGCCGGGGTCGCCTGCAGGCGCAGGAGGCGCTCGAGCCCGTCGGGGCGGGCGCCGAGCTCGAAGGCCAGGCAGGCGACGTCGGCGCGCCGCTCGGCCGGGAGGTCGAGCGCGTCGAGGGCGGCGGCGAGCTGCGGCCAGGTGAGCGCGCTGACGGGGAAGCTCCGGCCGCGCCCCGGCTCGTAGTCGAAGACGAACGCCAGGCCGCTGGCGCCCTCGAGCACCTCGACCGCGGTCGCCGGCAGTCGCCGTCCGGAGAACTCGAGCTCGGCCGTGAAGCGGCGCCCGCCGCCGCGCACGTGCTCGGCGAGCGCGCCGAGCGCCCGGTGCGCGCCCTCGAGCCGCTCCGCGCGCTGCTCGAGCGCCGCGCGCCCCTCGTCGACGGGCATGAGCGCCAGCTCGCCCCGCAGCGCGCTCGCGGCGCGGTCGAAGGTGCGCGCCTGGCAGGCCGGCGCGATGCTCTCCAGCGCCGCGCGCACCCGGCGCCGGCGCGCCTCGTCGCGCGCGGCCGCCTGGGCGGCCCGCGCCCCGCGCTCGGCCTCGTCGATCGTCGAGAGGTGCTCCTCGACGCGCCGGTCGAGCGCCTGGAACCCGAGCCGGCCGACGAGCGCCTCGAGCCGCGCGCGGGCGTCGGAGAAGCGCCCCTCCTGGACGAGGCGCAGCGCCTGCTGCGCCTCCTGCTCGAGGTGCCGCTCGGCCGCCTGGCGCGCGCGCTCGAGCAGCGCCTCCGCGCCGCGGGCGGCGCCCTTGGCGCCCCCGTGCTCGGCGGCCAGGTCGCTGGCGCGCTCGACGGCCAGGCGGAACCGCTCCGGCCGGGAGCCGGCGAGGAGGTCGGCGACCCCCTGCTCGGCGCGCGCGTAGGCCTCCTCGGCCGCCTTCTCGCGCTCGAGCTGGTCGGCGATCGCGGCCTCGAGCTCCGCCACCCGCCCCTCGACGCCGCGGGCGAGCGCCTCCGCGCGCGCGCCGGCGGCCGTGTCCGGCAGCTCCGAGGCCAGCGCCGCCAGCCCGTCGAAGGCGGCCCGCAGGCGCCGCAGCGCCGCCTCCTCGCGCAGGCCCTCGGGCACCCGGGCCTAGGCCTCGAGCGCGGCGAGCCGCGCCGCCGCCCCCGCCTCGCGCCGCTCGAGGCGCCGGCGCTCGGCCGCGTCGGCCAGGGCGTCGGCCTCGCGCGCGGCGTCGTCGAGGCGCTGCTCGCGGTACTTCTCGGCCAGCGCGCGGGCCACGTCGCGCGTCTTCTCGAGCACCTCGTCGTCGTCGGCCTCGGCGCCCGGCCGCGCGAGCGTCAGCTCGGCCCGGGCGGCCGCGGCGAGCTGCTGCTGCGCGCGGCGCGACGCGAGGGTGATCCCGGCGCCCGCGGCCACGGCGACGCCGAGCGCGACGACGGCCCCGACCACCCACAGCGCGCCGCGCCCCACCGGGGCGGCGGCCGGCGCCACCCCGGCCTCCTCGGGGCGCAGGGCGGCGCTCGGCGGGTCGTCGGGCGCGGCCGCGTCGATGCGCAGGAGCACCGTCTCGCGCAGCGGGTAGCGGCGCGCCAGCGCGGCCAGGTCGGCCTGGAGCTGCCGGGCGGACGGGACGCGCTGCGCCGGGTCCTTGGCCAGGAGCCTGTGCACGATCGCGGCCACGTCCTCGGGCACGCCGCGGGCCCCGAGCGGCGGCGGCTCCTCCTGCAGGTGCTTGAGGATGATCTCGCGCGGCGACTGGCCCTGGAACGGCGTGTCGCCGGTGAGCAGGTGGTACCACGTCACGCCGAGCGCGTAGAGGTCGGCGCGGTGGTCGACCGGCCGGCCCTGCGCCTGCTCGGGCGCCACGTAGTGCGGCGAGCCGCAGGCGTCCTGCGCGCCGGGCTGCCACGTGGCCAGGCCCAGGTCGCAGATCTTCGTCGTGTCGTCCGCGCCGAGCATCAGGTTGGCCGGCTTGATGTCGCGGTGGACGAGGCCCTGCCGCTCGGCGTACTCGAGCCCGCGCGCGGCGTCGAACACGATCGGCAGGGAGCGGGCGACGTCGAGCTTGGCCTCGCGGCGCAGGAGGTCCTCGACGCTGCCGCCGGCCATGTACTCCATGGAGTAGAAGTGCAGGCCCTCGGCCTGGCCGACGTGGAACACGGTGACGATGTTCGGGTGGCTCAGGCGGCCCGCCGCGCGCGCCTCGCCCACGAAGCGCTCGATCAGGGCCGGGTCGCCCGTGAGCTCGCGCGCCAGGACCTTGAAGGCCACGGTGCGCTCGAGCGACACCTGCAGCGCCTCGTAGACGGTGCCCATGCCGCCGCGGCCGAGCAGGCGGCCGAGGCGGTAGCCGTCGAGCTCGCGCCCGCTGAGCTCGCCGCGGCGGTCGGGGCCGGTGGACTCCTCGCTCTGGGCGTCCTCGAGCAGGTAGATCAGCGTCTCGCCGAGCAGGACCTTGTCGCCCGGGCGCAGGAGCTGGCGCTGCTGGAGGCGCTGGCCGTTGACGAAGGTCCCGTTGCTCGACTGCAGGTCCTCGACGACCCAGCCGTCGCTCGCCGCCACGACCTTGAAGTGCTTGCGCGAGGCCTGGGCGTCGACGACCCGCAGCGTGCAGGAGGCGTCGCGCCCGACCACGACCGCCTGCCCGGGCGCGAGCCGGAGGCCCTTGCCCTTCGAGCGGCCCTTCTCCACGACCAGGCGGTAGATCATGGCGCGGCTACTCTACCCCGACGCGGAGGCGCGCGTCCCCCGGCGGGGGCGAGCGCGTAGAATGGCCCGCATGCGCTGGTCCAAGGCCACTCGCTTCGCCCTGCACGCCGCGCTCGAGCTGGCCCGGGCCGGCGGCGAGCGGGTCACCACCCAGCAGATCGCCGACACCTACGAGATCTCGCTCAACCACCTGGCGAAGGTCATGGGCCAGCTCGTGCGGGCAGGGATCGCCCGTGGCGTGCGCGGCGTCGGCGGCGGCTACCGGCTGGCGCGGGACCCCGCGCGCATCACGCTGCTCGACGTCGTCGAGGCGGTCGAGGGGCCGCCCGCGACCGGCTGCTCGGTGCGCGACGACGGCGCGGGCTGCCGCGCGCCCTGCTCGCTGCGGCCGGAGCTCGACGAGATCGAGGCCTACGCCGCGCAGCGGCTGAAGGCGGTGACGCTGGCCCAGGTGGCCGTCGCGCCGCCGAAGGCGCCCCGGCGGCGCGGGCGCAAGCTGCCGGTCCGCTGAGTGGTGTGCTCGACGGCTGCGGGCGACGATGCTGGCCGCGGCGGCGCGCGCGCGGGCTCGAAGTAGGTCGCTACGTCGTCGCCCGCGCGCCTCGCCGCCGCGGCTCAGCCTCGTCGCCCTCGCCTCACGTGTTGCTCCGATCGAGGTGTGCTCGACGGCTGCGGCCGCGGATGCTGGGCGGGGCGGCGCGCGCGCGGGCTAGAAGTATGCCGATACGACGTCGCCCGCGCGCGCGCCGCCTCGCCTCAGCCTCCGCGGCCTCGCCTCTCTCGCTGCTCCGATGCGGCGGTCACCAGCGAGGCGTGGCCGCGTCGCAGGGAACGGATCGGACCAGCAGCGCTTCATCGCCGCCGCCCCGCGCCCGCCGCGCGCGCCGCGCGAACAGGAACTGAAAGGCTCGACCGCCCCCGCGCCCGTCGCCGCAAGTGGCTCGCAGCCAGGCCCTTGCCTCCCGGCGCGGCCCGGCCGCCGCCGATGGGTCTCGCGCTTGCCCAGGGCCTGAGGACAGGGCTGGCTGGAAGGAGGTCGCGATGCGGAGCGGACGTCTCGGGCTGGGGGTGGGCGCGGCGGTGGTGGCGGCGATCGTCGGCTGCGGCGGCAGCGGCGGCGGGTCGTCGCGCGGGCAGGCGACGGCGCCCGTGAGCAGCGGCGCGCCGGTGACGACCGGGACGGTCGGGTCGCCGCCGTCGATCAGCGTGTTCGCGCCCCTGGCGCCCGTGGTCAGCGAGACGGTCTCCCTGCAGGTGGTGATCACCGACCTCGACGGCGACCCGGCCCACGTGCTGGCCGAGTTCTCGACCGACGAGGGCAGGACGTTCTGGCCCGCGACGCTGAGCGTGGGCCCGGGCGCGCAGGGGTTCACGACGAGCCCCGCCGGCGAGGCGCACGCGATCGTGTGGGACGCCGCCCGCGACGTCGGCCGCACGCTGCGCCACTTCGTGCGCGTGCGCGTCACCGCCCTCGACCTCCACGGCCCGAGCGCGCCGGCCGAGACGGCCACCTTCACCCTCGACGCGACCGCCCTGCCCGTGGGCCTGGCCAACCTCGTCGTCCCGCTCGACCCGGCCGGGCCGGACCGCGTGGTCGCCTACGACGTCTCGACCCAGGGCGCGCTCACGCGCCGCGCCGTGCAGCCGGCCACCAGCGGCCGCGGCCGGCAGATGAGCTCGGCGAGCGGGATCGCGAGCACCCCGCGCGGGCACCTCCTGGTCGTCAGCCACAACGACAGCGCCGAGCTCGACGTCTACGGCGTCGGCCCCACGGGCGAGCTGGCGAAGGTCCCGGGCTCGCCCTTCGCGTGCGCCGGCAACCCGACGGGCCTCGTCATGCACCCGGGCGGCCGCTTCGTCTACACGACGAACGGCGCGCGCCTCGAGGCGTTCGCGCTCGACCCCGTGAGCGGCGCGCTCACGCCGCTGCCGGGCTCGCCGTTCGACGTCGGCTCGTCGCCCCGCGACCTGGCGGTCGACCCGCGCGGCGACGCGCTCTACACGGGCCACATGTTCGGCGCCGAGACCGGCGTCCGCGTCCACCGCCTCGACCCGGCCACCGGCGTGCCGACGTTCGCCTCGTCGCTGACGCTGCCGGGCGCCAGCCGCCCCGGCAAGGCCCTGGCGGTCGACGCCAAGGGCGATCGCCTCTTCTGCCTCGACCTCGACGCCGGGCTCTACGTGGCCACGATCGACGCGCAGACGCGCGCCCTGACCCTCGTCGCCGGCGCGGCGCCCCGCGCGCTCGGCGGCTTCGCCCACGGCCTCGCCCTGACGACGCGCGGCGACAAGGTCTACGCGACCGTGCAGGGCGTCGGCCTGCTCGGCTTCCGCGTCGGCCCGACCGGCGCCCTCACCGCCGTGCCCGGCTCGCCCGTGGCGAACGTCGGGACGACGTCGCTCTACCTGCTGGCCGACGCGACCGACCGCTTCCTGTTCGTGTCGTCGCGCGGCGCGGACCTGCTCCACACCTACGCGATCGAGCCGGTCACGGGCGCGGTCGTCGAGGTGCCCGGCTCGCCGCGGCTCGACGCGACGGTCGGCGCGATCGTCGGCCCCCTGGTCGCCATGCCGGCGCGGTAGGCCGCCAGGCCGTCAGGCCGGCGGCGCCTCCGCCGCGGGGCGGTCGTGCTCGTCCTCGATCTCGCCCACGATCTCCTCGAGGACGTCCTCGAGGGTCACGATCCCGAGCGGGGTCGTGCCCTCGCGCACGACGGCCAGGTGCACGCGGCGCCGGCGCATGTCGCGCAGGAGGTCCTCGGCGCGGGCCTGGGCGTCGACGGAGGTGAGCGGGCGCAGGACGGCCCGCACGTCGAGGGGGCCGCCGCGGGCGAGGGCGCGGAACAGGTCCTTGGTGTTCACGAGCCCCACGAGCCGGTCGCGCTCGCCGTCGCACACGGGCATGCGCGTGTGGGCGCCGGCGATCACGGCGTCGAGGACGCGCGCCGCCGGCCAGCGCAGGTCCAGGACGCCCACGCGCTCGAGGGGGACCATCATCTCGCGCGCCTGGCGGCCGGAGAGGCGGAACACGTTGCGCAGGACGTCCGCCTGCTCGGCGGCCAGGAAGCCGGCGCGCTGCGTCTCGTCGACCAGCATGGCCAGCTCGGCCACGGAGTGGGCGCGCGCGTGCGGCGGCACGGGGCGGACGCGGATCAGGCGCAGGAACAGCGTCGCGCCGCCGTTGAGCAGCCACACGAGCGGCCCGAGCGCGCGCGTGAACGCCAGCAGCGGGCGGGCGAGCGTGAGCGCCACGCGGCGCGGGTGCTGCAGGGCGATCGCCTTCGGCGCCAGCTCGCCCAGGACGACCTGCACGGCGGTGAGGAGGACGAGGACGACGCCGCCGGCCGCCACGCTCGTCAGCCCGCCGTCGGCGCCGGGGAGGACGGCCTGCAGGGCCTCCGAGAGCCGCGACAGGCCGAGCCAGCCGAGCAACAGGCCGATCGACGTGATCCCGATCTGGATCGACGCGATCGCCAGGTCGAGGCGCTCGACCACCGCGCGCGCGGCCGCCGCGCGCGCGTCCCCCCCGCGCGCCAGCTCGTCGAGCTCCGTGCGCCGGACCGTGACGATCGCGATCTCGGCCGACACGAGCACCGCGCTCAGCAGGAGGAGCACGGGGATCGCGACGAGCGCGGCGATCGACCACGGGTCGGGCATCCCTCGAGTGTACGCGTCGCGCGGGCGCCTCGCGGGAGGCGGCGGGCACGCCCGCGCGCCTCGAGCTGGTCGCGCCTCATGTGGTCGTCTTGTTGCCACGGTGTGCCTCGGCTATGGTTCCCCCCGGGTCGGGGAGGAGACATGACGGACGGCGTCGCGCCGCCCTCGGGGCGGCGGATCGGGAGGCGGGGCGACGCGGCGACGGCCACGCCCGCGCCGGAGGTGCTGCCGCCGATCGAGGTCCCGGCGCTCGTTCCGGCGCCGCCGAGCGAGGTCGCGCTCGTGCTCCTCCCAGGCGGCGAGCCGACGAACGCCATGGCCGAGGCGGCGGCGGGCGCGCTGGGCCTCACGCCCTACGAGGCACGCCTGCGCCTGCGCGAGCCGCTGCCGCGCGTCGCGACCGTCGGCCCGGCGGAAGAGGTCCTGGCCTGCGTCGGTGTGCTGCGCGCGGCGGGCGTGGGCGTGGAGACCCTCGACGCCGCCCCCCTCCTCGGCCCCCTGCGGCCCTTCCCTGCGCAGCGCCTGCGCCTCGAGGGCGATCGCTTGCACGTCGAGGGGCAGCGCGGCGAGGTCGTCGTCGACCTGCGGCGGCCGGTGCTGCTCGTCGGCGGGCGCTTCGACTTCAAGGCGGTCCTGCAGGCCGGCTTTCGCCGCGCCGAGGCCGTCGACATGGTGCCCTTCGGGCACCTCTACGCCGGCGGCTGGGCGGACCCGATCGAGCTCGTCGAGACGGGGATCGAGGACTGGGACTTCCTCGGGTCGGCGCGGACGCCGACCCGCCGCACGAACTTCCAGAACGCGCTCGCGCTGCTGCGCCGCTTTCCGGACGTGACCTGGAACGACGCCCTCCTGCAGCACTCCGGCCGGGTCAAGGACTGCCTGCACGGCCTCGCCGGCAAGGGGCACTTCGTCGTCACAGGCGGCGGCGGCAACGTCACCGAGCGCTCGAACCAGTCGGGCGCGGACCTGCTCTCGCGGGTGATCTACCTGCTGTGGCGAGCGCGGCTCGGCGACCGCCTCGCCGCGCACGACGCGGCCCTCACCGTCGTCAGCGTCCGCGAGGACACCACCGACGAGCGCCTCAAGGCGGCCTTCGGGGGCGGGCCTTCGGCCCTGGACCTCGCGCACGAGAACGTGCGCAAGTCCGTCGCCGAGGCCTCCGCGCCGCCCCGCCCCGTGTCCGGCCGCCTCTCGCGCAGCGCGGGCCTGATCCCGCCGCCCGACCCCGACTCGCCGTCGGGCCCGCCGGCGGCGTCCGAGCCGACGAAGCGCCCGTCGACGCGGCTGGGCCACGCGACGGCGGGCCTCGCCGGCGACCCCACGCGCCCTCTGCGCCCCAACCCGCCCGACGCGCCGCCGGTCGCGCTGATCCTGCGCGGCCTCAGCCTGCAGGCGCCGCACGCGTGCGTGTGCTGCCTCGAGCCGCCCGGCCCGCGGGCGGTCCAGGCGGCGGCCTCGCAGATGGACTGGGAGAGCGTCGCCTCGACCACGCTCGGCATCGCGGCGCTCTTCCTCTTCGAGCGCGGCTGGTTCCACACGCGGCACGAGGAGACGGTGATCCTGCGCGTCGCCGCATGCGCGCGGTGCTACAAGCACGAGACCTCGAACGAGCTGGCCTGGATCCTCTCGGCCGGGGCCTCCCTGATCGGCCTCATCGCCACCCTCGCCAAGCTCGGCGTCGCCTCCCTGAAGGCGGTCGCGTTCGCCTCGCTCGCGTGGGCGCTCCTCCTCGTCGTCCTCGGCCTGGCCCTCTCCTCGCTCCTCTCGCGCCGCGGCCCCCGCTGCGCTCCGCACCGTCCCCTGCGCCTCGCGTTCAAGGGCCACGACTTCAAGGTGGGCTTCGGCAACCGGTCCTATGGTGAGCGCATCGCCGAGCTCAACCCCGAGCTCGTCGTGCGGCGCACCTCGTGAGACCGGGAACCACCTCGAGGGGACCTGGGCCTGCGACTTCTACACCGTTCCCGTGGGCCTCTGGTCGACGCTCTACGTGTGGTTCGTGCTCGACCTGGGCACGCGGCGCGTGCTGCACTGGAACGTGACCTGCGCGCCCACCGACGACTGGCTCGCCCACCAGGCCCGCGCCGTGACCGACTTCGCCCAGGGGCCGCGCTACCTGATCCGCGACCGCGACGGCACGTTCGGGCCGCGCTTCGACGCCGTGTTCGAGGGCTGCGGCACGAAGATCGTCAAGACCCCGCCGCGCACGCCCGTGGCGAACGCCTTCGCCGAGCGCTTCGTCGGCTCCACCCGCCGAGAGCTCCTCGCGCACCTGATCGTGCTCAGCGAGGACCACCTGCGGATCCACATGGCGCGCTGGGTGGCGCACTACAACGGCCAGCGGCCGCACCAGGGCCTTGGTCAGCGGATCGCGCCCCGCGAGGGAAGCGATCCGCTCCGCTCCGGTCACGGGCGGGCTGTCGCACCACGACGAGCGCGCCGCCGCGTAGCACCTCGCCAGCCGCCTTTCTCTCGTCGCGCGCCGATCGCGCGAGCGCGCCGGTCCGTACGCGCCGTGTGCGCTTCGGGCTCGAGAGAGCGTGGCCGCGTCTTCAGGGCCGTGCAACCGCGCCATGACGCGCCGCTCGCCGGATCTCGGGGCGACGGAGCGCGCGGCCCGTGGCTCCGATCGGCGACACGCCCATGCACGTGCTCGTGCAACTGGGGTCGCGCGGGGTGTACGATCTCGTGCGGTAGCCCCCACACCCCACAGGTCAGTCGAGCGATTGCTCGAGCCGTTTAAGCTCAGCAATGTCTGCAGCAGCCCATGGCTCGGCGGCCAAGGGCTGCAGCCGTTCAAGCCCTTGGAGGATGAACTCTCGTGCGCGAGCCGCATCCCCCGCTTCCAGAGCCAGTTGGGTTCTGGCGACGGAATAGTTCTCCGGCACCTCCTTCAGGACGTCATCCAGGGTAGCGAGCCCCGCGATCCACGGGAGGCCATGAGCCTGCAGGGCGGCGAGAACGCCCTCCAGGCTCCTGCTCATGCGCTCCGAAGTGTCGCATGGCCAGGTGCAGTCCGATTGGGTCACCCCTCCGCGGCTGAGCAGGCGATGAGCTGCGAACCCCTTGTCCCCCGGTCGCCTTGGCGAACCTGGTGAACGAACCTCGACACCCACGTGCACCTTGAACGAAGCCTTGGTCTTGGAATCGAGGTCGAGAGAGATGAGCGGAGCGACTCCGCTTGCCCCGGTCTTGTGAAAGACCAGTTTGTCCGCCGAGAACCCCTGGGTTTTGAGGATCGGCAAGAGGAGCGCATGGGCAGCGCGGGTGAGTTCTGTCTTCGTGGCCATGCCGCTATGGAGCCTCCAGGATCGGGATCGGATTGCCGGCTGAGTTACGGAACCTAGCCTGGTATCTCGCTTTCTGCGCGCGAGACCAATGACGACCCGTCTTCAGGTCAACCCCGATCAGCGGAACACCACGAGCGTCTCCGACCACAGCGTCAAGGCCAATGGATCCAGGGGCCCTACGGTATGCGGCAGGGAGGCCTGAGGGCATTCGGAAGCCCTCAAGGTGAAGTGTCAACCCTTGCTGCCGCGCCTTCTGGATCAGTCCCTGATTCAGGCGCTCAAACGCGACGTGCGCCGCGGTGCCAAACAGCCCCCGCTGCCGAGGAATGACCTTGGGAGTGTTGGTGATGGCTTGAGCCGCGTTCTTCCGGAGCTCAGAAGCGATGCCACGAGCATTGATGTCCTGGTTGAGGTTCCCAGAGCGTCCGAACCGTGCATTGAGCTGCGCACGTCGGGCAGCAGACATGACCTGTCGATTGTGGACCCAGACCGACTCAGCGCCCTGATTGCCCGCGACGAAGTATGTGTGCCAATCCTCGACCTCGAAGTTGAAGATCGGCGCAACCTCGTCCCAGACCTCGACCCTCAGGACCTCAAGGAGCGCGCCGCTCTCGCCGACGAGCAGGTCGCCCGGCTTGAGCTTGCCGGTGAAGATCCAGCCGCGGCCGACGAGGTAGATCGGGTGGTTCGGGGTGCAGAGGATCTGCTGCGAGCCTGATGGAGGCTCTTCGGACTCCTCGCCGCCATCATTGGCCTCGCCGACGACATGCACCTCGGTGCGGCCCTGCGGGCGAGCGGGCGCGATGGTCAGGCGGCAGACTTGCCGGGTGGTGTTCCGGGAGAGGTGGACGACAGGCTTGAACGCCCGCTCACCCTTGTGGAAGCCGCCCTCCGGATGCGCCAGGACCCGGTCTCCGACCTCGATGTCCTCGATGGGCTTCATCCCGGACTCGGTCTCGACGAGGGTCCCGGCGAGGAAGCAGTTGTCGAACTCCTCCTCGTCGAACTCCTCCTCGTCGAACTCCTCCTCGTCGAGCCACCCGGACTGCCTTGCTTCCGCGTGTGCGGACAGCGCCAGTCCCCCGGCCTTGAGACCCGCAGATCCGAGCCGGGCGGCTCGGCTGGTATGAATGGCCGCGCCGGCCCCGCCGGGCACCCCAGGTGCGAGGACCGCCACGACGTCCGCCGCGAGGCCCATGACGTCGGTCAGCGCCTCGAGGAAGTTCCCTTGCCCCAGGTTCCTTCCGAGGGACCGTGCACCGATCAGGATCGAGGGAATGGCAATGGCGAGGTCCTCTGCCCACAGTCCACGGGGATCCCTCAAGGTGACCGGGTTGTTCCCCGCGAAGGTGTACGCGTTGCCCAGGCTGACCGGATCGCCCCACACGCCGATCGGGTCGCGCTGCGCGAACCTCCCCAGCCCGGGGTCGTACGCCCGCGCCCGCACGTGGTAGAGGCCCGCCTCCTCGTCCCAGCGGAGGCCCTGGAACAGGTACCTGTTCCCCGCCGCCGCGTGCGCCACGGGGTCGCGGGACCACGCGACGCCCCACTCGTCGTAGGCCACCTCGTCGACGACGACGCCGGCCTCGTCGGTGAGGGCGACCGTGTTGCCGGCGACGTCCTCGTGGTGGTAGTAGACCCGCGTGGTCTCGCCGTGCGTCACCGCCGAGAAGAGGACCTCGTCCACCCGCCCGCCGTGGACCAGCTCGCGGACCTCCCCGCTCCTGGGCCCCCCGACCACGCGCTCCTCGACGCAGTGCATGCCGTCGTGCAGGAACAGCGTCGAGACCGTCGACCCGTCGGCCAGCGAGGTCACGTCGCTGCGCGTCCGCCGCCCCGTCGCGTCGTGGCCGTAGCGCGTCCGGTGCGTGGCCGTTTCGACCGTCACGAGCCGGTTGAAGGCGTCGTACCCGAACCTCCTGCCGGCTCCGTCGTCGAGCAGGTTGCCGTTGGCGTCGGTCTGGAGTGCCGCCGAGCCCACGCTCGTGTAGGCGTTCGTCGCGTCGACCGCATACCCGGTCACGACCGGCCCGCCGCCGCCGGGGGCCTCCTGCTCGACCGTGACGCGGTTCCCCACGCCGTCGAGGACGTAGCTGCGCCGCTCGAGCCCGCGCGCCACCCGGGGCGCCGGCGCCGGCTCCCCGCCGCCCGCGGGCGGCGGGGCGTCGAACCGCGTCTCCACGAGGCGGCTCGCCGAGTCGTAGCGGTGCCGGTCCTCCAGCCCGCCCTCGTGGTCGCGCGCCTGGAGCGTGCGGTTGCTCGACCGGTCGTACGCGTAGCGCCAGGCGAACAGGGCTGCCCCGCCACGCTCGTGCCGCAGCCCGGTCGGCCGCCGGGTCGCGTCGTACGAGGGCGCCAGCACGACGCCGTTGCCCGACGCGCGCTGCCCCAGCCGCGACGGCCCCGCGTACTCGAACGCCGCCACCGGGGCCGGCGGCCCGAGCCCGGGCGGGCTCTGGCCCACCGTCACCAGCCGCTCGAGCCCGTCGTGCGTGAACACGAGCCGCCGGCCCGACGGGTAGGTCACCGCGCTGCGCGTGTCGTTCAGGCGGTGCTCGTGCGCGAGCTCGCGCCCGTCCTGCGACTCGCGCACGAGCCGCGAGAGCGAGTCGTACTCCCGGAGCACCTCGCTGCTCACGGCCCCGGGCTCGTTCACGGCCGCGCCGCCGTCGTCGGTCGCCCGGACGAGCCGCGACAGCCCGTCCCACTCGAACCGCTGCAGGCGCGTGCCGACCACCCCCGCGCCCGGCACCACGTCGACGCGCGTGAGGCGGTCGAGCCCGTCGTAGTCGCGGACGACCACCGTCCCGTTGGCGTCGGTGGTCGTCCGCAGGTTGCCGTCGGCGTCGTGCGTGATCTCGACGGCGAAGCAGTCGCCGAAGATGCCTTCCGCGGCTCCGGCGGGGCACGGCGACGGCGCGCCCTGATCGAGTCGGGCCGCCGAGACGGACGTGCTCGGCGCGATGCTGAGCAGGACGCCGATCAGGGTGTGGAGCGAGCCGGCCACAACGCACTGTGGCCCACGGCCGCCCCCTTGCGCTACGTGCTCCGGGAGCGACGGCGCTCCGGGGGGCACGTCGTCGGCCTGTTGGCGCCGGCCGACAGGCATCGCGCGGGCGCCTCGGGCGAGGTGTCGCCGAGCAGGGGGTCTGGTCACAAGCCGTTGGCGCCGGCCGTCGGAGCTGGTTCACTCTGGGTCGACTTGCATTTACCTGGAGCCCCGGTCACAACAGTTGCGGCAGAGGGGGCGGGCTTGAACGCACGTGTTCGCGGAGGCTCCTGGCTGATCTTCGGTCTGGTCGCGCTGGCAGCCACGGAGCCGGCGAACGCGCAGGCCGGCGGGCTACAGACGCCGACCAACCTGGTCGCCACGCCGCAGGCGTGGAATCGGGTGTCGCTGTCCTGGGTCGACAACGCCAAGAAGGAGACCGAGTACCGGGTCCAGCGCCGACCCGTCGGCGGGCAGTTCGCGCAGGTCGCGACGCTTCCCGCCGACTCGACCACCTATCTGGATCAAGGCGTGACCGCATCGACCGCCTACGAGTGGCGGGTCGTCGCGGCCAACAACTCGGGCCAGACGTCACAGCCCTCGAACGTCGCCCAGGCGACGACCTCGGCCTATCCGAGCCCGAGCGGGGTGACCGCCGTGGCGACGGCCTGGAACGCCGTGCAGGTGAGCTGGATCGACACGACCTCGGACGAGGCGGAGTTCAGGATCGAGGTTCGCTCGCCGGCTGGCGTCGGACAGTTCACCGCGGCAGGCACCGTCGCGGCCAACGTCACCACCTTCCAGCACGGCGGGCTCCTGGGCGCGACGTCATACTAGTACCGGGTGGTCGCGCGTCACGCCTCCGGCGTGGAGTCGCCACCCTCGGCGGTCACCGCCGTCACCACTCCGTCCTATCCGGCCCCGGCCGGAGTCGGCGCCCAGGCGACCGCATGGAACCAGGTGCTGGTGACGTGGACCGACACGTCGAGCGACGAGTCGGGCTTCCGGGTCGAGCGGCGTGGCGGCGGCGTGACCGAGTTCGTGGCGGTCGCCGACCTGCCGGCGAACGCCACCAGTCACCTGGACGGCGAGCTCCAGGAAGGCACGGCCTACGAGTACCGGGTCCGGGCTCTTCTCTCTGGCCAGCCGATGACGCCCTCTGCCGCGGTGTCGGTGACGACCCCGGTCTACCCGGCGCCGACGAACGTGTCGGCTCATGCCTTCGCGTGGAATCAGGTGTTCGTGAGCTGGACGGACACGTCGTCGGACGGGTCGGGCTTCCAGATCGAGCGCTACAGCGCGGAGCTCGAGCAGTGGCTGGCGGTGGGCTGGGTGCCGTCCGGGGCGTCGAACTACCTCGATCAGGGCCTCCAGGGCGGCTTCAACTACCAGTACCGCGTGCGGGCGGTCTACGCGACCCAGCCCATGACCCCCTCCGAGGTCGTGTCGGTCACGACGCCGGTCTACCCGGCGCCGACGAACGTCACGGCTCAGGCCTTCGCGTGGAACCAGGTGTTCGTGAGCTGGACGGACACGTCGTCGGACGAGTCGGGCTTCCAGATCGAGCGCTACAGCGCGGAGCTCGAGCAGTGGCTGGCGGTGGGCTGGGTGCCGTCGGGGGCGTCGAACTACCTCGACCAGGGCCTTCAGGGCGGCGCCGAGTATCAGTATCGCGTGCGCGCGCTCTACTTCAGCCAGCCCATGACGCCGTCCTCGGTCGTCGCGATCGTCACGCCGGCCGTCCCGGCCCCCTCGGGGCTCTCGGCGTTCCTCATGACGGACGACCGGATCGCGCTCACCTGGCACGACCCGTCGCACGAGGAGACCGCGTTCGTCGTCGAGCGCCGCGAGCCGCCGGGCGAGTTCTTCTTCCTCACCTCGGTGCCGGCGAACATGACCTTCTACGAGGACACGTGGCTCCCGCCTGGCACGACCTACGAGTACCGGGTCCTGGCCGAGTACGCGGGCGGCGTCCGCTCCGCGCCGTCGAACGTGGCCAGCGCCACCACGGGCGGCCAGGGGCCGCTCACGCCGCCGACGAACGTCGCGGCCCGCGCGGTCAGCCCCGGCGTCGTGCGGCTCACGTGGACGCCCTCGAGCCAGGGGCCCCACGTCGTCCAGCGCAGCCCGGCCGGAGAGGCGACCTTCGCGAACGTCACCTGGGGGAACCCAGGCGAGGACTGGGCGCTCGACCAGATCGCCCAGGCGGACACGGAGTACGACTACCGGGTCCTCGCCTGGGACTGGAACACCAACACCGGCTCTGCGCCGTCCGCGGTGGTCACGGCGCGCACGCCGGCCGAGCCGGTGATCGAGACGATCGCCGGCGACGGGACCGCGGGGTTCGCGGGCGACGGCGGGCCCGCCACGCAGGCGCGCTTCAACCATCCCTGGGGCGTGGCGATCGGGCCCGACGAGGCGGTCTTCGTCTCGGATTCGAACAACCTCCGGCTCCGGCGCTTCGCCGTCGGTGGAGAGATCGAGTCGGTCGCGACGCACCCGGCCCACAGCTACCCCGCCGGCGTGGCCGTGAGCCCGGCCGGCGAGGTCCACGTCGTCTTGCCCGGCCAGAGCGTGATCGTCCGGATCGACGCTCAGAGCGGCACGGCCGTCGTCGTCGCCGGCACCGGCGTCTACGGCTTCAACGGCGACGGGCTCGCCGCGACGGAGACCCAGCTCGATCGGCCCCACGGCATCGCGTTCGATGCCGCGGGCAACCTGCTGATCGCCGACACGGAGAACCACCGCGTCCGCCGCGTGGACGCCGTCACGGGCGTGGTGACCACGGTCGCCGGCACCGGGGCCTACGGGTTCTCGGGTGACGGCGGCCCCGCGACGGGCGCGGCGCTGGCGCGGCCCGCGGACCTCGCGGTCGGACCCACGGGCGACCTGTTCGTCGTCGACCTCGACAACCGCCGCGTCCGCCGCGTGTCGGCGGCCACCGGCGTGATCACCACCTTCGCCGGCAACGGCGGCTGGGGCTTCACCGGCGACGGCTATCCGGCGGCGGAGCAGGCCGTCCTCCCCACGTGCGTGGCGGTGGACGCGGACGGGACGGTGTACGTCTCGGACGGCTCCTGGCACGTCGTCTACCGCATCGACGTCGAGGGGATCGTCAGCCGGCTGACGGGCACGCCGGGCTGGCCGGAGTACCAGGGCGACGGCGGCCCCTCGCGGCAGGCGCGCGTGAGCAGCCCCCAGGGCCTCGCGATCGACGCCGAGGGCCGCCTGGTGCTCGTCGACCGCACGAACTTCCGCGTGCGCAGGATCACCGGCATCCGCTGGTGAGCCTCACACCGCCCGCTCCGGCCATGGCCTTCCGAGGACGACGACCTGATCGTCTGCGTCCGCGGGCCCTCGCTGCCCGAGGCGCGGGCGGGCCCCTCGCTCCGCTTCGCCGCCGCTACGTCAAGGCAGCTTGGACCCGCGCCAGCCGGCGAGCCGGAGCGCGCACTTGCCGCAGAACGCGGCGGTGTCCTGGTCGTAGTTCATGATGCAGGCGGAGTCCGGCGCGTGGGCCGCGGCGTCGATGTCGCCGGGGGGCGTCGCGCCCTCCTGCCTGCGCGGCGCGTGCGGCAGCGAGAGCGCGTGGCCGAGCTCGTGCGCCGCCACCGCCGTGAGCGGCTTGTAGAGGATGGGCGCGCCGTTACTCCCCTGGACCTCGAACTGCGCCGGGGTGGAGACGAAGGCCACCCCGAGCAGCGGGTCGGCCTCCTCCGGGTAGCTGGCGCCGCCCACCTTGACCCGGTCCGTGGACGTCTTGCCGTCCAGGTGGAAGAGCGCGACGCCGTTCCAGCCGCGGGCGACCTCGGCGGTGTAGGCGCGCAGCACCCGCTCGAGCAGGATCGACGTCACCAGGACCAGGTGCCCGGCGTAGTCCTTCTCGACGCGGGTGGGGAAGTTCGCCTGGAGCACGCTCGTCCACGCCTGCTCCTTGGCCTGCCCCAGGGCGGTGAGCAGGGCCACGACCGCGGCGCGGCGGTCGGCGCGCCCCGAGACGGTGGCCTGGAGCGTGGCCTGGCTCGCGTCCGTGCCGGCGATGGCCAGGAAGTGGATGGCCAGGAAGTGCTCGAGCGCCTGCAGCTGCGCCTTGTCGACGGTCGTCGAGCCGCGGGAGAACTTGACCCGGTGCGCGTGGTTCGTGCGCAGGCGGACGACGATCGTGCGGTCGTCGGGCCCGTCCTCCTCGACGATCACGGGGGCGCCCCAGAAGGAGAGCAGGCGCACGGCGTCGACCTTGGCCTCGCCGCCCTCGACCGTGGTGCTGAAGTGCTCGGCCGGCGAGAGGAACGAGGTGCCGTCGCAGAGGACGTAGGCCTCCTTGCCGAAGAGCGTCCGGACGACGGTGCCCGGGTCGACGAGCACCCCCTCGAGCCCGCCCGTGCCGCGGACCGCCTGGCAGCGGAACGTGCCCGACTTCTTGTGCGCGCGCACCTCGCACACGACGCGCCGCTTGAAGGCGTCGAGGTAGGCGGCCTTGAACTCGTCGAACGTGCGCGTCGCCAGGCCGGGCCCGCCGGGCGGGGGCGACGGGTCGATGGCGTAGCGGAGGAAGATCTCCAGCGGGTTGCGCTGCTCCACCCACTTCGGGTCGGCCAGCATGGCGTCCGCCTGCTCGCGCACCACCTGCGCGAAGCGCGCCTCGTCCACGGCGACGGCCGGCTCGACCTCGAGGTGCACGCTCATCAGCCCGTACAGCTGCTTGATCCCCTCCCAGTCGAGCGGCTGGGCGACGTTCTTCTGCAGGTACTTGACCCGGATGCTGCGGCGGACGACGAACTCGCCGCTGGCGGCGGCGCGCGCGGCCGGCACCTCCAGCTCGTCGGCGGGGGGCGGGTCCTGCGGCGCGTCGGCGGGGGGGACGAGCTTCTTCGTCACGTCCAGCTCCGGCCCGAACGACGCGTAGGCGCGCACACGGAAGGCGTCGCCGGCGAGGCGCGAGGGCTGGAACAGGGCGCCCGCGCGCCCGGCCAGCGGCCCGTCGCGCTTGATCGCGCTCGTGGCCGCCCAGGTGCGAGTCTTGCACGCCTCGACCTGGAAGGGGAACGTCCCCGGCGCGGGCGCGTCCGCGCCCGGCTGCGGCGGAAACACCGGCGGGGCGCCCGGCCCCCGCTTGCCGCCGTAGTCCCCGGGGCAGGCGCCCGACCCCGGCGGGCCCGCGGGCGAGGTCCGGGCCCGCGCCACGTAGTCGCGCGCGGCCTGGAGCTGCGCCTTCCAGGGGCCGGCGTACGGCTGCAGGTCGGCCGCCCGGGGTGGGCCCCCGGCCAGCGCGGCGTCGACCTCCGCGGCCCACAGCGGGCCCGCCGGCTCCTCCCAGTCCCAGAGCACGCGCACGCGGCCGAGGGCCGCCGGCGCGCTGACGCCCTGGCCGTTCGAGCGGCGCAGCTTCACCTCGGCCTGGAGCGGGATGCGCGGGCCGTGGCCCCAGCGCGCCAGCGCGGCCTTGAAGTCCGTGTCGGGGGGGATCGCCCCGCCGGTGGCCGCCGACTTGGAGGAGAACGCGTTCACGTCGAGCACGAGCTCGTGCCGCTTCGCCGCCTCGTCGGCGGCGCCGGCCGTGGAGAGTCGCTGCAGCAGGTCGCGCTCGAACGCCCGCAGGTCGGCGTGGCGCGCCTGAGGGAGGTCGGTCGCGGGCTCCGCGCGGGCGGTGGGGATCCAGTCGGCCTCGCCCCAGGAGAGCTTCACCGAGTGGACCGCCACGTCCACGAAGGCCCAGGCCGCGGCCCGCCCGGGGGTGCCCGCGCCGCCGACGGTGAGCTTCACCTTGTAGGGCGAGAACTCGGGCGTGATGAAGCCGTCGGGGAACTCCTCGGCGGGGGCGTCGATCGTCGTCGTCGCCCCCTGGCGCTCGTCGTCCTCCATGGGCGCGAGCCGGCCGTCCCAGTCGAAGCCGTCGGGCAGGTCCCGGTCCGGCGAGGCCACGAGCACGCGCCGCAGGAGCGGCGCGGCGCGGCCGGCGCGGAAGACCTCCACCTTCAGCTGGTCGACGGCGCCCGTGAGCGCCCACTCGATCGTCAGCAGGTCGTCGTGGCGGCCGGGGACGAAGCTCACCCGGTCGGTCACGGGGCCCGACTCCTCGTCGGAGCAGAACACCTGCGCGCTGGCGCCGGGGGCCGCGACCGTGAGCTCCTCGATCCCGAACGGTCCCGCGATGACGGGGGTGCGCAGGGCGACGCGGAGGGCCGCGCCGGGGCGCGAGCGGGGCACCCGGACGGCGCGCGCCCCGTCGAGGTAGCGGGCCATGGGGCCGGCCACGAAGGCCCCGTCGAGCGGGTCGGTGAACGTGGTCGGGTCGAGCGCGGGCCAGGCGTAGGTCATGTCATCCTCGGAGTCGTTGAACGATCGGGTCCACTCGAGCTCGGCTCGTGACCCGCCATCGATCGGAGCCGCGAGCGAGGCGAGGCCGCGGAGGACGAGGCGGGGCGGCGCGCGCGCGCCGCCGCCCCTTCCCACCTCAGGCCAGGTCGTCGCCGGGTCCGTCGTGGACCTCGAACAGCTTCTGCCGCGTCGCCTCGTTCAGGACGCCGTCCTTCGGCTCGAGCCCGGCGGCCTCCTGGAAGGCGGCCAGGGCCGACTTCGTGCGCGGCTGGTCGAGGCCCTTGCCCAGCTCGTCGTCGGGCACGCCGTAGCCCAGGTTCTGCAGGCGCGCCTGCACCCCCAGCGCCTCCGTCACGGGCAGCAGCTGCCCGATCGTCAGCCGCCAGGAGAACGGCCTCTCCTCCCCGGGCGCCCAGACGTGCAGCGTGGCCTCCGCGATGTCGGCGCCCAGCGGCTGCTCGACGAGCCCCTCGCCGTCGGTGGTGCCGTCGAGCGTCTGCCCGTCGAGGAGCACCTGGTAGCGGCAGTTGCCCAGCGCCGCGCCCTGGGCGTTCTGCACGAACAGGCGCAGGGCGATGGGCGCGGGCTTGAGGCGGAAGGCCACCGGCGGGTCGTCCTTGGTGTTCACGGCGCGCAGGCGCCGGCGGCCGGGCACCTTCTCGGGGACGAACACCTTCTCTCCCGGCGCGAGGGCGTAGGGGTTCTTGCGCGCGCGCAGGGCGGCGTTCGCCTCGTGCGCCCAGATGGGGGTCAGGTCGCCGAACCCGTAGCGGGCGGCGATCGTCAGCAGGCACTCGCCCTCCTGGACCTCGTGCTCGGGCATCGCGCGCTACTCCTTCTTCACCGGCTCCCAGGCGCTGGCGTCGCGCAGGGGGAAGATGAGGTGGTACTCGCCGACCGCCACGCCCACGACCTCGCCCTCGCCCCTGGCGTCGAGCACCCCCTCGTCGACCACCGCGCCGGCGTCGTCCTCGACCCGCCAGGGCTCGCCTGCGCAGCGGGTGCCGTCCGGGTGGACGAGCGAGAAGCGCAGCCGCTTCTCGAACGCGCCGTGCTTGCGCGGCGCGCGGAAGTGCTCGCGGAAGGTGTCGACGCCCATGAAGGCCGCCAGGCAGTGGCCGCAGTGGTCGTCGCCCGGGGTCGGGCCGTAGCCCATCAGGCAGCCCTTGGCCTGCGCGAGCGCGTCCAGGTCGTGCGTGTCGTAGCCGAGCACGCGCTGGGCGTCCGCATGCTCCGGGGTGGGATAGGCGTGCAGGCGGAACTGGCAGTGCCCCAGCTCGTGCATGGCGTGGGCGGCAAGGTCGTAGCAGCGCGCGTCCGATCGGTGCGACACGCCGCCCCAGAGGAACGCGCCCGGCCCCTTGGCCTTGCCCAGCTGAACCTTGCCGAGCAGGTTCGAGTAGATGTCCTCCCAGGTGTGGCGCTTGGCGCCCTGGAAGGCCATGAGGCCGGGGTAGAAGCCCTGGTTGTCGCCCAGCGCCTTGAGGAACGCCGGCAGGAGCACGTCCATGAGCACGCGCTCCAGGAGCTGCACCTCCCAGCCCTGCGGCTCGGGCGTGGCGCCGGAGGCCGGGCTCCTGAGGATGGCGTCGAACGCGTCGCCCTTGGCGCGGTTGTACTCCTCGAGGTCGCGCAGGTTGAAGGTGTAGGGCGAGGCGGGCGCCCAGTAGGTGAGCGCGTTCCAGTCGTAGCTGGGCGCGCGCCGGCGGTCCTCGGGCCAGATCCCCCAGCGGCTGTAGAACGGCTCGCCCCATTGCGTGGCGCCGTGCGCGAACACCAGGTGCGCGAGCGCCTGGTCCTGCTGCGCGGCGGCGATCGCCGCCGCGTAGGCCGCGTCGGCCCCTGGAACGGCGTCGAGCTGCTCCGGCGCCTCGGCGAGGGGCTCGATGAGCAGCTCGCAGTAGGCCTTGGCGTACTCCAGCGTGACCTCGCCCGCGAAGTCGATGTCGTCGATCGCCCCCTGCGAGAAGGCCGTGTCGACCTTCTGATGCCGCTCGAGGGTGGCCCGGGCGGTGGCGTCCAGCGCGCCGACCGCGGGCGGGCGCTGCTGGATGTAGCGGCTGAGGCGGAGCGTCCGCCAGCGGACCATGGTGCCCGTCTCCACCGCGCCGGCGGCCGGGTCGGCGCCGGTGGAGTCGCCGAGGGTCGGCGCGCCGACGAAGGCGCGCAGCTTGTAGCGGTCGCCGCCCACGGTCGAGGGCATGAACACGAAGCAGGCCTCGCCGCGCAGGTTCGTCCGCGCTTGCACGCTGTGGGGCGCGCCCGGGACCGCCTCCGCCTCCGGGTAGTCGGCGAGCGACGGGGTGCGGTCCTCGTCCTCGTGCGCGCCGGTGATCCCCGGCACGGCCCCGGTGGCGAACACGTTGGGCCGCGTGTACTCGTCGCTCGGGCCGTCGCGCCAGGTGTACTTCGGCGGGTCGCCCGGCGTGCTCTCCCAGCGGCCCACGCCCCAGGTCCACAGGACGCGCCCCCTGACGCTCTCGTCGTCCTGGCGCAGCTTGGGGGCCGCGCGCCAGGTGCGCTCGCCGGCGACGCGCCCGTCGTCGAACATCTTGCGCTTGCCGCCCAGGTCGAAGTGGGCGTTCCCCGCCTGCGGGTCGGCGGGGTCGTCGTCCTTGTAGCCGTGGACGCGCTTGCGCAGGAACTCGTCGGGGCCGCCGGTGCGCGCGGGCGCGACCACCTGCAGGTACTTGCTCTTCGCGCCCGCGACCGTCTTCTCGCCCGGGAGCCGGGGCCGGCCCAGCCTGCTCGCCGCGGCGCCCGGCGCCGCCGGGTCGCGCGGCGCCTGGAAGACCGGCAGGGTGTCCGGCTTGACGAGCTGCAGGTGGACGGAGACGTCTCGCGCCGGCGCCCAGTCGGCGTCGGAGCCGTCCACGTCCTTGACCTCGACCGCGGCGACGATGGGCAGCTTGCCCAGGGCCGGGTTGTCGCGGAGGAACAGCGCCTCGACCTCGTAGCGGTCCGAGGCCTGCTGGAAGGGCATGTCCTCCTCCAGCAGGTGGTGATAGAAGCTCGTGTAGGTGCCGTCGATGCGCAGCTTGGCGAACTTGCCCTTCTCCGGCAGCTCGCCGCCGTCGACCAGGTAGGCGGGGAGCTCGTCGGCCAGCAGCGCCGCGAGCCTGTCGTCGACCTCGTCCTCGCCCGCGTCGGCGAGCCTGGCCCGGTAGAGCTGCTCCTTGCAGTGGCGCCACACCACCTCGTAGCAGGCCTTGGCCTCGGGATGGCTCAGCGGGCGGCGGAACAGGCCCAGGGCCTGCAGCCGCTCCATGCAGCCGACGTCGTCGCCCTCGGCGTGGGCGAACAGGTCGTCGAGCTCGCGGCGGCCGAGCCGCAGGCTCACCCGGTACTGCTCGCGCCGCGCGGGCGTCGTCTTCTCCAGGGCCGCGACCTTCCAGCCGGCCAGGCGCAGGGCGCACAGCCCGCAGAACTCGGTCGTGTCGAGTTCGTAGTTCATGAGGCAGCGCCCGCCGGGGTCGCCGGGGGCGTGCGAGGCGACCTCCTCGGACGCCTTGCCCTCGGGGGGCGCGTGCTGCAGGAACAGGGCGTGGCCGAGCTCGTGCGCGGCCACGGCGTCCTGGCCCTTCATGGCGTTCGAGGCGGGGTCGAAGGTCGCCAGGTAGACCTGCGCGCGGGCGCGCACGTTGTCGGCCGCGACCGATGCCCCCTCGGCGAGCTGCTTCTTGATGGAGACCGAGCGCTTGAAGTGGAACAGCGTCACCAGGTCCTTCGGGCTCCGGTCGGGCTTCCTGGCCGCCGCGGCCTCGTCGACGTAGCGGCGCATGACCGGCGACAGGAGCGTCTCGCCCGTGACCGCGCCCTTGAGCACCTCCGCGTAGTGCATGGAGCCCTGCGCCGCGCCGTTCATGCCCGGCTGGACGATCTCGGCCAGGCGCCGGCGCACGTACTCGAACTCGCGCTCGAGGGCCGGGTTGCTCATGAGGGTCTTCTTCACGCGGCGCTGGATGTCGCGGTCGAGCTGCTCCTGCGTGGTGCGGTCGGTCTTCGAGCGCGTGCCCAGGGCCACCCGCTGCTGGTTCAGGTCCTCGCCGGCCTTCATGCGCGCGGTGATGTCCGCCAGCTCGTCGTCGATCGCCTGCGCGAGCGAGATGGCCCGCGCGCGGTCGGCGTCGTTCTTGGTCCCGTTCCAGCCGGTGACCGCCTTGACCTCCTTGACCCGGGCCCGCTTCGTCCCCGGCTCGCCCACGACGTCCTCGACGGAGAAGGCGGTCGCGCCCACGACGAGCACGTAGAGCGCGCCCTTCTTCTCGTCGATCCGGGTGACGATCCCGCGCGCCCCGGAGGTCGACCCGGTGATGACGGCGTCGGCGAAGCCCTTGGCGTCGGCCTTGTTGCGCAGGATCAGGCGGCGGATGCCGCCGCCGTTCTTCGCCGCGTCCTGGACCTTGGCCAGCAGGTCTGTGAGCGAGCGCACGTGGATGCCGGCCGACTTCGGGTCCTCGCCCCGGGCGTCGACCTCGTGGTGGAAGCCGAAGAACAGCAGGTAGGGGAGGAGCCCGCTGCCGCGGGAGCGCCGCGGCGCCTCGGCGATGACCGCCTCGAAGGCGGACTTCCAGGTGGCCTCGTCCAGGTCGGCGACCGTGGGGACGAGCTCGATGCCCGCCCGCTGGTACATGCCCTTCACGGCCTCCATGTCGCAGCCGGGGACGCCGCGCTTCAGGTAGAGCACCTCCATACGCTTCCACGTCTCGAACACGTTCGACGCGTCCTGCCGCGACGCCGGCGGGTCGAGGAGCTCGGGGCGGTCGAGGTCGCCGTCGACGTCGAGGACGACGCGCACGCGGTAGGTGTCGCCGGCCATGCGCGAGGGCTGGAAGACCACCCCCGAGGCGCCGGCGTGCTTGCCGGTGAGCCAGGGGGTGCTCACGGCGGCCCACGTGCGCCGCTTGCCGGCGGCGACCTGGAAGGGGAAGGCGCCGGCGACGGGCGCGTCGGCGGGCGCCTGGCCGGCCTGCGCGGGGAAGACGGGCGCCGCGCCCGGCCCGCGCTTGCCCCCGTAGCGCACGTGGCAGTTGTCCGACGCGGCGGGCCAGCCGGGGTCGCCCTTGCGGTAGCCGCGGCGCTCCTGGACGAAGGCGTCGGTGGCGGTGGCCACCTTGATCGGCACGCGCCCGTCCTCGTCCTTCACCTCGTCCTCGGCGGCCGGGTCCTCCCAGTCCCAGAGGAACGTGGCGCCGGCGAGCGCCTTCGGGCACTCCGCCGCGGCGCCGGTCACGTCGCGGAACAGGACGCGCACGCCCAGGGGGATGCGCGGCCCGTCGCGCCACAGGTCCGCGTAGAGCTCGCTGTCGCCCTTCTTCGAGCCGACGTCCTCGCCGCACTCGAACACGTGCGCGGGGAGCGGCAGGCGCACCAGCTCGCGGGGCGCCGCGGTCGCCGGGTCGCCCTTCTTGCGCCCGGGGCGCTCGCGGTCCGCGGCGAGCGCCTCGAGCAGCGCGCGCTCCGCCTCGTCGACGAGCTTCGCGCGCGGCGAGTCGGGCTCGGGCAGCGGCGGCAGCTGGTCGCTCGTCCCCCAGAGGAGCTCGAGGCGCGCCGGGGCCACGTGCAGGTAGGTCCAGGCGACGACCGGGCCGCCCAGGCGGTCGGTCTCCTCGGAATCCTCGGGCGTCGCGCGCGCCGAGACCGTGAGGCGCAGCTGGTAGGGCGAGCGGCGGGCGGTGAGCACGCCGGCGGGGAACGGGGCCTGGCCGTCGATGCGCAGCGCGGGGGGCACCTCGACCGTCCCCTCCCAGGCGACGGGGGCGCACTCGGCGCTCTCCTCGGTGGGGGGCGCCGTGATGAGCTCCCCGATCGGCGCGCCCTGGCCCCACAGACCGCCCCAGCGCTTCGTCCAGATCGGCTGCGGGTGCCCCTTGCACCAGAGCTCGAGCTGCGCTGACCTGATGTTCTGCGGGTGGTGCACCTCCGCGTGCACCCGCAGCCGGGGCTCGTCGACGCCGGGGAGGAAGCACAGCTCGGCGCCCCCCTCGCCCACGCCGTCGCGCCCGCCGGCCAGGTCGTTGTAGGCCACGGAGCGGGCGTCGCCCGCGGCGAGCCACAGCTTGTTCACGCCGAACTCGAAGGGCACGACCTCGGGCCTGAGGGTGGTCACGCCGCTCGAGCCGTCGTTCTGGAAGGAGACCGACGACTCGGTCTCCTGCTGGCTGGGCTCGCCGGAGGGGCGCCCCGAGGCGGCCTCCCGCGTGAGCGCCGGGCGCACCGGGATGCCCGGGAAGCAGGGGTACTCGCCCTTCTCGGGCCTCTGCGGGTCGTCGGCCACGTTCACCCCCCTGCCCGGTCGTGCAGCTCGCCGACCTTCGCGCGCGTCGCCTCGTCGAGGCCCCCGGTGGCCTCGAGGCCGTGCAGGAGCTGGAAGCTGCGCAGGGCGCGCCGCGTCTCCTGGCCGACCTCGCCGGTGACCGGCGTCTTGAAGCCCAGGTTCGCCAGCCGCGCCTGCACGCCGCTGACGGTGTCCAGCGGGTCGAGGTGGCCGAGCTTCAGCCGCCAGCGCAGCTCCTTCTCGCCCGCGTCGCCCGCGCGGACGACGAGCTCCCCCTCGGTCGGGTCGGGGTCGATGGCGACCTCGACCAGCCCGTCGTCGCCGGTCGTGCCGTCGTGGCGGCGATCGCCCACGCGCAGCTCGAAGCGCTTGCCGGTGAGCGGCGCGCCCTGCTCGTCCCTGACCACGAGGCGCAGCTTCGCGGTCAGGGCCCGCACGCGGAAGGTGTGGCGCTCGTTCACCGGGCGGACGAAGCGGCCGGGCGTCTTGTCCGGGATGAACACGTCGACGCCGGGCAGCAGCAGGTCCGGATCGGGGCAGCGCTGGCGCAGGGCCCCGTTCTGCGGGTGGGCGTAGATCGTCTCCCAGCTGCGGAAGCCGTAGCGGCGGGCGATGCGCACCATCGTGTCGCCCTGCTGCACCGTGTGCGTCGTGCTCACGTCTCCTCCACCAGGAAGTCGCCCTCGTCCAGGTCGAGGAGCTCGATCGTGCACTCGTCCGCGTCCAGCGGGTCGACGCCCGCGAGCCACACGGTGGCTCGACCGGCGCCGTCCAGCGCGCCGTAGGCCGTGCGCCCGCCGGCCGTGACCCGGAACGGCTCCCAGGCCACCGGGCGCCCGCGCCCGTCGACGACGTCGAAGGAGACGGACACACCGGCCTGCTCGGGCTCGAAGTCCCCCGCGTCCAGCGTGGGGAACAGGATCGTGCAGGCGCCCCGCGGGATCTGCTCCAGGCGCGCGTCTCCGTCCTCGCTCAGCTCGCCCTGGGTGGAGGCGCCGGTCTTCAGCTCGACCACGTAGGGGAGCCCAGGCACGGGGCGGCGCTCGGGCGCCTCGACGACCGCGAGCTCCACCCACGCGCGCCCGAGGCTGAACACGCGCGTGGCGGCGAACTTCACCGTCCAGGCGCGCTTCGTGATGCCGCACGCGGGGCACGAGACGGTGTCGTCGGTGATGGTTCCGCCGCAGTGCTCCCAGGGCAACCGTTCACCTCCGAGGACGCACCAGACTACGGGCATGCCGGGGTGACTGCAACGACGCCTCGCGGCTCGCCCGCTCGGCGCCGTCGTCCTCGCATCGCGATCGGCCCCACGGCATCGCGTTCGACGCCGCAGGCAGCCTGAGCCTCACACCGCCCGCTCCGGCCGCGTCTCGCCCGTCCGCAGGGCCCCGAGCGCGCCGTCGAGCTCGCAGGCGGCGGTGATGAACGACAGGTGCGTGAGGCCCTGGGGGAAGTTGCCCAGGGCCTCGCCCTTGGCGCTCGTCTGCTCGGCGAAGAGGCCCAGGTGGTTGGCGTCGCCCATGACGCGGTCGAAGATCAGGTGGGCGCGGTCGAGGAGCCGGTGGTCGCTCCGCCCGGCCTTCGTGAGCGCCTCGACCAGCCAGAAGGTGCACATGTTGAACGCGCCCTCGGGGCCGCCGACGCCGTCGTCGGTCGCGTCGGTGTCGTAGCGGTGGACCATGAAGTCGGAGACGAGCCCGCCCATGGCCTTCGGCCGGTCGATCGCCCGCAGGGTGTCGATCATGAGCGGGTCGTTGGGGGCGAGGAAGGAGACGATCGGGAAGATCAGGCAGGAGGCGTCGAGGCCGGGGGTCTCGAAGGCGGCCGTGAAGGTGCGCTGCCGCGGGTCCCAGCCGCGCTTCATCACCTCCTCGTAGACCGCGTCGCGCTCGCGGCGCCAGCCGTCGACGTCGGCCGGCAGCCCGCGGTCGCGCGCCAGGCGCAGCCCGCGGTCGAGCGCCACCCAGCACATGACCTTCGAGTAGGTGAAGTTCAGCGTCTTGCTGCGCACCTCCCACGGGCCGTGGTCGGTGTCGCGCCAGTGGCGGGCGACGCGGTCGACGAGCTGCCGCAGCTCGAGCCACAGCCCGTGCGAGAGCGGCGCGGCGTGGCGGTCGTGCAGGTAGGCCGCGTCCATGACCGTCCCGAAGACGTCCAGCTGGAGCTGGTCGTAGGCCGCGTTGCCGATGCGCACCGGCCGCGACCCCTTGTAGCCCTCGAGGTGCGGGAGCTCCTCCTCGACCGTCTCGTGGCGCCCGTCGATCCCGTAGAGCGGGCGGAGCATGCGCCCGGGCTCGAGCTCGTGGCTGCGCTCCTCCAGCCAGGCCATGAAGTGCGCGGCCTCCTCGGTGAAGCCGATGCGCATGAGGGCGAACACCGTGAAGGCGGCGTCGCGCAGCCACGTGAAGCGGTAGTCCCAGTTGCGCGACCCACCGACCCACTCGGGGAGGCTGGTCGTCGGCGCGGCGACGATCGCGCCGGTCGGCTCGTAGGTGAGCAGCTTGAGCGCCAGCGCCGAGCGCCGCACGCGGTCCTGCCAGTGCCCGCCGTAGGTGCAGCGCCCGATCCAGGCCCGCCAGTACTCGATCGTGTCGACGAGAAGGTCGTCCGCCTCGGCGTGGGTCACGCGCCGGTAGGGCTCGGGCAGGTCGTCGCCCCAGTTGAGCGAGAGCACCACGGTCTGCCCGGCGGCCAGCGGCACCCGCGCGACGGCGCCCCCCGCGTCGTCGACCTCCAGCGGGGTCGTGCTGCTGAGCGTCAGCCGGTGCCCCCGGCCCGCGTCGAAGGCGACCCCGCCGTCGGTCTTCGAGGCGCGGTGCCGCGCCCGCGCGTAGTCGAAGGCCGGCCGGCACTCGAGCCGGAAGGTCCCCTGGCCGTACTCGAGCCGCAGCATGCGCACGAGGTCGGGCCGGGTGGCCTTGCCGTGCCGCGCGCGGGAGACCGGCATGAAGTCGATCACCTCGGCGAGGCACGCCGGCGAGACGAAGCGCGTCACGAGGACGTTGGTGTCGGGCAGGTAGAACTGCCGCGTCACCACGTCGGGCAGGTCGGGCTCGATGCGGAAGCAGCCGCCCTTGCCGTCGTCGAGCAGCGCCGCGAACACGCTGGGCGAGTCGAAGCGCGGCAGGCACAGCCAGTCGATCGACCCGTCGTCCGTGACGAGCGCGGCCGTGTGCATGTTCCCCACCAGGCCGTGCGCGTCGATCGGGCGGTACGCCATGGGCCGAGTCCTCGCGTCCCCCCCGGGGCGGTCACAGCGGCCGTCCCTCGCGACGTCGTCCACGTCGCGGAGCGCGGCCTTGCTCCGATCCGCAGTGACGCACCTGTCGCCCTCGCGCCGGCCGCTTCGCGGCCTTCGCGCGGGGATGCGCATCACGCGGTGAGCGCGGTCACTCGTCCGCGAACGCCAGCGTCGTCATGAGCGCGTTGGCGGCCTGGCGCGAGTCGAGGCGCGTGTGCTGGACCACGATCGGCTGGTCGCTCTCGACCACCGTCGCGAAGTCGGTGTCGCGCGGCAGCGGCTCGGGGTCGTCGAGCTCGTTGAGGCGCACGTGCCTGGTGCGCCGGGCGGGGAGCGTGAGCCGATACGGCCCGCACGGGTCGCGCCCCTCGAAGAAGGCCGTGATCTCCACGTGCGCGTCCTGGTCCGAGGCGTTGAGCAGGCAGAGCGTCTCGTGGCTGGTCATCTGCGGCTCGGGGCCCGTGCTCCAGGCCGGGATGTAGCCCTCCGGGATGGCCCAGCGCCGCCGTCCGATCGGTCGAGGCATGTGTCCGCGTCTCCTCGTCGCCCCCCCGACCCGCCCCCCCGCGTGCGTCAGCCGTCCAGCGGGGCGCCGAGCAGCCGGCGACCCGCGACCGCGACGAGCACGGCCGCCGCGCCGCCCACGGCCACGGCCACGGCGCCGCGGTGCATGCTGGCCCAGGTGAGCGGGCTGGTGCGCGCGGCCTGGTCGCTGAAGCGGCCGCGCGCGGCGAAGTCGCCCGGGACCGGCCGCCACAGGTTGTGCGGCCGGGTCGGGTCCTCGGGTTCGTCGGTCTGCTGCGCCTCGACGCCCGAGCGCGCCAGGACCCGGTCGGCGACGGCGGGCGCGATGCGCGTGCCGAAGATCGCGCGCAGGGTCGGCCAGCCGACCTTGAGGTCGCGACGGTCGGGGTGATGCGCCGCCCAAGCGATCGCCCGCGCGGCGACCTCGGGCTCGTAGATCGGCGGCACGGGCTGGGCCCGACAGGGCATCTTCGACTTGACCCACTCGAACTGCGGCGTGTTCACCGCCGGCAGGTGCACGGACGTCACCTTGACCCCGGACCCGTCGTGCATGAGCTCGGTGCGCAGCGACTCGGTGAAGCCCTCGATCGCGTGCTTCGCCGCGCAGTAGGCGCTCTGCAGCGGGATCGCCCGGTAGGCGAGCGCGGACCCGACCTGCACGATCGTCCCCCGGTCGCGCGGGAGCATGCGCCGGAGCGCCGCGAGGGTGCCGTGCACGTAGCCCAGGTAGGTGACCTCGGTCACGCGCCGGAACTCGTCCGCGGTCATGTCCCTGACCGGCGCGAAGACGGTGGTCATCGCGTTGTTGATCCACACGTCGATCGGGCCGAACGTGTCCTCGATCCGCGCCGCCGCCTCCTCGACGCGCTCGGCGTCGCCGACGTCCAGCGGGAGCACCAGGGCGGCGCCGCCGCGCTCCTCCACCTCGCGCGCCGCGGCGCGCAGGCGCTCGGCCCCGCGCGCGATCAGGCCGACGCGCGCGCCGCGGTCGGCGAACGCGCGGGCGGTGGCGCGCCCAACGCCCGCCGAGGCGCCGGTGATCACGACGACCTGACCCCGGTCCCCGTAGGCAGACCACCATCCCTGCCGGCCGCTGGCCTTCACGCGCACCTCCGTCGCCGGGTCGCGGGCGTCCCGAGGCGCCGCCAGCGTCTCGCCCGACGCCGCCCCGGTCGTCGCCCTCCCCGGTCTCAGAGGGGTGCACGCATGCGCCGTGCCGACCAGGAGGCGGTCAGGGCCGCGGGCCGGGAGTGGCTCACAGCGGCCATCGCTTGTCAGGGGGTCCGCGTCATGGCGCGGGACCCTTGCTCCGATCCGCAGTGAGGCACCTGTCGCCCTCGCTCCGGCCGCTTCGCGGCCTTCGCTCGGGGATGCGCGCCACCGCTCGATCTGCTCGCTTCGCTCTCGGATCGAGCGGTGAGCGCGGTCAGTTCCCGACCGCCTCCCGCGCGTCGCGGAAGGCCACCCACGCCGCGTGCTCGGCGGGCGACAGCGGCGCGGCCGCGCCGAGCGCGCGCCAGGCGTTCTCGCGCACGAGGTCGTCCTCGTCCTCGAGCGCCGACACCAGCGCCGCGCGGGCGCGCGGGTCGGCGCTGCGGGCCAGCTCGAGCCCGAAGGCGGCGCCGGCGCGGACCTCGGGGGCGGCGTCCCGCCGCAGGGCGGCGACGAGGGTCTCGAGCGCCTCGGGCGTGTGGCTCCAGTCGCCGAGGACGCGCGCCGCGCGGCGCCGCGTCTCGGGGTCGGGGTCCTGGCCGACGACGCGCGCCAGGCGGCTCACCACCTCGACGGCCTCGGTGATCGAGGCGCCGTCCGGCGGCGGGAGGGCGTGGATCGCGGCGCGGCGCACGGTCGTGTCGACCTCGCGGTCGAGCGCGGTCAGCGCGACGGGCCGCGCCGAGGGCAGGTCGAGCGCGTCGAGCAGGTCGAAGCCCACGACGCGCAGGGCCGGGTCGCCGCGACCGGTGGCCAGGGTCAGCGCCGCCTGCTCGACGGCCGGGTCGGCGAACTGCCCGAGCAACGCCGCCAGGACCTCGGCCTCGAGCGGGTCGCGCGTGGTCTGGAGGCGGCCCGCGACGCGCTCGACCGTGCGCGGGTCCTCCTGCAGGGCCGCCATGAGCGCGGCGTGCGCGGCGTCCGCCTCCTGGTTGGCCTCGCAGGCGTCGCCGTCCTCGGCGATCGCCCGCCGGTGCGCGGCCAGGGCCACGTCGATCAGCGCCATGGCGCGGCCGCCCGCGTCCGCCTCGCCCTCGGCCGCCGCGGCGACGCCGCCGCCGGCGTGTGGGTCCCGTGCGCGCAGCCGGCGGTCGGCAGGGCCACCTGCCGCGTTGCGCGCGGCGCGGGCGCCGAGGCGGCGGCCGTCACCGCCCGGGGCGCCGCCGCCTCGGGGGCAGGCGTCAGCACCCCGACCAGCACCGCGCCCACGACGGCGCCGGCGCAGGCGACACCCAGCTCACGGAGGACGTGCACGGTCAGGCGGCTCTTCTTCATGGCCTCACCGCACCCGGGCGTGGAAGTGGTTGTGGTGGTTCGGCCAGTGACGGACGCCGGGGATCTTCGAGTCGTTGAAGAGGATCAGCGCGATCTGCAGCTCCGCCTGGAACAGGCCGATCAGCGTGCGCGTGTGCTGCTGGCTGTACTCCCGGTCGTTGATCGTCACCGGCTGCTTCGCCTTGTCGGTGCGGACCGGGCGCACGTCGACGTCGATCCCCGTCTGGTGGCTCCGGTGGCCGGAGATCGGGCCGCCGTTCTGCAGGCTCAGGTCGCCGACGCCCATGTCGCCGGCGTTCGAGCCGGCGAAGCGCCGCCCGATCCGCTCGATCCCGTAGACCAGGCGGGGCGTGCCCCAGCGGGCGTTCGCCCCGCGGTAGCCGTAGTAGCCGGACCCCGACGCGGGGAGCTGGATGTAGCCGGCCTTCGAGGGCGTGTTGTTGATCTGGCTCGGCTGGCTCGGCGGCGAGGGGGGCAGGTTCGCCGGCGTCGTCGCGGCGGGCGTCGTCGCCCCGGGCGTCGTCGCGGCGGGCGTCGTCGCCCCGGGCGTCGTCGCGGCGGGCGACGTCGCCCCGGGCGTCGTCGACTGGTTGGTGCCGGTAGACCGCAGACCGTTCAGGAGGGTGGCGAGCTGGTTGTTGTTGGCCCCCGTGGTCGTGCCAGGCGCCGCCGGGGCCGCCGGAGCGTTCGGGGCCGCCGGAGCGGCTGGAGCCGCCGGAGCGGTCGGGGCCGCCCCCGGAATCGGCTCGAGGTAGGCGAAGTAGACCCAGCCCGGCCCGTTGGCGCCGAGGTCGATCTGCCGCCAGTTGCCCGAGGTACCCACGATCACCACCTGCGTGCCGCGCGGTAGCGAGCCGAGGACCCGATAGCTCGTCCCGGGGCCGGTGCGCACGTTCAGCGCGCTGGCGGTCACCTGCGCGGGCGTGCGCGGGGTCGGCGTGACCTGCGGGAGCGCTTGCGCGAGGGCCGGGGGGGTCCAGGCCGCCACGACCGACAGGGCCGCGAGCGGGAGGGCAAGCCGGCGGGGCGTCGACCGTCGACGCCCCGCCGGCAAGGTCGGGAGAGGGTTCGTCATGGAGGATTCCTCCTTCCTTCCGCGGGGAGGAGGAAGCGAGCCTCGTACCGACGAACCGGCAGCGTAAGGTCAGCTTCTGCCGTGCATTGGGTGGTCGCGAGGTCCGCCCTCGGACCGCGACGGACCGGCGGCGGACCGGCCGAAGCGCCTCGAAAGCGTTGCGCCTACTCGGCCTGGGCGTCGGGGGCCGGCGTGCCCTCGAGCACGCGCTGGCCGTCGGCGATCGCCCGGTAGAACGTCTGGCGCGAGACCCCCGAGCGGCGCGCCGCCTCGGGGACCGAGCCGTCGGCGCGCTCGATCGCCCGCTTCGCGTAGCGCAGCGAGAACAGCGCCCGCGCGTCCTGCAGCGGGATGTCGTAGAGGTCCTCGTCGCGCCCCGACCCGCCGCCGCCCGACTCGGGCTCCTCCGGCGTGACGTGCACCGTGTCGATCCGCTCGCCGCCGGACAGGGCCAGCGAGCGCTCGAGCACGTTCTTCAGCTCGCGCACGTTGCCGGGCCAGCGGCGGCCGACGAGCACGCGCATGGCCTCGGGCTCGACGATCGCGTCGGGGCGCCCGAGCGTCGTGAGGGTGTGGGCGACGAGGCGCGGCACGTCCTGCGGCCGCTCGCGCAGGGGCGGCAGGCGCAGGCGGAACACGGCCAGCCGGTAGAACAGGTCCTCGCGGAAGCCGCCCTCGACGATCGCGCGCTTGAGGTCGCGGTTGGTCGCGGCGACCACGCGCACGTCGACCGTGCGCACGTCGCCCGAGCCGACGCGCCGCACCTCGCCCGACTCGAGCACCCGCAGGAGCTTGGCCTGCGCGTCGAGCGGCAGCTCGCCCAGCTCGTCGAGGAACAGCGTCCCGCCGTCGGCCGCCTCGATCAGGCCGGCCCGGTCGGCGTGCGCCCCGGTGAACGAGCCCTTCACGTGGCCGAACAGCTCCGCCTCGACGAGCGCCTCGGGGATCGCGCCGCAGTTGACCGCCACCAGCGGCCCCTGCGCCCGCGGCGAGCGGGCGTGGATCGCGCGCGCGACGAGCTCCTTGCCCGTGCCGCTCTCGCCCTCGATCACCACCGGCACCGTCGTGCCCTCGAGGCTGCGGAGCGTCGTGAACAGCTCCTGCATCGACGGCGAGGAGCCGACGATCCCGGCGTAGGCGTCGCCGCGCGCGGCGGGCTCGGGCGGGCGCGCCTTCTCCAGCCGCCGGCGCACGCGCGCCAGCTCGGCCTCGCGGCCGGTGACGTCGGCGGCCAGGCGCTCGGCGCGCCCGCGCAGCCGGTCGTAGAGCGAGGCGTTGCGCAGCGCCGTGGCCAGGGCCGCCACCAGCGCGTCGAAGAAGGCCAGCGTCGGCGGGTCGAAGCGCCGCGGGTCGCGCGAGTCGACGTAGACGGCGCCCGCCGGCACGTCCTCGCCGACGAGCGGCGCGCAGAGGACGGCGCGCAGCCCCAGGCGATCGGCGCTGGGCGAGATCGGCGGCGCGCCCTCCTCCTCGGCGAGGAGGTGCACGGCGCGGCCCGCCTCGATCGCCGCCTCGACGGCCGAGGTGGCGAAGCCGGTCGGCGGCATGGGCGCGCCCTTGCGCCCGTCGGGCGTGCTCGCCAGGCGGCTCCAGTGCCCGGCCGCGACCTGCCAGCCGTCGCCCTCGCGCAGGATCACCAGCCCGCGCTCGGCGCCGGTCACGTCGGCGACGCGCTCGAGCAGCGCCTCGAGCGTCTGCTCGAGCGGCGCCAGGCGCGAGACCGTCGACACGGCCTCGAGCAGCGCCTGGACGTTCCGGTAGTCGCGCGACGCCGTGCCCGTGAGGACGCCCGCCACCCGGTCGCGCCCGCGCGAGCCGCGCAGCGCCTCGTCCCACACGACCACCCGCCCGGGCCCCTCGCGCTTGGCGTGGGCCAGCGCCTGGTCGGCGTGGAACAGGAGCGCCTCGGCGTCG